>CAKPRA010000041.1 GCA_934180065.1 uncultured Clostridia bacterium | reverse complement strand
AATAATCATATCAAGGTTATATATCTTTACAGGTTTTTTAGAATTATCAACGTCGGTTTTTCCGACGGTGTTATTTTTATCAAGTTCACCACTATTAAATATATTATTAATATGTTCAGTTATTGTGCTTCTTCCTACACCAAACAATTCTGCAATCAAATTTTGAGTAAGCCATATATCGTTATTTATTAACATTACACTAACCTTAACGTCATTGTTCGAATCCCTATATATTAAAAAATCATGATTAGTTATTTGTAAGTTTTTATTGTCCATATGTTATTCTCCTTTCTATTAATTTTTTTATTTAAAATCAATTTCAACATTTTTATCTTTATCAATATAAATACATTTTACTTTATTTTTTAATTCTAAATAACCACAATTACTATTATTAAATCCTTCTTTCTAATATCATCTAGTTTAATATAAATTTCTTTTTACAAAATCATTATATATCCATTCAGGTCCATAATCAAACACTTGAATTAATTCGTTGATTAATTCTTGCTTTTTCATTTTATTCAAATATTTAATTACTTTTTCATATTCCGCATCTTTCTCTTTTTCATGCTCTTGTTGTAATTTTTCTTGCTCTTCTTCAAATTCTTTTGCTTCTCTTGGCAAAGCAGCAAAATACGTTGCAACTATATGCTTACATATTATTCTTTTTCCTTTAGCCAAAGGACAATCACATGTAGATTTTCTAGGATGCTCAATATCTAAATGCACATTGTAGTTATCAGTTCCTTCTACGACACTTTCATACACATTTTCATTTATTTTATTTAATTCAATAATCTTCTTATTTTTGTAATAATCTAAACCTCTCCAACATGAATTACCACTTGCTAATGATATTATTCCCATAATCTTACTCCTTTTTATTTCCATCTATTAATACTTTTTGCATGCCATTCAATTTTATTTTGATATGCTTCATTTTCAAAGGTCTTGAATTCGATACCTTTGAAATTTGGATTATGCATCTGTTCCCCAAGTCCAAAAAATGATACACTATTTTTGTTTCTCATCCAGTTTTCCAACACTTTTAGGAATTTTTTGCATTGCCTATTCTTTACAGTTAATTCTTCAATTTCTAGCCAAATACTCCTGGTATATTTCCAATATTAGTAATAAATTATGTGAATTTGTTATTAAATAAAATACGCTACAATTCCAATCACACCTATCATAGCTAGTCCTAAACTTGGCATTATAATACCTGGTAAATCCTGAAATTTATTTGGATTAATTTTTCTAAATACTATACCTATAATCAAAAATACTATTGAATTTAATAAAGCCATCCACTTAGGTACACCTAACGCTCCGCTTAATACTGCTACTGCAACACATATATCTGCAATCATTAGTACACAATATATTAACATAAATGAAAAATTATAGCTTTATAGAAACCTTCCAATGTATTATCAGCAATTTCAAAATTCGTTTTACCATTATCAGTAATTCGTTTATAAATAACTGCTTGAATGCATAATAAAGAATGAATAAATAATCCTCCTATGCAACCTATAAATCCTGTTATTAAAATTATATTTGATAGTATTATATTATTTCCTCTAATCATATCTGCTATAGCATAAAATCCGAAGCCTATCAATATTACTCCAAACATTGCACATATAATAGATGCTCCGAACCTCCATTCAGCCATTTTACTCCAATTGCTATCAATATTTTTTGACGTTCCTAATTTTTCATTACCTTTTCCTTTTAAATCGAAAAGTAAATCTCCCGTGCAGCATAATAACCCACCGACTAAAGCCATAATACTAAAAATTAAATTCATAACATCACCGTCTTAAATTATTATTTTTTATTATATTCGAGAATCTATATTTGTCCCTAATATAGATTTCTTTTTATAAAATCATTATTCATTAAATTCTATTCTTATAATAACCATCAGCTTTATATATTGCTCCTAATGGATTGTGTGCGAGATTCCTATCTTTTACAACTTCTTGTATTGCATATAATGATTAATTTACTAATTTAATTTTTCTTCTTTCTATATGCTCTTTTATCATTTCTGCTATTAATAAATGTCCTTTTTCATTAGGATGTATTCCATCATCGCACAATAATTCAGAGTAATTTTTCATTTCTAAAAATTTTGATGTTATATCTATTATTGGAATATTATTATTTATTGCTAGTTTAAAGACTTCTATATTATATCTTTCATGCCAATTGGTAAGAAATTGTTTATTTCCTTCCATCCACTTTAATATATTATCAGCATTTAGTTTTCTTGTTATATAGTTAAAATATTTATCTGAATCTATTGGTGGAAGTGATAATAATACCGGTATTTTGTCCAATTTTTTTAATTCATTTATAAGCCCAGAATATATTTCTATAAATTCTTTTATTGTACTTTTAGGATAGTGCTCTTTATTTGGATTTTCTGATACTTCAATCCAATTATAATCACAATCATTTCCACCAAACTCCATTACAACATACTTGCTCTTTGTCTGTTTAATCAAGTCGATATTTTTAGAAATTATATTTTTCCCAACATTAATTGTACTACCAAATTTTGCTTTATTTTCTATTGATATTCCCAAAACATCTTCACATATATTTGAGAATCTATCTTTGGAAACTTTATATGCATTATTTTCATATATTACCCCCTTTAAAACAGAATCTCCAAATACACTAATATCTGACATATTTGCCCTCCAATCCAAATAACATCTTAATATTTATTTTAATATTAAACATTTTAAACCAAATTTACAAACTAATGTAAATTTATGCATTATATTTTTTCAAAAATTCCTCTAATTCAGTTTCATTATTAAATATTTCTTCAAATATGTTATACAAAGAATCTGTTGCTTCATACTCACCAATTGCATAACATTTTTTTCCTAAACCATATGCAATTCCAGATTCGATATGTGCAGCTTTTCCTGCTGGTAACACTAATAACAGGTTTTTTGAGCTTTTTTCTCCTTCTAAATCTGTTTTAAATCTGTTTTAAACAGATTTAAAACAGTATCACTTTTTAAATTTAATGACTCAAACTCTCTTTGTTTCTCTTCAGGAGTTTGATTTTCATTTCCAAATCCCCACTGATTTTCATTTTTTATAAAACAATAATATGATATATTATACTTATCAAAAATATTGCATATTTTTAATATATTTTCTCTATTTCTAGCTCTACCTGCTATAAAAAATTCATAATTATTACTCATATACTTTCTCCTTGCTTTAGCATTTTTACTTATTTTATCATACTTTTTTCTAAGTTGTTTCATGTTAACATAGAAATTTGACTTTTTCAAAATAAAATTATAACTTTTCGATTTCTTCTTTAGTTAATCCTGTCATTTCCATTATTAGAGCTATACTAAGTTGCTTTTCAATCATTTTTTTTGCAATTTCTTTTTTATCTTGAATTATTCCCTCACTTTTTCCTTCTTCTCGTGCTTGAGCAATTGCGGCTAATTCATCTCTTATTGCTTTTTCTCTTAATTCTGCTAATCTTCTTGTTTCTTCATCTCCGCTTAAGTATTCAAGCTCTTTTTCTGCTTTTTTTACATATTTATTATCAATCATATTTATTTCCTCCATATTTTCATTGATAATGAATAGTCCTAATTTTTTTTCCAAAGTCGTTCGTTGGTTTTAAATTACTCATTTATCGCCTCCATTTTAGCATATTTATTTTGAGTATTCAATTATTTTGAATTTTTTGTGTATGAATTTACACACTTAGAATTTTAAATTTTTTGAATTAAATTTTTTTGATTTTCGTCAAATTTCTATGCTTAATATTAATATCATCATTTTTCCGTTTAGTCAATGCTTTTTCCAAATAAACAAGGAAATTTCATTAAATATTTCAAAACAGTAATATTTCAAAAAACTCCTTTGCAAACTAAAAACTCATATATAATCATTGATAAGAGCATCAAAAAATACTGAGCTACAAATGCAGATTTTATTTTTACGCAAAACTTAAATTATAACAAAAAAGAGGACATTAATAACATTTTGCCATTTAAAACATTTTTATGTCCACTTCTTTTTCATATCTATTTTACCATTACTTTATTCAAATTCATATCTGCTTAACCCTTTAACTGTAGGCTCTGTAATTATATTTCCCATAAAATCATATCTGGAGCCATGGCAGGGACAATCCCACGTTTTTTCTAGGTTGTTCCATGATATTAAGCATCCTAAATGACCACAATATGGTTTTACAGCAAAAATTTTACCATCTTGTCTTTTATAAATTCCAACTTTTTCTCCATCTATTTCAACTATTCCACCTTCGCCTAATTTGATATCTTTAAATTCTGTGTTAATTGGTTTTAGTTTATTTAAAACCAATGAGTTTGTACTTTCTTTTATCATATTTCCAAGCTCTTTGATATTTTTTATTGGATTTAATCTTGTTGCTTTGTATATATCAGCATATTTATTCTTATTGTTTAAAATTAAATCAGTTATAATTTTTCCAGCAACATGAGAAGTAGACATTCCCCATTTTTTAAATCCTGTCGCAACATACATATTTGGTAATAGATTTGAAAATTTGCCTATATATGGAATTTTATCTAATGTTATACAATCTTCTGTTGACCATTTGAACACGACTTTTGAATTTGGATAATATTTTTTTATATAATTTTCTAAATTAATAAAATTATCTTCAATTTTTGAGTTTGGCTGTCCTGTTTTATGTCCTGACCCGGCAACTATTAATAACTCCTTTTCATTATATTTTGCTGTTCTAAATGAAATAATTGGTTCACAAGATTGTATAAACATTCCATCTATCATCTTTTTATTTTCACCTATGTCAACTGCAATTACATATGTTTTATCTTGATACATTTTACTAAAATATACACCTGGGAAATTTTTTATTGGATAATGTGTTGCAATAACAACATTTTTTGCTGTTACTTCATTTTTCCCAACACTTATAGAATAATTTTCTCCCATTTTCTCAATTTTTTCTACTTTACTATTCTCATATATTTTTGCACCTAAATTTGATGTTTTTTCAAATAATTGAAGTGTATATTTTCGTGCATTAAATTGAGCTTGATTTTTAAATTTTATTGCACCTAACACATTATCAGCAGGTATTTTTATATTTTCAACATATTCAGCATCAAACCCTAATTTATTTAATGTATTAAGCTCTTTTTTAACTTTTTCCAATTCTGTTATAGTTGTTGCAAAAACATAGGAATCTTTTTTTTCAAAATCACAATCAATATTTTCATTTTGTATTATTTCTTCTGCAAGCTTTATCCCATTTTCATTTGATTCTAAGTATAACTTTGCAAAATCTGCTCCATATTCATCATATAAATATTTATAAAATAAACCATGCTGACTTGTCAATTTTGCTGTGGAATTTGCTGTTACTCCCATACATAATTTATCTTTTTCTAGTACAATCACATTTAATCCTTTTTTTGTCAATAAATATGCTGTTATTGCTCCAACAATTCCTCCTCCAATTACACAAACATCAGCCCTCTCATCTTCTTCCAATGTCTGATAATTTGTTTTCTTTGTATCTGAAATCCATAATGATTCTTCCAAAGTAATTCCTCCCTATTAAAATATTTAATTTTATTATTCCTTAATATTGGAAAACTATTACTTTATCTGATTTTCTGTGTAATGTTTTGACAAATAACACTCGTATATTAAACATTTCTATCACAAAAAAATAGATGTAAAATTTTTTCACACCTATTTTTATCATATATAATTCTTATAAATTATTTTATAATATTTTCTTCTTTATAACAAATATTCCTATAATCGAAATTAATGCAACTACTGTATACATAACTATATTATCACCAGTTTTTGGATTTTTAATATTTTCCGTATTATCTGATATAGCTGTATTTTCTTTGTTTTCAACTGTTTTACTTGCTATTGCATAATTTGAAAAGCTTGATGTTTCAAATGTAATTGTATTTGTATTAGAATCAAAAACTGTTGGTATAATTTCATAAGTTCCATCATGTTTTTCATGTATTATAACAACTTCATTTCCATCAACGCCATTTTCTAGTTGAAGTGCAATTTTGGCATTATTATTTAATTTATCTATTTTATTTACCCAAGTATCATTTTCTGTACCTTTATATAAAACTTGATTTAACTTAATATCTAAATAAGACATTATTTTATAATTATTTGCATTGTTTTCAAAATTATTTATTTGATTTTCTGATAACTTTGCATCATTTACTGATAAAACAACTGATCCAGAATCAATTTCTTTTCCATCAATAACAATCTTTCCATTTTTAATTTTTTTAGATTCATTATTTACTTTATCATCAACTTTTTCAAATATTCCTGAGATATGCACATTTGTATCAGGCATAGTATATTCAAATGTTGATTGCTCTTTTCCGGCAATTAATTTTTCATCATTTATAGTTATAGAAGTTAATTGATAACCATAATCTGGCTTTAATCTAAATATTACTTTATAACCTGGAATTATGCTCGCCCAACCATTATTTTTTTTCAAATCCTGTTTTACAGTATCTAATCCAACTGAATTACCATTTTTATCTTTAATATCTATTATTTCTACTGTTCCATTTTTTATAAGCTCACTATCTTTTAGACTAGAATTATTTTCTTTATCATAATCCCATATTATTGTTCTTGGTATATCTGAAGTATTCCTGCTCTTTTTTACTAATATTCTATACTCTGAAGCAGGTTTAACAGAAAAACTAACTCTATCCTTTTCCTCTTTTGGTAAGGTTATTTCTGTATCATTTACAACCACACTTCCAATAGTTCCATCACCAAATGCTAATTGTATTTCAATAAGATTATTAATATCTCCTGTTGCAAATCCTTTTCCAGTACCTAATATACTACTAGATTCTGCTCCGATTCTTTCTCCATTTAAATAAATTTCCATACCATATCCGTCATATACTGCTTTTATACTTATATTATCTGGATAACTTATAGTTGGTACTTCATTGCCTGTTGCTTCATATCCATAAGTATTATTTAAATTTACTTCATTTTTTTCGCTTGCATAAGCATTTTTATTAATGCTCATTGAAAAAATTATTGTTGACAAACATATACATAACAATATACATATATTTAATTTCTTTATCATCTGTTTTCCCCCTTAATCTCAAAACTTTAATTAATTTATAATCACAAAAAGCAATTTTTTCTGCTTTTTACATATACTCTAGCAAAAATATCCTCCTTCCATCTGTATTATAATATTATACTTAATATATTACAACCTATTTTACAAGAAAAAAACTGGCATTGATAACATTTGCACTATCTAAGAAATTATTCATAAAAAAAATTATACTTATATATTAAACTTTCCTATTATAGAGCAAAAGCGGACATTAATAACATTTGCTCTATTTAAAACATTTTTAAGTCTGCGTCTTTGTTCGCATACCCAAATTACGTAATAATTTTCAGAATTTATAATATCTTATACTAAATTTTGTACCTTCCCCTAGTTTAGATTCTACATTAATTTTACCATTATTTTTTTCTATAATTGTTTTAGCCAGAGCAAGTCCTATCCCAAAGCTTTCATTATTAGAATTTTTTCCTTTATAAAATCTTTCAAAAATATGCTTTTGCTCTTCTTCACTCATACCTTTTCCAAAATCGATTATTTCTATTAATATATATACATCATTTTCTGAACATTTTATAATAACATCAGAGCTTTCATTTGAGTATTCAACACAATTTTTTAATATATTTGAAATAGCCTCAACTTGCCAATAAAAGTCACAATATATATCAATATCTCTTGATAAATCACATTTAATTTTTACATTTTTTAAATCACAAAGGCTTTCAATGTTTTTGCAAGATTTATCTATTATATCTTTTAATTTTATATTTTTATAATTATAACTCACTTCATTAACATCAAATCTTGAAAGCTTTAGCAATGTTTGAACTAAGAAATTAATGTTAGCTATATTTCTACTAATATCCTTCAAAAACTCCATTCTGGTTTTCTCATCCATATCGGGATTATCCAATAAATTATCCAACAAAATATTAATTGCAGTAAGAGGTGTTTTTAATTGATGAGAAATATCTTCTAAATTTTTCTTTAAATTTATCTTATCTGATTTTGAATTTTCAGCATCTTCTTTTAACATAATAGTAGTTTTATATATTTCATTTTTCAAAATTGAAAGTTCATCTTCCGAATTTTCATCAACCTTTATTTTATAATTTTTCTTATTAATTTCTTTAATACAATTAGTGATATTTTTAATGCTTTTATATTGTTTGAAATAATATATCATCCAAACTCCAATTATTGCTAAAAATAATATTATAATTAGAACTATATTTAATATAATTGTTTTTCTAAAAGTTATTTGATTTTCGGCAATTATGTCATCATTACTAACATCAATACCATATTGACTAAAAATACTATAATCCGCTTCCTGTTTATTATTCAAAATACTTATAATATCATTCTGATTAATACTTGGATATTTCTCCTTAACATAGCTAACTATCATACCTATTGACTCATTATAGTTTTTTTCATATTTCTTATTTTGATATATTAAAATAAAACTTGATAGTAAAATATAAATTATAATAATTATAAAAACATTAATCAATAATTTAAATCTATTTTTCATCTATACGATACCCCACTCCTTTTACCGTAATTATTATGTCTTCACCAATTTTAGCTCTAATTCTTTTCATATATACTGTAACCGTATTATCATATACATCATTTCCGGTCCAATTCCATATACATTCTAATATATAAGCTCTTGATACCACCTTATTTATATTAGAAAATAATAAACTTAATATTTTAAGTTCCAAACTTGTAAAATCTATCTTATTTTCATCTTTATATACTTCCATTTTTTCAAAATCAAATTTAATATTTCTAACACAAATAATATTTTTCTTATTTTTCATTAAAATCCTTTTAGCCCTTGCCAAAAGCTCTCTTGAAGAAAAAGGTTTGGTAATATAATCATCAGCCCCTAAATCAAATCCTTTTACTATATCATCTTCAGTATCATTTGCTGTCAAAAATATGGTTGGAATCTCAGTTTTCTTTATGTAATTCTTATAAAAATCACAACCGTTTCCATCAGGAAGAGCAATATCTAAAATAATTAAATCATATTTCTTATTTTCAATTTTCTCAATTGCATTTGAAATTGTATTAGAAATATCCATATTAAATCCACTTTTCTCAAAAAAATATTGTAATCCCTTAGAAATAGTAATATTGTCCTCAATTAATAAAATACCCACTTTAAATTACACCTTTCTTTAAAAGCAAGGAATTTTATAAATCCTTGCTTTTATATAACTTATATTACAATTATAACAAAAATGATAAATTTGACAATCTAAAAATAACTATTAATTACATAAAAACCATATCTACAAGTAAAATCATTTTTTTATCTTACACATTATATATTTTCATTTCGAATTGTTTCAATAATATTTTTTTTATTAATTTTAGATATTGAATATTTCATTATTGTAAATAATAATACAAGTACAGCAACAATGCTAATTATAATAGCCTTTAATGGTATGAAGAAATTTAATTCTAATGACATTGCTAATGCTTTATATATCCAATAAGATAAAATTATACCAATTGGTATTCCTATAATTAATGATTTAATTCCATAAAATAAACTTTCCAAAGAAATCATTCTATTAAATTCTTTTTTAGTCATTCCAATACTTTTAAATGTTGCAAACTCTCTAGATCTAAGCTCCATATTTGTAGTTATTGTATTAAATATATTTGTAATTCCAATAAGGGCAATTACAATAATAAATCCATACAAGAAAATAGCAATTAATGTATATACTGAATTCACCATTCTAACTTGTTCAGATACATTCATACAACTAATATCCTTTAATTTTAAATTATCAATATCATCTTGCAATTGATCTGGATTAGAAGAATCTATTAGTATATTGATATATGAATTTTCATCTTTCAAGATTTCAAAATCTTCTTCGCAAACAACACATGTAGTTTCCGAATACACATTCTCATATCCCATAGGTCCTTTTGAAGTTATGGCTCCTATTTCTATATTTATATTTTTGTCTTTTATTTCCGTATTATTTTCAAAATTATCTAACTTACCTGAAAGTAAATCTCCGACTTTATAATCCGTAAGATTATATTCGATTTTAACATTTTTATTGTCTTTTTTTGTACTGGCATAACCATTATTTATCAATATTCCTTTATTTTTTATATTATTATAATTTAATCCCAATTCTTTAATATATCTATTATATTCTTCTTTTCCAGTTACTAAAATACAAATTTTTTCAACTTGATTATATTTATACAATACGTTATATTCATAAAATTCTTTTGAAAATTTAGGATTATTAACCGTTAGTTGCTCTCTAGTATATTTAGCACATTTATTTATATTTGGTAATTTCATTATACTACTTGCAACATCTGTATTATTCTCTTTAGAGCTAACAATAACACTTATATTATATGTGTATTCACCCATTTCTAATTTCACGGCTTTAAATGCAGTATCAATGAAAAATGAAACAGCAATAAATACTGCAACAGAAACTATTATTGAAATAACAGTTGTTCTATATTTCTTTTTGTTTCTTTTTATGTTTTTATATGCAACAATTCCGCCAATTCCAAAAATTTTACCAATATATTTTGGAATTCTCAATTTTTTTGATTTTATCTTAATATCACTGTTTCCTCTTATAGCTTCTATTGGAGAAATTTTAGATGCTTTTTTTGCGCTTTTAATTGATGATAAATATATGGTCATAATACTCAATATTATTGAAAATAATATTGCAATAAATGAAACTTTAAATTGCAAAAACTCCACATCCATCATATCTTTTAATAAATAATTGCAAATTATAATTAAAATATATGAAGCAAATAATCCACAAAGAATTCCTATTGGTATTCCATAAAGTCCAAGTCTTATGCCCTCATAATGTACATTTCTTTTAATCTGTTTTTTTGTTGCTCCTATACTTGCAAGCATTCCATATTGCTTTGTTTTTTCTGTTATTGATATATCAAAACTATTTTTTATACAATAAACCGAAGTCACAATTATAATTAGAAGCACAATTCCACCTAATGTATAAATTGCTTTCATTGTTCCATCTGAAAAGCTATTTTTTTCTAATTTAATTAAATAACTATTAGTTACACATTTATATTTTGCATCTTCATATTTAAGGTTTTGCTTTGGACTGGCAGTTCCCTCACTCACTTTATTGTATGTATCAATATCTACTCCAATTATTTGAGCAGTAGTATTTTCTTCACTTTTTAGACCTTTTTTGGTATATCTAGAAAAAACATTATAATTATTATTTTCCAAAGTTTCATCATCTACTGTTATACAAGTATATCCTGGTGCAGAATATGGCTCAAATCCACGTGAAAGTCTTGCTGTTATACCAACAATTTTATATTCTTTAGTGGTGATCTGCTCTAATTTTTCATTATTATATAAATATCCAGTATCTTGATATACAATAGTTCCATCTTTAAATATGTTTTCATTATTTAGGCTCTCATCAATTTTATTATCATCAGATTTTACAACAATTCTATTTCCGATATCAACTTTAATGGTATCTCCTACTTTATATTCAACTCTTCCATTAGTTTTTATATTACTTGAAATAACAATTTCATCAGTATTTTCCGGATATCTACCTTCAGACAAAACTGCACCTATTTTATCAAAATCATTTTTATGTACCCCCATAAAATATAAATATGGTTTATCTTCATTCTCACTATTTTCAAGTTTACTATATCCAATACTTTTTGTAGTAAAAAAACTTTCTATATTTCTATTATTTTCAAAATACGTAAAGTCTGATTTAGGAACATTATAAAATGCATAATGATAATTTCCTCCTGTTTTTATTTCAAAATTAATTAGACTTGATTTAAAGCTCATCATCATTGTTGATACAGCAGTAATCAAAGCTACTGATAAGATTATTCCAATTATAGTTACTATTGAGCGCTTTTTATTCAATTTAAGATTCTTTATAGTCAATTTATTTAGTATTTTCATAATTATTTACTCCTTTCATAAAACTACAAATTATATTATTTTTCCATCTTCTATTTTTATAATTCTATCTGCCATTTTTGCAATTTCTAAATTATGAGTAATCATTATAATAGTTTGATTAAGCTCTTTATTTGACTTTTTCAATAAAGAAACAATTTCATCACTTGATTTTGAATCCAAATTTCCAGTAGGTTCATCAGCTAAAATGATAGATGGTCTAGTAATTAAAGCTCTTCCTATTGATGTTCTTTGTTGTTGCCCTCCAGATAATTCATTTGGAAGATGTTTTCTTCTGTTTTCAAGTCCTAAAAGTTCAAGCATTTCATTTAATTCATTTTTATCAATTTTTCTTCCATCTAAATCTAATGGTAAAGTGATATTTTCTTCAACATTCAAAATTGGTATAAGGTTGTAAAATTGATATATTAAACCAATTTGTCTTCTTCTAAATATTGCAAGTTTATCATCTGATAACTTATATATATCTTCATCTCCGATATATACTTTGCCACCTGTAGGCCTATCTACTCCGCCTATTAAATGAAGTAAGGTTGATTTTCCAGATCCTGATGCTCCAACAATTGCAACAAATTCGCCCTTTTGAACAGAAAAAGACACATTATCAAGTGCTACTACTTTATTTTCATCTTTTCCGTAAACTTTTCTTAAATTTTCAACTCTTAAAATTTCCATAAAAATTTTCCCTCTTTCATTAAGTTATTTTAACTCATTTGTTGAGCTTTTCTATTTAATAAGATAACACATACAAAGTGACAACCAAGTGACAAAAAAATCTGTTAATAAAAATTAACAGATTTTTTATTTCACCAATTTATTTAATTAAATTCTTCCCATAATAAATGTACATTTACCGCTATTTGTACTAAAAGAAGCACTTAAATATCCACCTTTTGAGTTTACCCATCTATATGTTTTTGATGAAGAACCTGAACTTGTTAATGTACCATCAACTCCACCAAATTTTTCTTTTACTTGATCATATGTTACTGTTTCGCTTTTATTTAAAGCTGATTTTATTTCATTATATTTTGAAAAATCAACTTTGTCATTTTTTATTAAATCATCTTTAAATGTAATTTTTGCTTCACATGTTTTGCTTGTTTCATAAAAAGTAGCTGAAAATTTTGTATCATCACTTATTTTCCATTCATATGTTGTCCAACCTTTTCCTTCTGATCCTTTTTCTCCTTCTGAACCAATCATTTGATTTACTTCTTCTAATGTTTCTGTACCTTTTATTTTATTGATATAATCAAATACTACAGCATCTTTTGATTCTTTTTGTTCTACTTTCTTTTCATTATTATCATTTGACTTTCCATCATTTGATTCATTTTTTCCACATCCTGCTAAAGTAAATAGCATTACAAATGCAATTAACATTAATAAAATACTTTTTGTTATTTTTTTCATTTTCTTTCCTCCTTATTTTCTTTTGAAATTATATTCCAAGATATTAATATTGTCAATTATTAATTCAAATCTATTTTTTATATTCCATAATTTCGTAAACAGGCTTATAAGAATAATTTCTCAAAAGTCCCTTATATATTACTTTTGTGCCTTCTATATTTTTAAAATTTTCCGGTCTTATTATTATAGGTAAATTTGCATTGATATTTGATCTATCCATTACATATTTTACAAACTCAGCACAATAAAAAGAATTGTTTTTTCTATATTTAATATTCAAACCAACAAGGAATAAACCAATTATATTAAAAGATAATTCTCTTCTCTTTTTCTTAAAATCAATTATTATATTTTTTAATTTATTATATTTTTCATCTTCAATCTCTAATTCATAAATTACACAACTTGTATTAAAAAATCTCTTAAATGTTCCCTTGTTTTTTCGCTCATGAACAAAACCTGCTATAAATGGATTATATGGCTTTAGCCTTCCGAAACTATACATTTCATTTAGTTTCGAATCTAATGCAATTGAAACATGCGAAAATTCATCTTTAGTATACATTTTAATTAGCCTTGATAACCAAGTTCCAGTAACAGTTAAAATAATATATATTTTCTTCATCTTATCTCCCAAAATTTTATTGTTATATTTATATATATATTAAATATACCATATAAACTATACTAGTACAATGCTAATTTTCTTTATAAAATTAAAAGAATGTACATCGTTTAATCATTTTTGTACATTCTTATATTATAATTAACAAACTTAAATTTTCTTTATCCGTACCTCTAACTATTAATCTTAGTCTTCTTTACAATTTATTTCACAAGTCTTATTATTGCAATTATTTGATTCTGCATTTGTACTGTCTATACATTTTTGTGGTGTTTTAAATGTTAAATACCAGTTCATTCCATTTTTAGTTTGGTTTATGTAATCAATCATTTCTTCCTGTTTGCATACTGTTGTTGGTGCTGGATTTACTATTGGATTACATGGCATCCAGTTGGCTGGTGTTGCTCCGTTATTTTCATCTGCTGTTTGCAGTGCTGTTAATGCTCTTAATATTTCTGGTATACATCTACCTACATTTAGTGGATATACTAATATTAATCTTATTACTCCGTTTGGATCTATTATGTATACATTTCTTACTGTTTCCGTGTTGCTTACACTATTTGATATCATACCATATTTTCTTGCTATTTCTCCGCTTCTATCTGCTATTATTGGAAATGGTATTTTTACTCCTGTTTTACAGTATATATCAAATACCCAGGCTAAATGTGATTGATTGCTATCTATACTTAGTCCTAGAAGCTCTGTGTTTATATTTTTAAAATATGAACAAGCTTGCGAAAATGCTATCATTTCAGTAGTACATACGGGGGTAAAAGCCTCCAATTTGGGGATATTATATTAATCGGCTAATTTCAGGTTTTAGCTCGAATTTCACACTTTTATCGTGATAAATCCAT
>CAKPRA010000040.1 GCA_934180065.1 uncultured Clostridia bacterium | reverse complement strand
ATACACACTTCCTCCACTTCCACCTCACGATGGATAGCTTGTGCTTCTCTAATTGGTTAGCGATATATACCTCCAATGCGGACTTGCACCGATTAGTTAAACGACATGCCTGTCGCACTATCATAAATAATCGCAAGATACTTGCGATTATGTGAAATCTCCTAAAATTTTTGAAATAATGTACGAAAGGTTTTTAAGGGAGGTTTTTTGATGAAGAAAGTCGTAATTGGAAATATTCTAAAAAATATGAGAAACGCAAATACAAAGTTATCACAGATACAAGTTGGCGACAAACTTTCTGTTTACGATACCACTATTTCAAGTTATGAGCGTGGAAATAGTCAGCCAGATTTTCAAACTATTGTTAATTATGCTGACATCTGTAATTTTGATATAAAATTATATAATAGAGCTACTAACGAAGAGATTTCTCTTGAAGAATTTTCAAAAGAACTATAAAAAAAAGGATTCTGATTTTAATTCAGAACCCTTTTTTTGCTATGACATTATCTATTTTGTGAGTCTTCCTTTTCATTTATATTAATTACTGTTCCTCTGATAGATACCATTATTTTATCCTTTATTTTTCTTATCATTTGATTTATTTCAGAAATTCTAACCCCACTTGCAATAGTATCCGTTTTAATGCTTTTCGGAGTTATTGAAAATATCATATCTTCTGTAGATAATTCATGTTTTAATGTTAATTGCGGATTTAGAGAATCTGTATGTTCGTTTAAATTGCATACACAATTCTTTCCCTTCATTTCTACATCTCCAGGAACCATTCCTTGCTGTCGTGCTATAACTCTCATTAAAGCTACTTTACCATTTTCAACTTGATCTTGATTACCTCTTATCCTTAACCCCTTTTCAGTATTTGCATTAGCTATTTGCTGTCCGTAATTTGATACAATTTCTTCAGTATTTTCATAAGATTCTAAATATTCATTTGCTTTAGCTCTGTCTATTTCAGCTTTTGAATGAGCATGAGCAGTTTTTGTATCCGATACCTCACTTTGTACAATGAATTGTTCCATCGCAGGAGAGCGTCTCATATCAAATAATGTACGCTCTATTACATCTGTATTGCAAAATTGTATCAATTTCGTTTTCATAATATATTTTTAGCAATTCAATAGCCTTACTAGGTAATTTAGGTCTGCCTTCATCATAAGTATCTGCATATCCTAAGAATCTTTCATATCCTTTTTCAATATTTTTTACATCATCACTCAATAGTTCAAAGTCAGATAAGTTTTCATTAATAAGTTCATTCATTTTGCATTTTAATACACCACATAATTTAAAAATATTTTCAACTGTTGGATATGATTCTCCTAATTCCCATTTTGAAACACTTTGTCTTGATACATCAACTAATTCAGCAAGTTGCTCTTGACTTATCTTCATATTTTTTCTTAATGTATATAAATTCTCACAGAATTTCATTAAAATTCCTCCTTTGTTGTTATTATACATTCTTTGTTATCATTTTTCTAGCAACTTATGGTTGCACTTTTAAACAATAAATTACTATTTTTAATCTGCTAGTCAAGTTTCAATATCTTGTTTACTGAATTTTTATTTTGTAATCCAATTTTTATATTCTTCATTTGATTCTCTTCCTGTAAATCTCTTTCCATCAATAAAATTTAAGTTTGGAAAGTTATTTTTTAGACTTCTATATGTAGAATCTATTGAAGAAGAACCACTTGTTACAAATACATAAATATTTTTATTTGACATATCATTTTCTTCTAAAAACTTATCAATAATTGTTGGCTCTTTATACCACTAAATTGGGAATGCTAAACATATAGTATCATATTCATCTAAATTAGCTACCTTATTTAATACTTCTGGCTTTATATTTTCATTCATTTCGATAGATGATCTACTCTGTTTATTTGTCCAATCTAAATCTGCATCTGTATATTTTTCTACAGGCTCAATTTCAAATAAATCTCCATTAATTGTATTTGCAACTTTTTCAGCAACTCCTTTCGTTACTCCACTTGCTGAAAAATAACTTACTAATACTTTACTCATCTTTCTTACCTCCCATAACGCTCTTAATCTTGGAGAGATTTTATCATAGAGAATTTTTATATTCAACCTATCTTACAAATTCCTTTTGAGGAGTTTTATCTTTACTATTTTCTTCTACCTCATTTCCAAACAATTCCTTCTCTTGCTCATTTATTCTAAGTTCAATATTAAGTTCATCAAGTCTTTTTTGCTTTTCTTGTAATTCATGTTCTTGTGGGAATTCTTTTTGTACTTCCAGTTTAGCTGTTTCTAATTGATGTTTGATATTATCTAATGAATTTCTTTCATCAGGTAAGTCTTTTTCTATTTGTTCAAGTCTATTATTTATTCTTGTTAAATTACCATATATGTCTATACCTAAATCTACACTATAACTATATTTATTTTTTAATTTAAGAGTGAATCGCTTATCAAATGTGTCGAAGTATAATGACATTTTAAAGCCCTTATATTCTCCTATGGTAGTTTCTCCACAGCTCTTTATTGCTTGACAACACTCTAGTAATTTCTTACCAGCATCTTCTTTTTCTGTATATGTAATGTTATTTATTGTCATTGGTGCAAAGCTATCAGAATTATTATTAAGCTGATTTTGTAATGAAACAATGTCATATTCCATTGCCTCAATTTTTTCTTCTAATATTGCAATCTGCTGAGGATATAGTTTTATTATTTTATCCTGTAATTCATATTTCTGATTCATAAAACTTTGCTTTAGTATGTTTAGCTTTGCAACCTCACTATCTAGCGTAGTCTTCTCCAGTATTTTAGGATTACCTGTTGCTAGTGCTTTTATCTCTCCATAGGACAATGCTTTTTCATCAATATCTTCCATAGTTCTCATTGGTGTTTTAGATGTCATTATTTGTGAGATGAACTTTTGCTTTTGTTCAACTAACTGATATAAATAAGCATCAAATGTTCCTTCTGTTACATAAGAAAAAACGTGTACTTTATTATTTGTGTTTCCTTGTCTTATCATTCTTCCATTTCTTTGAGTTAGGTCTGATGGTCGCCAAGGACAATCAATATGATGTAAAGCAACAAGTCTATCTTGCACATTTGTGCCTGCTCCCATTTTTTGCGTAGAGCCAATCAATACTCGAACATTTCCATTTCTGACATTACTAAACAATTCTTTCTTTTTAGCCTCTGTGTCTGCCTCGTGTATAAATCTTATTTCATTTTCAGGAATACCTTTTTGTATAAGTGCTTTCTTTAATTCGTTATAGACATCAGAAAATGGTTCTTGTTCATAAGCCGAATTCGTCTTTGGCGTTGATAAATCACAGAAGACTAATTGAGTTAACTTGTTTTCTTTACCTTTATCCCAAATATCATAAATATTACTTGCACAGGTATTCAGTTTGCTTTCTTCAGCACTTTCCAGAAGCGGATTGATAAGTCTTTGATCTAGTGCTAGTTTTCTTCCTTCATTTGTTATCTTAAGCATATTATCTGATGCTGCATCAACTTGTCCGTTACGAATTTTCTCGGCTCTATCTCCAAGCTGTAAAACCATGTCTTTTTGTATCTGACTAGGTTTTATAACTATATTATGATTTTCTACATTGGGAGTTGGCAGATTTAATGTATCTGCAGTCTGAATGTCTGCTATCTCTTTAAATAGGCTCATTAGTTCAGGTAGATTATGAAATTTGGCAAATCTTGTTTTTGCTCTATAACCGCTACCTTCTGGAGCAAGTTCGATGGCTGTTGTTGTTTCTCCGAATGTAGATGCCCAATTATCAAAATGTTCAAGTCCTTGTTTCTTTAAATCATCATATTGTAAATATCGTTGCATAGTATATAACTCAACCATTGAATTAGAAACTGGCGTACCAGTAGCAAATACAACTCCTTTTCCGCCAGTTATCTCATCTAAATAGCGACACTTCAAAAACAAATCTGAGGACTTTTGAGCTTCAGTTTGAGCAATACCACCAACATTTCTCATTTTGGTATATAAGAACAAACTTTTGTAATTATGTGCCTCGTCAACAAATAACTTATCAATTCCTAGCTCTTCAAAAGTAATTACATCATCCTTTTTATCTTGGTTATTCAGCTTTTCAAGTTTAGTTTCTAACTGCCTTTTAGTCTTTTCAAGCTGTTTAATTGTATAATTCTCTCCTTTATTTCGTTTAGTATCATCTATGCCCAAAATAATATCATTTATTTGCTCTTGTATTAGTGCTTTTTGTCTTTCAGCACTCATAGGTATTTTCTCAAACTGACTATGACCAATTATTATTGCATCGTATTCGCCAGTTGCAATTCGACTACAAAACTTCTTTCTGTTTTTAGTTTCAAAGTCTTTCTTTGTTGCAACTAATACATTAGCTGATGGATATAGTTGTAAAAATTCTGATGCAAATTGCTCAATAATATGGTTTGGAACAACAAACAATGGTTTATTGCATAGTCCAAGTCGTTTACTTTCCATACTACTTGCGACCATTTCAAAAGTTTTTCCTGCTCCAACTTCATGTGCTAATAAAACATTATTTCCATACAAAACATGTGCTATTGCATTTAGTTGATGTGGTCTTAATTTTATTTCAGGATTCATACCATAGAAATTAAGATGTGAGCCATCGTAAGTTCGTGGTCTAATAGAATTAAACTTATCATTGTAAATCCTAGTTAGCATATTTCTTCTATCTGGATCACTCCATATCCAATCTTGGAAAGCCTGTTTTATTGCATCTTGTTTAGCTTGTGCTATTGCAGTTTGCTTACGATTTAAAACTCTTTGTTTATTACCATCTGCATCTACAATCGTATCAAATATCTTTACATCTTTTAGGTTTAAAGTTTGCTCAATTATCTTATATGCATTTATTCTATCCGTACCATAGGTTGAATTAGCTTTAACATTGGCTCTATCATAAGTTTTTCCATCAACATACCATTCTGAAGTTATATCCGAGTATCTTACATTTATATCATCTTGCTTATAAAAAGGTGTTTCAAGTAATTCAAATATAAATTGTCTTACAATGTTAGTTGGTATCCAAGTTGAGCCTAATTTAACGCCTATTTCACTAGCAGATAAGTCTTTAGGTACTATTTCCTTTAGTCTTTCAACATTAACTGCATAACTTTTATCATTCTCAAAAGCAAGCTCTGCTTGTCTAAGTTTAGATCTAACATTACCGCTTAAATATTCATCTGCTGGAACATATCTATCTTCAAAAGGTATTTTAAAAATAATACCATCCAAGTCTGTTATAAGCTCTTCTTTGCTCTTTGATGTAAGTTTACTCATATAGTCAAAGTCAATTTTAGCTTTTTCAGAAATAGATAATATTAATGCCTCTTCAGATGTATCAACCTTATCAACTTCTTTTATTGCATTGATAGTTCTTTTACTAAATATATCGGCTTTACCAATGAACTTACCATCTGCGTCTAACTTTTCAAGTGAACAAAGCAAAAAATAACTGCTATCATTATTGAAAGCAGTTGAATTAGCTCTTGAATTTATCAATCCATATTCTTTTGTAAATTTATCGTATATTTCATTTAGTTTTGCTTGAGCTGTAGTAATTTCATCGGCAGGATGATTATACATCTGATAATCAATAACTTGCCTTACCTGCTCTCTTAATTCAATCATTCCCTTTATTCTGTTTTCATTTGTAAGTGGAATATCTTGAAGATACATTTTGCTATTTTCTCTAAAGTAAGCCTTATCATTTACGATAGTATATGAGAAATTTCGTACGCTTGGATCAGCAGGTATTGATGTATCGTTTTCTTCTAACTCGTTTTCAACTTCAAAGTCCTCAATTTGTGCGTGTATATTGCTTATAGCATAACTTAATTGCTCATCCAAATTTTGATTATCTGAAGGAACACAAGTAGCGTCTAGTCTGCCAAATTGTGTACTTTTCATTTCCATATTGCCAAGTATCATTTCAGGATTATCGACAAAATATTTATTCATTTCAATTCCATTTTTGTCTGTATCGCAATATACCCAATCTGGAATAATATCGGTCATATTAGCCCTTTTTTGTAGGAAGATAATATCAGAATGTTACTTCTGTTCCTGCGTTTCTTATAAATGTGTTATTTGGTAATCTAATAGCACCTATTAAGTCCGCTCTTTGAGCAATATATCTTCTTACACTTGGATTTTTCTTATCCATAGTACCTTTTGTTGTTATGAATGCTATAATTCCACCAGCTCTCACTTTATCTAAAGTCTTTGCGAAGAAGTAATCGTGAATAAGGAAGTTTTCTTTTTCATATCGTCTGTCGTTTACTTTAAAATCTCCAAATGGAACATTTCCAATAGCAACATCATAAAAATTATCAGGAATATCAGCATTTTCATAGCCACTAATTTGAATATTAGCATCTTGATATAGTTGTTTAGCAATTCTACCTGTAATACTATCAAGTTCAACACCATATAACTTTGAATTTTCCATTGATTCTGGTAATCTTCCAAAGAAATTACCAGTACCACAACTAGGCTCAATGATATTTGCTTGTGTAAGTCCCATATTTTGAAGTGCTTGATATATTGAATTTATTACTATTGGAGGTGTGTAAAAAGCTGTTAAAGTAGATGCTTTAGCATTATTATATTCATCTTCAGTTAACAATTCTTTTAGCTCCTCATACTCATTATGCCAATTGTCTTTGTGTTCATCAAAGGCATCTGCCAAACCACCCCAACCAACATATTGAGCTAAAATTTCTTGCTCTTCAGGAGTAGCTAGTCTTCGTTCAAATTCGCATTGTTTCAAAGTCTTTATGGCATTAACATTTCTTTTATATTTTTCTTTTGGCGTACCTTCTCCAAGCTGATTATTTGTAATATGGTAATTTATCTTTTCTTGATTATTTAGAGCTACATTTTTAAATGTCTTATCATTGTTATCTTGCTTTTTAGTTATTTCTTCAAATTCATCTTTAGATATTTCTTCAAGATTTTCTTCGGAAAGTTCATTCAAACCAGTAAAATCTGCCAATCTAGTTCGTATACTCATTAATGTTTCATTTTCTTCATTGTCTGAATATTCTATCAAACCGCCATCTTGAACTATGCCGTTTTTATCATATATATCATAATAATAGCCATCTTCGTTAGTATGAAAGTGAAAATAGCGACCATCATTTAATTTATAATTTTTGTCGATATTAGTGGTATCTTCCTTTAGGTATCTATCAAGCATCCATTTCTCATTATTGTAGTCATTTGATAGCCAATCCTTATATTTCACATCTTCATCATCAATACGGTATTTATTAGCTTTTATAAGCTCATCTATTCATTTTTCAATAACATTCCATTTAACCTGTTTACGCTCTTCAATACCTCTTTTAGATAATGTTAAACCTTTACTGGGGCTAAACTCTACAAACACACCATCAAGTCCATTCAATCCATTTGTACCAAAGTAACCATATTCGTTCTTTAGAAAATTTATTCTATCCTTTGATGAATCTGTTTCTTGGAAAAATTTTAATACCCTAAATTTGCCATTTTGCGTTCCAGTTCCATTTTGTAATACAATATCAATCATTTCTGGTGTAAAAGAAAAAGCAGGGGTATTTTCAACCTCTGCTAATGAATTTATATATTTTATTTGCTTTTGCTCTGTTTTATTATCTTCAAACAGATTTAATTGTATATTAATTCCTGCTGAACTATCTCCTCGGCTTGACTTTTGATATTGTTCATCAAGCCCACCCATAGTAGCTGGTCTGTTGACTTTAGGGTCTCGTCTATGTTGTTTCTCTTTGCTAGTTCCTTTATTATTTGCTCTATCCCCGCTGACGCTGTTTGGTCTATCTCCGAAAGATAACTGGTCAAAGTTCCTTTCATCATTAACTCCGTATATAGACCTCTCTTGTGTTCCTGAATAAATTTCATTCTCATTCTTGCCCATCTGCCTAATTGTACTTTCTTCTGGTCTATGGTTAGGTTGGGTATCATATAATCGCCTTCCTGATGATATTGTATCTCTCTCATTCTCATTACTCCTTTCGTTATAAACTTCGCTATCAACTTTATTGTTACTATCATCATAAATGTTCAAATTATTATGCTCAAATGTGCGTTTTTTATTTTTCTGAATATCCAGTACGGTAGTATATATTTCGTGTAATTCAACTTCAGCTATGTCACTCATAGCTATTCCAAATCTTGATATTGTTTCAGTAGTATTATATTCAACTATGTTATTGAAGTTATCAACATCAAAATAATCTGATGGATCATAGCCACATCTTTTTAGCATCATATAGCTTATTGAATTTATCATTAGAATTTTGAAATTATAATCCAAATTAAAATCGTCATATTCTTCTAGTAGGCTACCTTCAATTATATCTTTGAATTCTGCCAAATAATCTTGAATATTATCTTCAACACTATTCCTTACAGAAGAAACAATAGCTTCTTCGAGATTATCTTTAAATTCTAAAGTACCAAAGCTATTCTCTAATGATTCAATTACTTGTTGTTCATTACCTTTAGGAATAGTCCACGGACTAAAAGATCTTTCAAATTTATCGTAGGTATCCGATATATCAAAGACGTGTCTTAGCGCTAAATATCCATTTTTATTTTGAAGTAATGCAATACCTCTAGCACCTTTTTTAATCCATCTATGCAGACGTCTGTTCCAAGTTTCCATCTCAGCACACACTTTAGCATCAGGTCTTTGAGCATATATAAGTACTTGGTCGTTAAACGAATACTTATAATTATTTGAGGCTGTATCCAAGAAATTTATCCAGATTAAGCCTTTAATTTCACTAGGATAACATCTAATTGAAATAGTTTCTTCATATCCTTCTTTGATATTAAGTACATAAGCATAATCCATTATCTTATTAAATAGTTTCCTCGATTCTTCTGTATTGTTATAGTTAAGTAGTTTGGCTAATTTATTAAATAATTCTCTATCTAAATATAAGTTAATTGTTTCATTCATCTTGATTTCCTTTCTGCTCTTCTAATAAGAACTTTAAAATACTTTGTCTATTCTTAATACATTCACTTAACTGAAAAAGCAACATATCTTCTTCAGCATTTAGCTTTAGTTTTCTTCCCTCAATATAGTTAATTGATGTTATTTGTTTTTCATCAGCTATATTGTTATTTTTTAGCTTTTGTAATAGATTTATTTTCTTTTTTAAATCATCGTCCAGTTTCATGGTTTTCTCCTTAAACAAAAAAGGAGCTAGATTTCTCTAACTCCAATCATTACTTATATTTTTTCAATTTAAACTTTTCTTTTAATTGCTTTTTCTTTGGGCTGGCACTTGTATAATTTCGGGCACAAATGGTAACATAATTCAAAAATAATCTCCTTAGTGTCAACCTATTATGTTATATTGCTAGTAAACTAAAAAGAGCTATTTCTAGCTCCTTTTGAATTACTATCGTAGTTTTCAAAGTCTAATTCTTAAAATTAGAAATATGTTTATAATAACTTCATCCAATTCCTTTTTCCATACATTATTCTAACTATTTCTACAGAGCCATCCTTTACTCTATAAAATACAATGTAATTGTCAATAATTATTCTTCTAATTTTTAGTTTATTTATTAGCTCATCGTCAATTATAGAATACATTTCAGGATTATCTGATAATTTTCTTATTTCTTTTCGTATTTTATCTGTTAATTTTTTTGCTATATTAGGCTCTTGAAGATTATATTTTATATATCGCCTTATTTCAATTAAATCTTGTTTTGAATCTTCTGAATATTCAATTGTATATTTTCCCAAAATATAAACCTTCCTTCCCTTAAATGTTTTCTAGCTCTTCAAATACTTCTTCTTCAGGGTATTTTTTACCTTTTTCCAAAGAGTCAATCCCTTTTTCCAACTCCTTATATAATTCATATCTGTCTACCAATAATTCATATAGTTCAATACTCATAACAGCTAAATCACCTGAACCATTTTTTGTGATATAAACAGGCTTTTTGGTTTGATGGCATATTTCAGAAATCTCATTATACTTATTTCTTAAATCAGAGCTTGGTCTAATAACTGGCATAATACACACCTCCATTTTTTTATTTATATATATTATACCAACATATCAATAAAGTATCAATATTTTGATATGTATTTTTATTTCTTTCCTTTAAAAATTTTTATTATTAGATAAATTATTCCTAGTATTGCGAAGAATATTGCTCCTGCAAATCTTGCTATATGTGAGTTATCTCCTGTTTTTGGCACTTCTATTAACTTATTAAAGAATGATACTTGTGCTGTTTCTTTGTCTTTTACTTCAACATTTTGTGATGGTAATTCTTCGTAAGCTGAACTTATTTCATCTCTTACCTCCCTCAATAGTATAATTACCCTCTAAAACATTTTCAATTAAAATACGTCCATTCTCATCTGTTTTAAATATACTTTCAAAATACTCTCCAGTATAACTTGTACCATATACCTTAAATGAAAATCCTTCAACTTTTCCATCTGAAGATATTTTAATTATCTCTATCTTACCTCTTCCTTTGTAGTTGTCAAATTTTAGTTCAGATATTTCATTTTCTTTTAATGTTATTGTTTGAGCATCTTCTGTTAATACATAACCCTTTTGTGTTTTAGTTTCTTTTACGGTATATTCTTCATCTATTGCTAATCTTTTTGTTACTGCCTCTCCATTTTCGTCAGTAACTACGGTGTCTACTACTTCCCCTTTTGAATTTAATACCTCAAAAGTAATATCTTTTAATGGATATGTTGTTTCTCCATCTGTTTTAATAATCTTAATTTTTCCTTTTTTCTTCTCATTCTCGAATTTAACAGATGTAATCTGATCTTCTGTTAATGTAATTGTTTGAGTCTCTTTTGTTAAATCATAATTCTCAAGTGTTTCTGTTTCTCTGATTGTGTATTTTTCATTTATAGGTAAATCTATTGATGTTACTTCCCCATTCTCGTCTGTTACTAATGTTTGAATAATTTTTCCTTTTTCGTTTACTACTTCAAAAGTAACACCTTTTAGTTTAACTTCATTATTATCTTTATCTACTTTGATAATTCTTATTTTGCCTTTCTTTAGTTAGTTTTCAAACTTTATAGTTGTAATTTCATTTGCTTTTAGCTCTATTGCCTCAGCCTTATCGTTTAACTTGTAATATTTATTTATTGATGTTTCTTTTAATACTAACTTGTTATAATCTCTAACTGCATATTTTTTAGTTTTAGCTACTCCATTTTTATCTGTTGTTAATGTTTCCAATACATTTCCATTTTCATCAAGAACATCGAATGTTACGCCTTCAAGTCTTACTTCATTGTTGTCTTTATCAACTTTGATAATTTTAATTTGTCCCTTCTTTAGTTCATTCTTAATTTTACTTTCTGTTGTTTTATCGGCAACAACCGTTACCTCTGTATCTTCAGCTAGGTTATACCATTTATTTGTTGTTTTTTCTTCCCAAATATAATCGCCAGTTCTTAAGTTCTCAACACTTATCTCTCCGTTAACATTAGTTCTATATGTTCCAACAACTCTATCTAGCTCTTTTGAATATAAGTCAAACTCAACATCTCCAAGAGCTTGTTTGTTGTTATCTTTATCTATCTTATATAGCTTTAGGTTACCCTCTTTGTGTTTATTATCAATATTTATTGTATATGTACTTCCTGCTGTTATTGACACTGGTCTAGCAGTTTCATCTAAATAGTAATTATCATTAGCTTTTACCTCGACTATTGTATAATTAGCTGGTGTTAATTCAGAAACTTTAGCATATCCATTATCATCTGTTGTAAATGTTCTTACTACTTCTCCATTCTCTGCTCTAAGCTCGAATGTTGTATTACCTATTCTTCCTCCTGTTACAGAGTCTTGTTTAATTACTTCTAGCTCTCCTAAACTTAACCATTGTGCATTTAAGTTTATCTGGCTTGTTGGGTCAACATATATAGTTAAATCTCCAACCAAATTCTGTAATGACTCTGAAGATGTTTTATACATTATTGTGTTAAATCTGTATTTTCTGTTTGTTATTGCATCTGATGTCCAATTCCCTGTAACACTCAATGGTGCTTCTAAATGAAATACATCTCCCCCATATACATCGCTACTTCCTGTATTTCTTGTATCTCTCGTTTCATTAACTGAAGTTACATTAGCAGGTAAACCTATTGTCATTGAATACTGGTTATTACCTGTAACTCTGGTTGAGTTTGTTTTTTGTATGTCCCCTTCTCTGTATGCAACCAATGTGTCATTTTCAAATCCTAATGTAATTTCAGGCATCGGCATTGAATCAACATAGCTTATAAAATCTCTCGCTACTGTTTTATTACTTCCGTGTACATAGTGGTCAAGAGCCAAAGTTGTTACAACAATTCCGTGTTCCTCACTTTCAAATCCACTCCATTGCTCTCTTCCCTCGTAGCCATAATAAAGACACTTTACAACATCTTCATTTGAAAAAGGCTCTGCCTATGCATCAGTCCCACTTGATGGAGATGTTTTATCGTGATCTATACAAAAAGCTCTTCTCCCATCTACAAAGAAGTTACCTACCGTGCTATATCCATATGTTACAGAGCCACCATATTCTACGGTTGCCGTGTACGCATACACATTCTTTTGTAAAAGTGATAATGCAAATATTATTACTGCAAATATTATACTTATTTTACTTTTCTTCATTTCTCAATTTCTCCTTTTCATTTTTAGTCAAAAAAATAAGAGATTAACTATGTAATCCCTTATACTCATTAAATTTAATAATTAAAATTCATTGCTTTTAATTGCTCTTCTGTTAGCTGAATCGTCTCGCTCTTATGAGCCCATTGTTCATCTATATCTTGATTATAAATCTCGTATTTCTTGCTTTCATCAACATCTATTGTAAATGTGCTAGTTGATGGATTTTGCTCTTGTTTTTCTTCCTGAACTTGCTCCGTTTTACTTTGAGTTTATTCAACTTTTGTATTTTCTTTTTTAGTTGAAGTTTTAGCTGCTTTTTCTTCGTGATATTGTGTATGCACCTGTTCTACTGGCTGTGTTGCATTTTCTTGAGTTACACCTTTATCTTCAGCTTTATTTTCATTAACCTCAACTGGAATATCACTTACCTCGACTTTGGTATTATCAACTATTTCCTGTTGTTTAACCTTATCTTCTGTTTGCTTTATTTCTTCTGCCGTTTCTACTTGAACATTATTTGTACTACCTTGCACATTCTTATTTTTGACTTTGATTATTACAAATGTCACTAAAACTACGAGAGCTAAACTAAAAATTATTATTACTATTTTTTTCATACTCTACCACCTCTTAATTTTAGGATAGGCTCTATCAAAGAAATTTTCAAATATGCAATTATATTATATATTTAATTATTATATATATTCTCTTTTCAGTTAGTAATATATATATTTATGGGTAGATTGTAAGGAGGGGGTATTTAAAGTATTACATTATCTTTCACGGCTTTTCTTTCGCTCTTCCCTCTTTTTGTGCTCTTCAGCACACATATACAAATAATCCTCCTTTTCCTTTGGTGTATTATACTTTGCAGGTATTACTTTGCTAAACCTAGTTTCATCAATCTTGAATTTTGGTCTTTGATTTGGCTTATCTTCGGACATCAATTCATCAATAAAATCAGGCGTTAGCTCTTCAGCAAGGCTCTTGCTTTTTAGTATTCTAGCTTGAGCATGAGATGGCGTAGCCTCAAGGTCTTTTATGTTATCTGCTACTATCTCCTGCTCCTCCTTTTTTAAGTATGACAACTCAACCGCAGGTAACATTGCTATTTTATTTTCATCTACCATTTGTAATAGCTCTGGAATAAGGTTTGTTAACCTAATGTACCTCTGAATTTGTGTTTTGCTTTCATTAACTTGTTCAGCTAAAATCTGAATTGATTTTTTACTTCCTAACTTGTACCCATCCTGGGTACAAGTTAATTCATTTTCTAAAACATCAGCAAATACGGTACTTTCAAACTTGTGCTCATTATGGGCACAAGTTAAATCTGTTCTCTTTCCTTGATGTTTCATTGCCTCGAGTTTCATTTTATAAACAAATGCTCTTTCACTTGGTAGCATTTCCTCTCTTTGCATATTAGAATCAACCATCAATATTGTTGCATCATCATCACTTAAATTTTTAACAAGGGCTGGAATACTTTTTATACCTGCTTTTTGGTAAGCATGTAATCTTCTATGACCTGAAATCATTTGATACTTACCATCTGGTAAAGGTCTTACAATAACAGGATGTATTAAGCCGTGATCTAAAACTGATTCTACCATCAAGTCCATTTCTTCATTATCATATATTTTAAATGGATGCTCTGGAAATGGCTCAATATTCTCTGTTTGTATATTAACTACTACATCAATATCTTTTTGCTCTATATTACTTTCTTCCATCTGTATCCCTCTCAAAAACAAAAGCAACTAATAAAAGTTGCTCTATTTTTTAAAATTTTCTATTATAATTGAATCTATATCATCCGTTACTTTTTGCTCTTTAATTCTTTCATTTCTAGCATCGATTAAGAGCTTTAATATAATACTGTATTCTTCTCCAGTAAGTTTAACTTTCTTATAAATATCACTTTTCTTCATAGAATCACTTCCTTGTAAGTATTATATGGCTCTGATATCCGCATTGAAAAATGTACAATTTTATATTTCTTCATATAGCGGACTGTATTCTTCTTCAATGCAATCATTTAAAATCTTCAAATAGTCATTCATACTCATAATACTTAGTCTTGTATCTGTTACTTTTTCAATAAAAGCTTCTATCCAGTCGTCATCTTCTGAAAAGTAAGCAAAAGTATTTAATACAGGTAGCTCTTTAATGGAAAGATTATTACTTTCAATCATCTTTACATAGCAAAATAGCTCTTCAGCTAATTTGTTTTTATAGTCTTCAGCTTTGTCTTTCATCAGAGCCAATGATTTCTTTGTAGTAGAATATACTTTTATTAGAAACGAGCTCTCATTCCTATCTGCTCTTTGAATTAGCTTTATAATATTTCTCATTTTGCTTTTTTCGTATTCTAGTAAATTCTCCATATCGATTATTATCTTTATATCTTTATAAATTAAATTCTCGTATGGTTTCATAAACTGCTTACTACAAAGCATAATATCTTCCTTTGTGATACAATTTAAATCTTTCTTTTGTTCAACTTCATTCTCTTTCTCTTTTTTCATTTTAACCTCCTGTTTTGAGGCACAAAAAAGAAGCCAAATGACTTCTTCTGTTAGGTATTATTTCAATAATTATACTATTAAAAATCACTATTTTTTGGGCTTTTTTTGCCTGATTTTTTTTACTTTTTTGAAATACGAACAGCCCTCAAAGTATTGAAAAACTGGGATTCTTGTGGGGGTGTCATCAAAGTTTTGTGCAAGAAGGAGTAGGAACAAAATATAAAACCATACATATATGGTCCTACTCGCAAAATTCTGCTAGTCCTTGCTATTACTAGTATTTAAGCTATTTACTTTAACAACAAACTATATTACTTTCTTATAAAACTCTCTTAAATTTGATTCTGAAGCCTCATTTTTAATTATTCTTGGTTGGATTTTTTTCATTATTGTAACCACATATTTTAAAAAATTTATATAACTTTAGATTATTTTTATCAAAATTTCACAAATCCCCATATTTCAATATTTTGCTCAATTATTCAAACAACAAGTTATATGCCTAAAAAATAAAAACGCCTTAAAATCGATTCTCGTGCGTCACTTTTTTAGCCTTTTTTGAGCATTTTTAATAAATGTCTGAAAATCAGCATTTTACTAAAATTTATATAATAAACACTAGATTTATAAATTAGCATATCTAATTATAAACATATAACTTGTTTGATTAAATATAAAAATGTCTTAAAATCGATTTTAGCGTGTTATAATTATAAAATTATATTATGGATTT
>CAKPRA010000039.1 GCA_934180065.1 uncultured Clostridia bacterium | reverse complement strand
CTTATCAATAATCTGTCTCTTACCACCAGCCCACTTAACAAAAGGCTTTCCCTTTATCATTTACATCACCTCATATAAGTTATATTTTATCATAAAGTATGATATAACCCAAACTATATTTTAAACTTTATCAAATAAAAAGAAGCTTTTATGTTTCCACTTCAAATACCCCATGTTCTTTATCAACTATTCAACTATAAACTTCTAAACCTAAATCATCTTTTAAAAATTTGACTAATTCATTTTGAAGTTCTAAAACTTTATTTTTGTTAGAAATAAAACAATCAATCGGAATAAAAAAGTTCTTAGATTGCTCTGTAACTTTACTTCTTTTCCTTTGCTGCCAAGTCTATCTTCTTACTTTAACTTCATTCCCGGAAACATAAATTGCCTCACCAACATCTGGATGTTCTATTTCTGTACCTCCAAATGGAATAAAATTGTCATTCCCATCACTTTCTCTAATTTGGATATCACCATTTATAAAATTATCTATATCATGAACACCTACTGGTAACTTATATTTTAAAGATAAAGCATTACCTAAATCTACTATAGAATTAATATGTGGAATATCATTTCCTTTAGATATTCTTGTCATCAAAGCCTCGATAGAACACATATATTTATTTGGATTTATATTTAATTTTCTAAAAGCTTCTCTATATGGTTGTATCCACATTTCCTCTTTAATCTTTACATTCAAAAATTTTTCTTTAGAAAATTGCAAATTTTCTTCAAAAACTTTATTTATATAATCATAAGAAACCTCATTATCAAAGTTTTTTACAACCACGACACCAAAAACAGAATTTTCTAATTTATCAAAAAAACTTTTTGATACTTCAAATTTCATATTATCTCCTCTTACAAAACGATTATACTATAAAAATCAAATAAAAAAGCGAGAGCCTTCGTTCTTTTCAAGGGGGCGACTTAGTTCTAATTTTTCTAATTCCATAAAATATTAAAACCATTATAAAATAAAGGCTCATATATTTTAAAGTTTATTAAAATTTACTTAAATTTAATATAATTTATAGTTTGGCGCATTTAAAAGTGTACCTAAAAATATTCTTTGAATAACTCTAATGCATCAAATTTAATGATAATATCTTTCATAACTCCAACTAATTTCTCATTAGGATTAACAGTTTCATCTAATTCTTTAATTTCTGACTGCATTTTCTTAATTTCATTTTTATTATTATTAAAATATTTACGAGTAATATCTAAATATAAATATTCATCATATTTCTTTAATAAAAATTTTAAATTATCAACATTAGCAATTAAATTTATATCTAACAAAAATACTATTGCATATAAATCATATATATTGCTCATATCATCATTATTAGAAAAATAATTTAATGTTAAGAGCAGCAACATTTTACAACAATTAATATTTAATCTAAAAACAGCTCTAATATTATTTAAATTTTCCTCATCGTTTTGAATTTTATACACATATGTTTTAACTATAGAGGGATGTGTAAAATCACATAAATATTTATAAAAATTATTTAACTCATCTAATACTTCTTTTTCATCCTTACAATCTATAAATAATTCCCCGAATAAACTTTTATAATTATCAGCAACTATTTTTCTTACATTATACGGTTTTAGAAACTCTTTCCTTTCTTTTTCTAAATCAGGAATTTTAAATTTAGGATTTTTTTGTTTTTCTTTTTTATATTTTGTTTTTAATACTCTAATATAGATATCTCTATTATAATGTTTATACATATCATATGTTTTTTCATCAAAATAAATTGCTATAGAAAACATAATTGCTTCAAATGAACTTCTCAATAAACATAATGAATCAATATATTCATCATTTTCTATTAATGATAAGCAATTATTAATAGATTTTTTTGCGGATTCTAAAAATATTAAACTTTCTTGAGGAATTTGAGTATTTTTTTGAGATAATTCTAAATATCTATTTATCTGATTATCAAAAATTTTATTATATAAGTTATATAGTTTTAATTTATTTTCATACATAATATCACCAACTTATTAAGTATATATTATAACAAAAAACGAAGAAAATTTACATTCTCCGTTTATTAATTATATTTCAGTATTTTTTGTTATATAAGTAATAACAATTCTTGGTTCATAATTCATTTTCCTAATCATTCTTTGCATTAATGACAGTTTATGTATTGTATTAGTATTATTTTCTACAAACATTCCATCTATGAATTCATAAGGAGTTCTCATTCCAATAGGAGTATTGGCTATTTGAATTCCTTTATAACCATATTCATCCGCTATTTCCTTAGAAGCTTTAATAAAACTTTCGGTATCATAACTATACAATTCAATTAAAACTCTAGCTAAAGCATCACTCCAATTTCCACCAAAATCAATGCTATTATCATCAATAGTAATTTCCAAAGGATTAGAAAAAACATAATCTTTGTAATCGTTAATTGAATCATCATTTAAATTTATATGCATATAAATATCATCTGTTTCGTCAATAACAACATCTGGATATGGGAATATTTTTATAAACTCCTGTGATAAATTTTTACTTCTTTCTAAAATTTCATCTTCATTCCAACACTCTTTATTTAAAATATCCTCATTCATTTTTATATGTCTAGATTTATTTAATACTTGTTTTTTTGCGTCAAAATTTCTATTACTCATACTAGAATTATCTTTAGAATCAACTAAGGTTAAATTACCTATACGATTAACTACCTCCTCATATATACTATTTTCATTTATATATTTAGACCAATATTTTGTTTCAGTTTGAGGCATTACATGTTCAACATTTAAATTGGAATATGGAATCCTTGATTCATTATTTTCAATTTTCTTTAATACAAATGTTGTGGATTCTCTTGAATATAAATTAGATTTATTAAATTCTTCTTCAACAGTTTTATCAGTCGGCATAAATTGATTAGTTAGCCTTGTATCAATGACAAATGTTTTTAATACAGAATAATAGTAATTTTCGCCTTCTTCAAATTTTCTTAATATCTTACCAAGCATTGACCCAAAAATATTTGAAATCGATTTAGTATCAATACCGCAAATATTTCTTCTTACTATATAGTTTGTTAATAATTTTATAGTATTTAATAAATCACTTTCTTCGATTCTTTGTTTGTTAAAATATAAATTCATTGTTTCCATTATCACAATATGTGGCATATTTGATTTTGCGTTTCTATAATCTTTAAGAATTTCTTCTAAAGTTTGATTATTACTTTCAGATGCATCACGTGAAATGTAATAATAATACTTAGCATAATTTAGAATTTCACTTAATATTTCCTCTTCGTTTTGCTCTGCTAATAGATTCTCATATTGTATTTTAAATTTTTCATAAACTTCTCTTTCAGGAATAGTTATTTTCTCTTTAATAGAAACATAGAATCTAAAAAATTCTTTTAAATTTTTTGTACCGACATAATCAAATTCTATTGGGCTCCAATACTCATTATATATGCGTGTCTGAGTTGCATTGTCTTTATTCATTAAAACAAAATTTCTTATCAAATCCGCAGCTGATAAGTTAACTCCTGTAGAATTAATTGATTCAAATACTTGTTGTGGATCTTCTTTTTTATCCAATTGTATCCACACTACTTTAAATTTATCTATAGCACCCATTATTTCTTCAAAGGCATATTTTGACTTCCATTTTTCTAATTCTTTCTTTATTACATTATAAGCTTTTAAAACATTGGAATTTTGTTCAGAATCATTTAAACGTTCTAATTTGTTATCTGATATCAATTTGTAAACATTATCATCACTTACAAGTGGCTTTAATCTATATCTATCCATTTCATCACTTGTATTAATTATATCCTCGTCATTTAGCAAATATTTTTTTGTTATTATTTTTTCTTGCTCATAATATATTTGCTTCAATACTTGTAATATTAAAAATATTGTTGTTAACCTTTGCTGTCCATCTATTATTGTCCATTCACTAAATGAACCCTTATGTAGAGTATCTATATAAACAATACTTCCAAAAAAATGAAAAATACTCTCATCATCATTATCATAATAAGGAATCATCTTTTCTATATCTTCTAACAATTGAAGAACATTTTTCTTTTCCCATACATAATTTCTTTGATAAATAGGTATAACAAATTGTGTACTATTATTTCCACCAATAAACCCATTTAAAATTTTCTTTTTACCAACTTCCATTTAGTCCTCCACACCATTAAATTTCTTTTGTCGTTCGTTCAAAAAGACTTTTGTACATTCTGTTAAAATTTTTTGAGGTAATTTATCATATTCTGAAAGACTCATATAATTTTTAAAAACTTCATCTGAATCAGCTTTTAACAATATTTTTCCATCTTTAGAATCAAAACAATAATAATTCCTATCAAAAAGCTCATGATGATTATTACATAACCATACGCCATTATCTCCTGAATTTGCTAAAATATATTTTTTATAAAACTGTTCTCTAGAATGTGCTTCGCTTATTAATAACTTCTTCATACAATCGCTATCCAAAACTCTATTAATTTTTGAACTTTCTGAACTTTTAATATCAGCAACTCCCCACAAATGAGCCGCTTCAAGAATTTCTTCTACTTCGCAACCACACAAATAACACTTCGTCTGAAGTCCTTTTGCTCTTAAATTATTTTTAAACAATTCTTGGTTTCTTATTTTGCCACTTCTCTTTGCTTTTTCGTACTGAATTAATTCCCTATTAAATTGTTGTCTTACTTCTTCAGAAGTTTCATATTTTATAGAAATTCCTATTTTTTCAAATAATCTTGTAATAGTATCTGGAAAATCTTCCGTCCATTTAACATTCTCATCAGGATCTTCCAATCTAAAATTAAATTTCTCTTTTGAAAACTCAAATTTAAGATTCTTGTCTTCCTTTTCAGCTAATATATTTAAAGTCCACATAGCTAAAAAATTGTCATATGATTGAGCTCCTAATGTTTTAAATGTATAAATATATTGTGTATTAGTTAAGTCCTTAAAATCATAGTCATATAATTCGTCTTCATCATCTTCTTCGTCTATGTCGTAATTTAAATCGATGCACTTTAAATATGCAGGCTCATTCGAACTGTTCTTACTGGATATATATGCAAGATCATTAGCAAACTTATTAAATGAAATATACTCATACGAAAAACCATATTCTTCTCTGCTAAAACCCAATTTATAAAATTCATGGAAAGCAATATCTTCAATATTTAATATTTCAAAACCTATTGTATATAATTCTCTATATGTTAAATTATTCGATAGGTTATCGACATATGTTTTTTTCCCTACATCCAACAAATAAAAATACAGTATTACATCAGGAAACAAATTTTTTGTATCATAATAATACTCAAAAATTTTATTTATTCCCTGACACATAAACGAATTGGAATGATAGTCAGAGTTACCATAAATGTATGGCCTTCCTCCATTGTCACTTTCTTTTTTTCTATCTTCATCATAGCCTGTATTAGAAAAGCCTATAATGTATTTTGGAGTTCCATTAACAAGAACTGTTATAGTTCTGCTGTGTCTTCCGGACGGAGCCCTTTGAGCTTGAATAGTATCTCCTGGCAAACTTTCTACTTGAATTTTTATATCATTTTCATTTATGATAACTTTGTCTTTTAAAAACGCCCTTTTTATTGCATCTTTATAAAATAGTTTGTATGTTTCATAATTACAATTGAAAAATTTTGCTATTATTTCCATGATTCACCACCTAATAATTTATTATTATTATTTCTTGTCTGTTTTGTCTATTTCTCTTTGTTATTTGTTCATTTACAATTAATTTATAATTATTTTTACTTATCCAAGATGATAATTTAAAATTTATTTTTTCATTTCTATCTTTCATATTAGACAACATAAACTTTATTCCTTTTCTGTTTAATTCATCTAAAAAATCTAAAAGTTCTTGTTCTTGTTTTTCATCCCATCCATTAAAACCTCGCTTGCCATCATTATATGCACCACAGGAAATCAAATATGGAGGATCACAATATACAAAATCATCATGTGTAATCTCTTTTTCAAAAGACTTATAATCTCTTGATTTATATACAATATTGATTGACTTTGTTCTATTTGAATATGAAATTAGTTTTTCTAACATCTCTTGATTATATCCTGAATTTCCACAAGGATTATTAAATTCTAAGTTACTATTAAATCTTATTTGATGTTCAAAACCATAACAAATAAGCAAATACAAATCCAACGGGTTTCTACTCCCAATTTGATTTGAATTATATTTTTGTCTAAATGCTACATATGATTCTTTATTTTTTTTCTCTAAATTATATTTTTTTATTGTTTTTTCAATATAATTATATGTATTTAAAAATTTGTCTCTTGATATTTTTTCTAGCAAATCTCTGACCATCCAATTAATATCATTATAAATAACTTTATCACAATCAATATTAATACCTACCGTTGAACCACCACCAAATAAATCATAAAAACAACTTATCTTTTTTGGAAGATTATTTTTTATCAATGGTAATACCTCATATTTTCCACCAATGTAGTTTAATGGAGAAATATAATATGGTTTATCTGTTTTTTCTATATAAAATAACCACTCATAATGCTTCTTATCTTTTGTATTATCTTTTATTTCACGATTGACTGCTCTAGTACTCTTATATTTCACAAAGTCAATTTTCTTAAAAATATAAGTGCCTTCTTTTGCATATCTTTTCATTACTTTTTCTATAAATTCTTTAGACATAATACCTGCATCACTATAGCTAAACAGAATATGTTTAAATCTAGCATTAGCAATTAATTTTTCAAACTCTTCATGGACACAACCTTTTCTACACCACATAGAAATTTGATCACCATTATCTCTATGAGCTCCTACGCCATGTGTTTCTGGTTCATCATTTTTAGCTATAGTTTCTAAAACGTGATATTGACTTACATATTGAGTAGGAGTATATGGAGGATCTAGATATAATATATCGCCATTTATTTTTGTTATTAAGTCATTTGCATCTAACATGTATACTTCATTTTGAAATTTTGCTTCAGAATTTGTTTCCAATGGAATAAATTCCATAGGTTTCACTGCTCTAGGATCCCATATCTTTAAGTATGCTGAATATACCCCCGCTACATTTGATACTTTACTTGTACTTTCTAATAAGCTTCCAATCAAATAATATTTTTCATTTTCGTCTATCCTTTTTTCATCAAACCATATATCTATTGTATTTCTTATAAAATCAATTTTTTTTGCATTTTCATCAGAAAAATATTGTCTTCCAGATACTTCTGGTGCAAAATTGTTATAGCAAAAACCTGTTTTATAGTTACTCGTATCAATTGAATTAAAATATTCAAATGGATCAAAACCCAATGTTTTAAAAAATGTTTTGGAATTATACTTTAATTTACCATTACAAATTGAATAAGAAAAATATAAATTATCATTTGCTATAATTTCATATCTGTTTTTAAAATAATCACCTACTGTACATGTTCCTGCAAAAAGATCGCAAAATCTTAAACCTTTTTTATTTAACCCTTTTGAAATTAAAAATTTATCTATAAGATCTAATAATTTGGTTTTGTTTCCTATATATCTCATATTTTACTCCTTTATGACACTATGACATTAAGCTAATATATACCTCATACCTATTTCTAGTGTCATCATGTCATTTATTAATCTACTATATCACTTACTGATACATTATAATATTCAGCTAGTTTCTTAACTACTTCATTACTTAATTTTCTACTACCTTTTTCATATTTATTATAAGTCGATAAATCTATTTCTAAGTAATTTGCTAATTCTTTTTGTGATTTATTATTCTCTAATCTCAAATTCTTAATTCTAAGCCTAATTCTAGCTTGATTTTTTTCTTCTTCTTTATCAAAATATTTATACAAATCTTTAAGAGTAGCCTTAACATACTTTGGTGTATCATCAGCTACTTTTAAAGTTAAATTAGATAATTCCAATGATTCTTTGTCAGATAACTCTGGCATATTTTCAAAAAAATAATTTGTAGAGACTTTATAAAATTTAGCCAAATCTTTTAATACACTAATAGGTACCATTCTATCGCCTAATTCATAGTGCTTATATGTAGATGTATTTACTCCTACTACAGAACATATTTCTCTTTGAGTTAAATTAAATTGCTTTCTTAATTTGCTCATATTTGTTCCTATAGTAACATCCATTGGTTTTCTCTTTTCCACAGAATTACCTCCCATTTTTCTTCATAAATCTATTATAACACAAAATTTCCATTTTGGAACATTTGATACAAAATTTGTCGAAAAAATACAAATTTAAGAATTTTCAAATTTTTCTAAATCGCAGCTTGACATTATTGACTTGCGTGTTATTATTTTTATAGTAATTTCCATAGTGGAACTTTTAATTTAATGCGAAATGTGCCAATTTGGAACTTACAATTTGTTCTTTGACAATTAAATAGGGTCATATATTGTAAGCACCCTATTCTGCTGGCTCGTAAAATAAATACAAGTGATGCCTAGCGATTACCCTATTGGTACGGGAGTTATGAAATTACTAAAATTTCAGGTATATGGTATACTCTACCCTCTTGACCTACAAGTAAAGAGAAATATAGAAAGAAGGCTGATATAATGAACAAGAAAGAAAGTTACATTAAATATTTCACAGATAATGTTGATGTATTTGAATTACCAGCTTATACATGCCAAGCTATATTTAATTTAATGAAGTTAACAAATATGAGTGAAGAAGAAATTTACGAAAAATATAAATTTACTAACAATTGTGACAGTGAAAAAACTAATAGAAAGGCTTTATATAAAATGCTAGTTGATATAGAAAAAATAGATCCTAGCATTCCATATAATAATTACTATTTGAACTATTTCGAATAAGGAGATTGATATATGCCCGCAAACGAAACTTTAGAATTACTATCAAAACAATGGTGCTCTCTACAAGATTTAATGAAGTTAACTAATCTTGGTAGGAATTCAGCACTAAAAATTAGAAAAGAAATTATTACAGATTTAGAAGACAAAGGTTATAAATTACCTTGTGGATTAATTCCCATGTGTGAAGTTGTTAATATACTAAACATTGATATTAATTATTTACAAAACATGGGAAGGATGGAACTTAAATGATATCTGTAGAACAATTAAATATAGATATAAAAAAAAGACAACATTATTGAAGGAATAATGAAGTCTAATGGATTATATTGTTTAGTTGCAGAACCTAAAGTTGGCAAATCGTTTTTAGTTCTACAGATTGCCAATTCTCTAACTAACAATAAAGAGTTCTTAGGATTCAAAGTAAATCCCACTCCTGTTTTATATATTAGCACAGAACTCTCAGGTTTACAACTTAAGGAAAGATTAAATATAACGAGTTATGAGTTTTCTCCTAACTCGTTCTTCTTCCTTGAAAAAGATTCTAATCATAGATTATGTTTAACTGATGACTTACAATTGGAACTAAAAGAATTATCAGAAACTTATAATGGTAAATTTGTAATAGCTGATATTATGTGTGGTATTGATTATGGTTATGAATTAGATATAAATAACTATAGTGATGTTATAAAAAGGATGTTTGATAAATATAGAAAACTATCTAAAAAGTATAATTTAACTATTTCTAATAGTACACCATTTAAATAAAGAAGGTAAAACTTTAGGTAGTACAGATATAGATGGAAATATGAATGGTTTATTAACTTTAATTAATAACAAACATTAAAAATAATAAATAGAGATTTTGAAAAGCAAAATCTTAACTTAATAAAAAATGATAAATTAATATTTGAAATAATTAACGAAGATGATACAGAACAAGATTTTAATTTACCTGCATTAATGAGATATGTAATTAAGAAAAAAGAAGTTATATTTACTTCAGCTGAAATAGTAACTGAATTAAATTTATTAATTACCACTTCTCGCTTTAACAGATTGTTAAATAGTAATATTAAAATATTAGAACAAGAAGGCATATATGTTAAATTAAATAGAACTGCTGCATCTAAAAATTACAAAGCTAAGTTTATTAAACCGCTTAATTTAGAAAAATAAGGTTTTAGGACTTATCCTAACTAACCTTTTGGGCTAAGCTCTAGTGAGATAAGTTAATTATGGTGGTATAATAGATGTTGAGGTGAAACTTTATGAAAATAAATGAAAACTCAACAAAGTCTTTTTTCATAGAAATATATTGTAATGAACAAAAAATAAGTACAGCAACTAGTTTTGAAATTCAATATAAACATAAGTATTTAATTACTAATTGGCATGTCGTTTCAGGAAGAAATTTTATAACAAAAGAATGTTTAGATTCAAATTGTGTTATACCAGATAAATTGATTATAACATATAAAAAATATCTTCCTGATGATAAGTTTGAATGGTTCAAAAACGAAATAAAACTTTTAACTGAAGAAGGGAAAAAATTGTGGTATGAATATCCTATTTATGGAAATGATATTGATGTTATTGCAGTCCCCTTAGAAAACTATCCAGCAATGCAACATTATAAAGAAGCTTACAATATAAATTCTAATTACGAATTAAATGTAACTGAACCAGTATTCGTAGTAGGATTTCCTTTAGGTTATACTATAAATTCAAAAGATGAACCACATGCTATATGGACATCAGGAACAGTTGCCAGCGATCCAGATTTAGATATAATGATTAAAGACAATAATTTACCTGCATTTCTTATTGATAGTAAAACTAGGCAAGGTCAGTCCGGTTCACCTGTTATATACTATAGTGAATCAGGATTTGATCCACATTTAATAATGGTCAAAATTTTGGCAAAGCGGTATGGGGATATCCTTTTATGAGAGAAGTTGGTATATATAGTGGAAGAATAAACAAAGATAGTGACTTAAGATATGTTTGGAAATGGAAAGTCATAAAAGAAATATTAGAATCAATTGAAGATAATTAACCAATAATAGAATACGGAGGATTTATGAATAATAAATTTATAAAAGATAATAATCACTTAGAAAAAGGAGAAGCTTATGAATGGTATTTGTTAAATACAAGTTCTCTATATAAAGAAGAATTTAGAAAGGATAGTGGTAAAAAAGAACTTATCGAATCATATCTTAATGCTACAAAAAACATTTATCATCAAATGGAAATTTCAACACACTCCTTTGGTACAACATATATTTTTAGAAGTGATACATTATGCATACCATTTCTGTTTTTATGTAGACAAACAATAGAATTAACACTAAAATATTATCTCGAAAAAAATAGTATAAAATTTAAAAGCAATCATGACATAAATAGACTATATAATAAATCTAAAATTAATAACGATAATTTTAAGCAATTAATTAAAGCTTTTAAAATTTTAGATAAAACCGGGGCTATGCTTAGATATAGCACTGACCAAGAAGATAACGAATATAGAACCAAACCATTATTTATAAAAGCGGCAGATATTCTCAAGACAACAAGCGACTTAACAGATTATGTTTTAAAACAAAAATGACCTAGTCCTTTAATGGACTAGATCTCTTTTTTTTAATTCAAGCAATTCTTGTATCGGTGCACCTTCTACACCATCTGGAATAATTGGATTATCAGTTGGTAATATTGCAGCTGATTCTATATCATTTTTTCCAATTTCATATGCTTTTTTTATACTTATTTTTTTTATAAATATTTCATAATCATATAATGGTATCATTTTTCCGTCTCTTGATGTAACTGGTAGAATACTTATCTTAGGATTTTTACCAGATATAATTTTCTCCAGTATGTTTATATTTTTATCGTTACCACAATTCATTTGATGAAAACGAGTTGCCATATTAATAATAGCATTTTCTTTTATATTTTTTGGAATTTCAATTTTGCCTGTTATCATTACTCTATAATCATATATAGCTTTTTTATCTACTCCCTTAATAAAAGATAAGATTATTTTTTCTTTTGTATCATCTTTAGTAGTAACATTAATTATATCTTGAAATACTTTTTTTGCGCCTTCTTCTCCTTCAAATATGAACCCAATTTTAATAAATTCCTTATTATTGATATCACCTAAATACATAACGCCCTTCCATTTAGCTGCATCCCAGTGATTACATTTTATTATATCTGAAGAATATATATTATCATGTGATACATTTTTAAATAGGTCTCCAGGTTCTGAATCATATTTTATATCTCTTTTCTCATCGAAAGGATATATTTTAACACCTTCTTTTTTAGGAATATCAATTCTTAAGTCAGAATACCATTCCTTATTCCTATTTATTTCAATATTTGGAATATCACTATAATCATCATTACCAAAAATTTTATTTAAATTATAAAGACTACTTGTATGATTTAAAGATCTTTCAAATGTTTTATCATCATCGAACAATTGCTTGAATAATGTATTTTCATCTTTATAAATAAAATTGATAGCAAATATATTAGCTAATAATTTAAATAGCATATCAGTAATAATTGTATGATTTTCTATGGATATATCATATAAATCAATTGTATCAATTTCAATAGTGTATGTTTCGATTCCATTAAATGTATATTTTGTATTGAATTTGCCAGTGTTTTTTTCTAGTAAATTAATTACAATGTCACCACGCATATAAATGCCATTATTAGTCATAGTTGCAAAAGTATTTTCTAATAAACCCAATATAAATTCTGCAAATCTTTTATACATTTTAGTTCCATTATAATGTATTAGAATTTTATTTCCACATATTTTTGATTCTATTATTTTTTCTTCTGTATCATTGTAGATAGGAGGTGAAATATTATAAATCTTCGATTCCTTATAAAAATCCAAAATATATTTATCTACCATTTTTTTGTCATTTTCACATTCTTTTAATAATTCTTCATCATATTCACCAAGTACATAGTTAGCCATTATTGAAGAACTTATCAATCCACTTTTGTTACATAAGTAAATAATTCTACCCAAATCTTTAAAATTTTTAACTTTAGTATCAAGTATTTGAGAAGCAATAAAAGCATCTGCTTCCAATATTGTTTGTTCTAATTCTTCACTATAAGGCTCATTTTTATCAATTAAAATGCTTAAAAATAAGTTTTTAATATTCAACCATTCAATTGATTCTTCTACATTTCCAATATGAATTTCCATTCCTATAATCCTATCAAGAATTTTTAAAACAAATGGATCTAAATCATTATCTTTTAAAAATAAATCCATAAATAGTGCAACGGCAGCAATATAATAGTTTTTTGCCGCATATAATAAACCTACACTTTCAAAATTTGCACCAATGTTAATGTATGCCTCTACTAATTTACCATTTGATTCTTCTTTATATAACAAAGTTAAACATTTGCCTAATAAAACAATTGCATTATACCTTTCTTCATTTTTTGATAGCAATTTTGCTTTTTTTAAATACATTTCAGCTTTTTGAATATCACTACTTCTATCAGATAACTTTTCAGTTACTAAATCATAAAGCTGATTATAATTAATATTATTACCATAAACCTCTAGCAAATTTTCTATCATCTTTGCTAAAATAATAAAATTAAACTCCTTAAATTTTGATGCTTCTTCAGTAATATTTAATAATGATTTGAATTGTTCATCAACGTTTTCCTTTAACAAAATCCTTATTAAACATTCTCTAGATTCTGCTTCAAGTTGAACAACCCTACTCTTAGATTTTTTTTGATCATTTAATAGTTCAAGAATATTTTGAGTCTTAGATTTAACATCTTCCTTATTTCTTTTTTTTCTAGTATAAGCAAGTATCCACAGATTTGATAAATTCATTATGTCATCTATATTATTATTTTTTAACACTTCTTTTTCATATAGAGTATAATATTTTTCAAACCCTACATCATTATTCAACCACCAATGATAGTACCATGCTATATTATATAATATATCTTTTTGTGCATTAATATTTCCTTTTTCCTCTGCAAGTCTAGATGCACGTTCAAATTTGCCAACAACAATCGATTCATCTTCCTCTAAATCTCGACTAATTATTGCGGATTCTATTGCTAGATCTATCACCTTTTGATTCAACTTTTTATTTTGTGCAAATTTTAATAATTCTTTTTCAATTTCATCTCTTCTTCTCTGTTTTTTTAAATCATTGGGGCCAATTTCTTTCTCAATCAATGGAGTTGAAATATTACTTTCTTTAATTAAATCCAGATTTGAATCTTTTAACAATTTATCTAAAATCCATGTCTTATCAAATATAACTATATCAATTCCTGTTTCTTTTATTTTTTCATCTTGATATTCTTCTCTCTTCTTATTAGGAATAGCCTGACTTGTTACAAAAAAGATTTTTTTATAATTTCTATCAGTTTTTATGATTTTCTCAATATCATCATTACATTTTGATTTCCAATCTTTCTTCAAACTAACAGCAACTGCCCACTTTTCATTATTTTCATTAAGCCCATAATACCAAAATTTTTGTAATTCTTTTGATACAGGATAATTTTCGGTATCTACTTTACCATCTCCACCTGATGCTGGACCTGTTTCCTCTATTAAATTTGGACACACTTCTCTCTCCATAAGTTTTCTAACAAGATCTTCAAAATCAAAATGCATATTTTTCTCAGATAAAGTAGAAATTTTAAAATCTAATAAGTCTCTTGGGCAATCAACTTTTTCTACGTTTTTAGAATCAGAGAATTGATTTGGGTGTAATTTTTTTAATAAATCTTTAGGTTCCATAATTCTACCTCCTAAACTCCTATTGGTTCAAATTGTTCAATCATTTTTTCTAAGCAATCCATTATTTCATCAAAGTCCATACTTCTGGCATATGAAAAAGTTTTTTGATATTTATTCTATCTTTCTTTTAACACTTCACTATTTTTAATAATATCTAAAGCCACGGATGGATCATCTGTATATTCTCTTTTAGAAAAGGTTTTTTCTATTGCTTTAACAAAGTTTTATAAGTTGATATTACTCCAGTCTTTTGTATAAATTAGAAAGATATCCTAGAAATCTCTCATTCTTCCATTTGATTCTACTTTGCTTAAGATTGTTTCTACCTTCTCCGTTAATACTGTTTCAATATTGTATGCCCATAGTTTTACATAGTTATCACCTAGAATTAGTTTATATTTATAATTTATTTCTTTTGGTGTAATTGAATCTCCTGTCGCTATATCAATATGAAATTTTTCTATAATATTATCTATTTCGATTTGAATATCAACTCTAAAACCACCATACTCATGTTCATATCTTTTGGTGATATTTCTAAATAACTAAGTTTTGTATTATCATCTATTTCCAATGATACTATTTCTTTAATCATTTTAACTATTGTTTTATTCATTAAAATTTGCATTTCTAAAAAATGTTTTTTAATTTATTTTTCAATTGCGTACTATTCATAAAATACCTCTATATAATTCATTACATCTTCTTTAATTCCCATTTCTTTAGCATAATTAGATAGTTTAACTAGATCTTTATCTTTTATCTTTATATATTCTTTTATACTATGTTTAATATGCTCAGGATCCATTCTGTTTTTAGATCTAATAATGTCACATATACATCTTTCCGCATCATAAACTCTGACATTATTTCCCATTAGCGTCTTAACTTCAGTAAGACCTAGTTCATAAATATCTTTATCAACATAAAAAACATTATGTTCTTTTATTTTATAATTAAAATAATTGTTAGGTACAGTTATATCATATTTATCATTTGGTGCTTTGATAGAAAGTCCATGAAAATAAAGCGCAGTCATGTGAGAATAAACCACATTTGAAAGCTCTAAACTAAAAACAAAATAACTATCTTCTATTTTATTAGAATCTATATAAATACCATTACCTACTTTTTCTATCTTACCTTTTTCTTTCATTATATTAAGGTACATTCTATGAATTCCAAGATTTGATAGTTCTTTTGAAGTAACATATCCATTATTCATTTTCATAATTGATTCAATAATTTCTATATTACTTTGTTCTTTAAATTCTTTTATTGTCATCCTTTTCATAAATTCCCGCCTTTGACAAATCTAATGAAATTATAACATTTATCATTAGTTTTATCAACATAACTAAAAAAATTAGATACTCTTTCCGTGTTGTAATACAATAGATGTGAAACATTATTATACAAAAAATGACTTAAGTCTTATATAATTGAGTTGAACCAAAA
>CAKPRA010000038.1 GCA_934180065.1 uncultured Clostridia bacterium | reverse complement strand
GAGGAACTAAAAATGATAGAGAATGAAAAAGTAAAGAAAGCTGAAGAAGAGCTAGAATACTTAAGTGGAGATGAAGCTGAGAGAAGAATTGCGTATTTAAGAGAAACAGCTGAAATTGATAGAAAGTTTGCCATGACAGCAGCGAGAAACCAAGGCAGAGAAGAAGGAAAATCCGAGGAAAAAATAGATGTAGCCAAAAAAATGTTAGAAAAAAATATAGATATTAGCCTTATAATTGAAGTTACAGGACTTACAAAAGAAGAAATTGAAAAATTATAAATTATAAATTATAATAAACTCAAATTTCTATGAAAACATTGTACTTATTTTTAGCATATTAAATAAGTACAATGTTTTGTTTTATAATAGGAAATAATATAAAACTTTAAGTTTCAAAACTCAAAGTGAAAATAAATATTTTATTTTCAAAGGAAAGTGTAGAAAACAAATAATATTTTTTATACTTATATAGTACCAAAGTTTGGCATATAAGTGTAATTTTACTCGTGAGTAATATTTAAAATAATATATTGTATTAAAATAGATATTTCATATTATATAAAAAAAGCGCTCTGTTAAGAGTGCTTTTCTGAAAATAAAAGGGGATGTTGTTGTTAGTAACTGGAGTAAATATTATTGTTACTAACTTGTATATAATATAACAATGAATTTTGTCCTTCTTGTGAATTTAAAGTGATTTATTATAAAAGTTTTTAATTTTTTTACAAAGAATAAATAAACTCGTATAAAAATTAAATATTTCACTTGAATATAAAATTAATATATATGCGGATATTCCAAATATAGGAATGAAATATTTTATTAGTAATATTGTTAAACATAAATCGACAATATTTATTATTACAACATATATTTGTGCATCTAGACTTTTTAGTAAACTATCTACAATATTATCCATATAAATATAAATTATAATTGGTGCTAGAACCTTTATATAATATTCAACATCTAAAGTTTTATAAAATTTTTGATCTATTTTATTTGCTGTTAGAATAAAAAATATTGTTATAATTAATCCAAATAGAAATGTTAGAGATAAACTTTTTATTGCTATCTTTTTAATTTTTTTTATTGATTTTTTTGGGTCATATGATGAAATTTTAGGAACAAGTAAACTATTATATGATTGTAAGAAGGTAAATGGAAATAATATTAAAGTTAATACTGTTCCTGAAATTAGACCATAATAACCAAGTGAGTCGTTATAGGAATATCCATGTGCCATAAATGCAACTGGAATTAGTGTTGTTTTTAAAGTTGATAAGCCAGATTTTATATAACTTGTTAATGCAACAGGAAGAGATATTTTTATTACATCTTTCTTAAAATTCTTTTGTGTGGCTTTTATTTTTTTATATATTTTATTGTCTTTTGAGTATACTTTTATTAAATATATAAATGATAAAAAATCCGAAATTAATAAACTTAATATGAGTGTAAAGCATATATTGTATGTCGTGCTGAAGAATCCTAAATTATAAAATATTACACTTATTAAAATTTGGCTTATAACTTCTATTGTTTGTGATATAATAATTGGTTTCATTTTTTCAACAGCCATAAAATAACCATTTAAACAAGATGAAATTGAACAAAATGGTAATGTTAGTGATAATAGATATATTAACTTTATGTCTATTGATTTTTCAGATATTATGTTAAATATATAGTTTTTGAAACTAAGTAGCAACAAAATAGATAATATACTAAAGAATAGACAATATTTTAGACAGTCACGAATTATTATTTTTATGTTTCCTACATTTCCATATGAGTGCTCTTTTGCAACTAATCTGGTTGATGAAAGGTTTACTCCAGATAGTGAAACTGTTAGTAAAAATGAAAAAATAGACATAATGATTGACCAACTGCCTAAATCACTGCTAGATATTTTGTTAGATAGAAATATATTAAAAATAATTGAGATTGTTTTTAATATAATTGATGATATTGTTAGAATAATTCCATTTTTTATAAATACATTTAATACTTTCATACTTTTCTCCATAATTATATTTGTAAATTATATTAAAGAATAATGCTGGTTATGTGAAAATTTTTAAATATAAAATTGCAATTTAAATATTGATAAATAATTACTTGTAGGTTATAATTTGAATTAATAATTATAAAGAACAAAAGAGGAATAGTTTGAAAAAAAAAAGACAGGAAAACATTGATTTTCTAGAGAAACATACTTTAGTCAACATAAAGCAAAGAGAAATCAACCAAATAATTCGAACAATAGAAAAATAAATAATAAATACATAATTATAATATTCATAATAACAGTAATAGTATTAATATCAACGTATGCAATAGCAAGATATAGAACATTAATGAATGGAAATGTAAGATCAAGTATAGCAAAGTTGTCGTTTAATGTAACAACAGGTAGTTCAGAAAATTTGTCAATTGATTTGGCACAAACGAGATATGAAAATGATACAGAAAAAGTTGATAGAACCAAAGTCGCACCTAATACAAAAGGAGCTTTAGAATTCAATGTAAATGCGACAGATACACAAGTTTCTTTGCAGTATAATATTGATATTAATTTAACACAAATACCAGAAAATTTAATGTTTTATTCAAATGAAGAAATGACAAATGCATTATATAAAGAAAATGGACAAATAAATTTAATAGGATATTTTGCTGCAAATGACGAAAATAAAACTGAAACCAAAACACTATACTGGCAATGGAAATATGAAACAGGTTTAACTCAAGAAGAGTGTGACGCAAATGATGCTCTAGACAGTAAATGGATGGACAAAAACATTATATTAGATATAGAAACAACAGGTAAACAAATTATAGACGACATACAGAAACAATACATTGTAACATTTGACTTAAATGGAGGCAGTTTAGCAAATTATGATGGAGTAAATCAAATTTCTAAAAAAGTAAACTATGGTCAGGAATATGGAGAATTGCCAGTACCAGTGAGAGATGGTTATACTTTTAAAGGATGGAATGCTAAAAATCTATTTGGATTAAATGGAAGAATTGAAAAATTCGAAATAATTGATTCTAATTCTATTGTTAATAGGTCAGAAAACCATACTCTAACTGCAATATGGGAGAAGAATTAACGTAAGAATAAATTAAAATATTAAATTATTTATTTATCAGAATATAGAAATAAAAGAATCAAACGAATTGCTATCTAAAATAATTGGTAGCAATTTGTTTATTTTTATATTTTCTGAAAAGTGTCCCAATTTCCCAAAAAAGGGAAAAGAGAACCGTCCCCCTTTACATAAATTAAATAAACTGTTATAATTAGTACATATTGTGGTCAACGACTACAATTTGCTCTTTATAGAGCTCATACGTGTAAACCAAAATATCCAACAATTAATTTAAATGGAGGAACTTTTTATGAATTTGTTTTCAGAATTGAAAATACATCTTGAACCAATGCGGTTCGAAAATAGTGAAAACACATATTATTTCGGAAAGGGTAATAAACTTTATCTTATAGAGCAACCAAATGGATGTATGATATATGCTGCCTATGATAGAAACTTGAAACCAGTTATCATTACGGAACTTGACGATGATAAATTGCTTTCTATGGAAACACCTTTTGAGAGCGTCTATATAGTTCCCAGCTATAAGAAGTTGAAAAAATTAGTAAGGGTAGATGATATGTTTTCTCTTATTCCGGAGATCTTTTTTAACGTTATTGACTATGGTATGTTAGATGATAAGAGATTCAAAGGGGTATTATTTGAAAAATCATTGATAAATGTCGCTATCATAAACAGTAGAGGAGAGATTTATGAAACATCCATGCTGGTTGGAGATGGAGTGCGTGGAATGGATGGTAATCCACACGGAACCATATGTGGAGCATATAATCTTAATCCAATATGTGGGTTTGGCGATAGATGTTTGTATTTTCGCCCAGTAATAACAATGTAAAAGCAGAGTGAGTAAGTTGTAAAAGACTTGCTCACTTTTTCACATCTTCAAGGAATCAACATAATATATATCATAAACTTTATGGAAGGAGTGTAAATAATGAAGTATTACATAATTGAAGGTGGAAAGAAATTAGAAGGAATTGTAAAAATAAGTGGATCTAAGAATGCGTCATTGCCAATATTAGCTGCTACTATATTAAATGGAAATTCTAATAGATTATATAATGTGCCTAAAATAAGAGATACAAAAATTACTTTGGAAATTCTAAAACTTTTAGGTTGCAAAATTAAGCAAAATAGTGGTAAAATAGAGATTAATTCGAAGAATATAAGCAAAACAGAAATACCAGAGCATTTGATGAGAGAAATGAGGTCGACAGTTATATTAGCGGGTGCTTTATTAGGAAGATTTAAAGAAGTAACATTTTCATATCCAGGAGGTTGTGATATTGGTTCAAGACCGATAGATTTACATATAAATGCATTTAAAAAACTAGGAATTGATGTTGAAGAAGAGTCTGGATACATTAAATGTAAAGCTAATAAAATTGTTGGAAGTAATATTAATTTAGATTTTCCAAGTGTTGGTGCTACAGAAAATATAATTTTAACTACTGTTTTAGCAGAGGGAACAACAGTTATAAATAACGCAGCAATGGAACCAGAAATTGTTGATTTAATCTACTATTTAAAGAAAATGGGAGCAAAGATTGATGGTGGAGGAACAAATAAAATTACAATTACTGGAGTAAAGAAACTTTCAGGTGCTAGTTATAATGTAATGCCTGATAGAATTGAAGCAGGAACATTTTTATGTGCTGCAGCTGCAACTGGCGGTAATATTATATTGGAAAATGTAAACAGCAATCATATGGAGTCTGTTTTAGATAAATTAGAAGAATGTGGGTGCGAAATAAGAAAATTCAATAATAATATACAATTAATTGCACCTAAAAGAATTAAACCTTTAGAGATTAAAACAATGACATATCCTGGTTTTCCAACAGACATGCAGCAAATTTTTTCGGCAATGTTATTAAAGTCTTCTGGAACATCTGTAATTGTAGAAAATATATTTGAAAATAGATATAAATTTATATCAGAGCTCAGAAAAATGGGAGCAAAAATAACTGTAGAAAGCAGAACTGCGGTTATAACTGGAAAAAGAAATATATCATCAGCTAATATGATGTGTACAGATTTAAGAGGTGGAGCATCATTGGTTATAGCAGCTCTTATGGCTAAAGGAAAATCAAGAATTGATAATATAGATTATATATTAAGGGGATATGAAAATTTAGATAAAAAATTAAATAATATAGGTGCAAAAATTATTTTAACTGAAAGTTAAAAAAGAATTTTGAATTATCGCATACAAAATTACTGTGTAACTATAAATTGTGGATACAAATGCGGACTTTGAAATATTTACAAAAGAATAAATTTTATTTGTGTCCGCTTTTGTTGTTTTATTTTGATATAATGTGTATGCTTTCATATAATTGGAAAGGATGAAAAAATCTATGTCTAAAGATACAAAAAAAAGAACTGTTATATATTCAAACGTAAAACAGAATAAAAAAATGCTAGAAGAAAAAAAGAAAATCCAAAATAATCAAATTAATTTAAATGATGAAGTTATTATTGGATTTAATAATAATAAAAATAAAAAAATTCAGTCTAATACACAGAAAAATCAAAGCAAAAAAAGTAAAAAAACAAAACAAGATAAAAATAAAAAAATGAAACAAAATGATATAAAAATTGATAATGAAAACCTTGAAATACCGGAGATTGTAAAAGGGGATAGATTAAATAACGAAAAAAATAAAAAGGAGAAAAAAGCAAAAAAGCCAAAAAAGAAGATTGTTGTAGTAAATCCACAGAAAAGAAAAAAGGCAATATTCGTCCTTAAAATTATCATAATTTCTATTATACTTTTTATTGGAATAATTGTATTTATGAAGTCATCTTTCTTTAATATTAAGGAAATCAATGTTAAAATAGAAAATAACTCAGTACTTACTGATGTTAAGATTAAGGATTTGTCAACTGTTTCGGTTGGACAAAATATGTTCTCATTTAATAAAAATAAAGCATTAAAAAATATTGAAACAAATGCTTATGTTGAAAAAGTAAAAATAAAGAGGTCTATTCCGAACAAAATAGTTATAGAAGTTGTTGAAAGAAAAGTTAAATTTCAACTTGTAAATAATGAAAATCCAGATAATTATTTATATGTTGATGATAAGGGAATTGCATTAGAAATGTCAACTGAAAAAAAATCTAGTTTGATTATAAGTGGATATAAGACACAAGATATAAAATATGGTGAAAAAATATGTAATCAAGATTTAGAAGGTTTATCTGCAGTAATGCTGATTTTGCAAGAAGCAGGAAATAATGAAATTAAAGATAAGATAACTAAAATAGATATTTCAGATCATAATGATTATTTAATATATTTTGAAAGTTTAGGAAAAATTGCTCATCTTGGAAATATAAATACATTAAACGGAAAAATGACTAGAATTAAGAAGATTTTGGATGATGAAAGTGAGTATCAAGGTGAAATATTTGTTAATGTAGATTTAAATAGTGGTGAATATCCATATTTTAGGGAAAAAGTATAAAATATATTTTAGAAAGGAATTACCTTATATGAAAAATTTGAGTAAATATCTAGTTTTAGGTGTAGCATTTTTCCTTGTATCATTTGCAATAACCGTTCAAGTTAGAATTACAAATGATAGCACATCTACAGCATCACAAGAAAAAGTTGCAACTAAACTTAAAGATGAAATATTTGAATTAAGTAATGAAAATGAAAAATTAGGAAAAAAATTAGATACTTTAGATAAAAGTTTGGAAAGTATAAGAAATAAGGCTTCAGAAAATGATTCATCTAATTTAGATAAAAGTAATTTGATAAAGAAGTATACTATATTTTGCTCTAAAACCGATGTAAAAGGACAAGGTATGACAATAAAGTATTATCCAAATGAATACAGAGCTAATGGAGATAAGGTTAATAATTCAGATATTACTAAGGATTTAATTGATATAGTTAATGAATTAAAAAATGCGGGGGCTGAGGCAATCTCAATAAATAATTATAGATTTGGAAATAACTCTTCTATTGAAATGGAAAAAAATAATATTGTAATAGATGGTGAAAAGATAAAAGCTCCGTTTACAATTAAAGCAATAGGAAATTCCGAAACTATGAATAGTAGCTTAATACGACCAGGAGGTACTATTGATCTTATCAAAATAGATAGGGCAAAAATTGAATTAATTATTAGCAAAGAAGTAAAAATACCTAAAAGTATAAATATGTAATAGAGAGGTGATTTTATTTATGAAATCAAAAAAAGTTGCTGTATCATTAGGCTTTTTGTGTATGATTGTAACAATAGCAATTTGTATGCAGTTTAGAGTAATTAAAGCTGCAAATTTAAATGGAACGATTCAATTGACAGATGCAAATTTAAAAAAATCATTATTGCAATGGAAAGCAAATTGCGAAAGTTCTAGTAAAGAGCTAGAAAGAACTGATGAGGAATTAGAAAAGTTAAGAAAAAATATTACAGATATACAGACAGATAAAAATACTCAAGAAAAAATAGAAAAATATGAGATAATGCTGGGGATGAAAGATGTTAAAGGAGAAGGCGTAGTTATTACTGTGGCAGACAATAATAACGTTAATACTCAGAATTCTTTTTCAAATATTAATTTGTCAAATTATTTAGTACATGATGGAAATTTAATTGCAATAGTAAATGAATTAAAAGCAGGAGGAGCTGAAGCTATTTCTATAAATGGTAACAGAATAACTAATTCTACAACCATAAATTGTGCTGGAAATATTATTCAAATTAATGGAGAAAAAGTAGGGAGTCCATTTGTAATAAAAGCAATCGGATCTAAGGACTTATTATATGGAGAGCTAACTAAAAATGGTGGCACTTTGTATAAATTAAACAAATATGGAGTAATAACTAATATAAATAAAGAAGATAATATTGAAATTTCAAAAAATTTATAGTATCTTATCTAAGGTGATTTATAAATACTAAAAATTTTCGAAGGAAATGAGGTTTATAATGAAAAATGATAAAATAAAAATCTCAATAGTATTGGGAATAGTTTCTATCTTTCTTGTTAGTTTGATGAGTGTACAAATTAAAACTATAAAACAAACAGATATAACAGCACTAGAAACTATGCAAGAAGATGAATTACGTAATGAAATATTAAATTTAAAAGATAAAAATGAAGAGCTACAAGAGAAAATTTCGCAAAATCAAGAAAAAATTAATGAATATAATGAAACCCTTAATAATAATCAAAAAGCAACTGAATTATTAAATAGTGAATTAAAAGAATATGAAACAAAAATCGGTTTAACTGATGTTACTGGACAAGGTGTAATAATAACATTGACCGATACTGCTAATCAATCATATAGTTATAGTAACTTAGTAGATTTTGTTAATGAGCTAAAATATGCAGGTGCAACTGCAATATCTATAAATGATTGTAGAATTATTGCAACAACAGAAATTGTTGAAATATCAAAGAAATATATTTTACTAAATGGTGATCAAAGAATATCATCTCCTTATACAATTAAAGCAATAGGAGATAAAAATAAAATATTGGAAGTATTTAATTTAAAAGATGAAGGATATGTAGATTTATATAAAAATGCTGGATATGATATAAAAATAGAAGAAAATGATAATATCACTATAAATAAATACAATAAAGAAATTAATTTTGAATATATAGAAAAAGGAGAGGATTAATTTGGTATATATTGCAATTATAATAGGATGTATAATAGGTGCTTTTATAGGAAATTTTGCACCAATGATTTCATATACTTATTCCGAATACTTGGCAATAGGAATTGTTGCTGCGTTAGATACAATTTTTGGTGGAATAGTAGCATCAATAAATAAAAATTTTAATATGGGGGTATTTATTTCTGGATTTTTAGGAAATGCAATATTATCTATGCTATTAGCATATTTAGGATCTAGATTAAATGTTGATATATATCTTGCAGCAATATTTGTATTTGTTGGTAGAATATTCTTTAATCTTGGTGTAATCCGTAGATATTACTTAGAGAAATGTACCAATTTTTTTAAGAATAGAAGAAAAGTAAACGACAAAAAAGAAGAAAATATTTCAGAAAAATAAAGTATATAACATTATTACAAAAATGTTACGGTATTATTACAAAAATATAACAATTGGTATTGACAATTTTAAAGAAATATAATATTCTTATGCAAGAATAAAACGAGTAGTAAATGGAGGAATTAACCTTGGCTGTTGGAGATATAATTGTGGGCATGGATATTGGTACTTCAAAAGTTAGTCTTGTTATCGGTGAGGTCAACAATTTTGGACAAATTGAAACAATTTGTAGTACAAGCAATATGTGCAATGGGATAAAAAAAGGAAAGATAATAAATGAAGAAGAAGTCATAAGAACTGTAGTGAAGACTTTAGAAGATGCAGAAGCGGATTCAGGCTTGAAAATAAATTCTGCATATATAACAATACATGGAAAAGATGTAACAATAGTACAAAATAGTATAACTAAAGAAGTAAAAGATAGATATTCAGGAATTTCTGGAAAAGATATATCATCTACAATAATGCAAGCAAAAGACATTGATGTTCCAGAAGGTAAGACAATAATAGATGTAGTTGCTGAAAAGTTCATTTTAGATGATGGAAAAGTAACTTCAGACCCAATTGGTAGCTTTTGCTCTTCATTTACACTAAAAGCTCAAATTGTTTTAGCCAATAAGGAATATATTAGGCAAATACACAATATTTTCAGAAAAGCAGATTTAGAAATTGATGGAATAGTACCAATAACATTAGCTGAGAAAAATGTTGTTTTAGATACAAATGAAGTTAATGATAATGTTATGATATTAGATATAGGTGCAGGAAATACTGAAATAGGAGTATTTGAAGGATCTGAATTTATATATACAAATACAATTCCTTTAGGTGGAGATAATATTACAAATGATATAGCACTTGTTTTAAACATAAGCTTAGAAGAGGCTGATAAATTAAAGAAACAGTATGGATTGGCTATGAAGTCTTACATAGATAATGATAATGAAATTATGCTTAACACATGTAAAGATGAAAATAAAAGTAAGATAATTAAAAGTTCAGAGCTTATAGAAATTATTGAAGCAAGAGTTGAGGAAATATTTAAATTAATAAATGATGATATTACAATGCAAGGTGTAAAGCAAAGAATTAACAGTGTAGTATTAACTGGACAAGGAATAGTAAATATAAGTAAAAGCGATGTAGCTGGTAAAATTATTCTAAATATACCTGTAAAAATTTCTACAGGAAGAATGGTAAGCACAATAAGACCTGGATATAGAACAGCTTATGCATTAGTAAGATATGTCGCATCAAGACAATATGCAAAAAATGTATCAAGTAGTATAGATACAAATTCTGAAAAAAATATAATAAAAGTATTTTTAGAAAAAATAAAAGATTTTTTCTATTCATAAAATAGAAGAGCTAGCAAGCTCAAAAAAGGATGTTATTAATTTTTAAATATAAATAGGGAGGAAAACATTATGATAATGGATAACGCAGAAGAAAGTGGAATAATGATAGATGGAACAGCCACAATCAAAGTTATTGGTGTAGGCGGTGGTGGAACTAATGCCGTAAACAGAATGGTTGATTCAGGAATAAGAGGAGTAGAATTTGTAGCAGTAAATACAGATAGACAAGCTTTAATATTATCTAAAGCTGCTTCAAAAATACAAATCGGAGAAAAAATTACAAGAGGATTAGGAGCAGGAGCTAATCCAGATATAGGTGCACAAGCAGCTGAAGAAAGCAAATCTGAAATAACAGAAGCTTTAAGAGGTGCAGATATGGTATTCGTAACAGCCGGAATGGGTGGACGGAACAGGAACTGGTGCAGCCCCAATAGTTGCAGCATGTGCTAAAGAAATGGGAATATTAACAATAGGTGTTGTAACAAAACCATTTACATTTGAAGGTAAAAAAAGATTATCACAAGCTGAAAGAGGAATTGAGAGCTTAAAAAGTAAAGTTGATACATTAGTTGTTATACCAAATGATAAATTATTACAAATAATTGATAGAAAAACATCAATTGTTGAAGCTTTCAAAATGGCTGATGATGTATTAAGACAAGGTGTACAAGGTATATCAGACTTAATTGCAGTACCAGGACTTGTAAACTTAGACTTTGCTGATGTTAAAACAATTATGCTTAACACAGGTATAGCTCATATGGGTGTTGGTAGAGCATCAGGAGAATCAAGAGCTGAAGATGCTGCTAAACAAGCTATTCAAAACCCAATGCTTGAAAGCTCAATTGAAGGAGCAAGAGGTGTTATCATTAATATTACAGGTGGTGCAAACTTAGGATTACATGAAGTTAATACTGCTGCTGAAATAGTTCAACGTAGTGCTGATCCAGAAGCAAATATTATCTTTGGTGCTGTTATTGATGAAACTATTGATGAAGATATAGTAATTACAGTTATTGCTACAGGGTTTGATACAGAAACAAAACCAACAATAGGAAATATTCCAGGATTAAATGGAATTCAATCAAATAATAGTAATGCAACTGTTAAACCATGGGAACAAAAAGCTAGCTCAATACCTTCAAAAAATGAGCCTTTGAATTCTAATGATTTGGACATTCCATCATTCCTTAGAAAAAAATCTGGAAATAAATAATTGGATATTGTCAAATTTATAAACAAATAATAAAAAAAGATAAGAAATAATCTATGTATGTAGATTATTTCTTTTTTTCTTGCTCAAGATTTGACAAGTTTTTTTAGAAGTTTGATGTAAAATATGCTATATTAAAAGCTTAGTTGTTATTGTTTATAGTATTATAATAAGCTGAATATGTGAATATATATATTAAAAATGAGTGACTTGCTGGTCGCCCATACAAAGTAGTGTGAGAGTTGCAGTTCCCTCGTTTTAGTTTTGTGATATTAAGATGTTTTCTAAAAGCTCCCAAGCTGCACGTACTTTTTTAACATATAAGATTACTATAATAGGCCGGATATGTGAATATATATATTAAAAAAGCGTGACTTGCTGGTCGCCCATACAAAGTAGTGTGAGAGTTGCAGTTTCCTCGTTTTAGTTTTGTGATATTAAGATGTTTTCTAAAAGCTCCCAAGCTGCGCGTCACTTTTTTTAATATATATATTCACATATCCTACTCTATTAAATTAAATTTGTTATTATTTTTGCTATATGGCAGTAGCTACTGTAATGCTATTTATATATTGTTTGGCTAAGAATGAGTTGCGGTGAATAGTGGCTCTTTGTCAAAACATAAAATATAAAGGAGGGGTAATTTTGGTTGCATATTTGGATTTAATAATTTTGGAAAACTTTTGTATGAATTATTTAATTTTATTTACAACTGGTAAATTGCTTAATAGGGCTGTTAAAAAATCACGAATAGTAATGGCTAGTTTTATTGGAGTTATATATGTGTTTTCTCTATATTTTAATTTTTCTAATTTGGTTTTAAATTTATCAAAGATAGTTATGGGAGTCATTTTGGTAAAATTGAGTTTTAACTCAAATAAGTTTGTAAAAGTTTTTAAAGAGCTAATTGTGTTTTTTATGGTTTCCTTTATATATGCGGGTTGTACATTAGGTTTTGTTCATTTTTTCAAACCTAAAGTTATATATATTGTTAATGGAATAATTATTGGAGGAGAGTATATTTTTGAATTAGTTATTATTTCTGCAATTGTAAGTTATGCTTTGATTAAGATGAGTATGAAGTTAATTAAAATGAAACAAAAATTAAATAAAAAAGATATGTTGTGTAATATTGAATTATTTAATAGAGGAAAATCAGTGAAATTGACAGCTTTGTTAGATACAGGAAATTTGTTGACAGATCCTGTTTCTAAAGATCCAGTTGTTATTGTTGATAAAAAGACTGCAAAAAAATTATTTGATGAAGATTATTTTAATAGAATAGATACTTTGATTGGAGGTGGTGATTTTTCAAAAGATGAATTTTGTGATGCAAGATTGAAAATAATTCCATATATTTCTGTTGGTAATAAAAATGGTATTATGGTTGCTTACAAAATAGATAAAATGAAAGTTGAATATCAAGATGAAATAAATGAAATAGATGACGTGCTTATTGGATTTTATAATGATGCTCTTAGTATAAATAATAAATATTCTGCTTTGATAGGCTTGCAAATATTGGAAAGGAGTAGAGTTAAAAATGAATATAATACAATTGCTAAAGGCAAAGGTAAATATAGTATATGCAAAATACATCAATAATGACAAAATTGAAGAGCTACCAATATATTATATTGCAGGAAGTCAAACATTACCACCTCCATTAGATTCAGATGAGGAAGAGGATGCTTTAGCTAAATTAGCTAGTGGAGATGAAAATATTAAAAAGGTTTTAGTTGAAAGAAATCTTAGATTAGTAGTATATATTGCTAAAAAATTTGAGAATACTGGTGTTGGAATTGAAGATTTAATTTCTATAGGAACTATTGGTCTTATGAAGGCAATTAATACTTTTAATACAGATAAAAATATTAAACTTGCTACATATGCTTCGAGATGTATTGAAAATGAAATTTTAATGTTTTTGAGGAAGAGCAATAAAATTAAAGGTGAAATATCAATAGATGAGCCTTTGAACCAAGATGGTGATGGAAATGAACTTTTACTATCAGATATTTTAGGTACAGAGTGTGATATTACTTCTAGAAGAATTGAAGATGAGGTTGATAAAAAATTGCTTAAGGAGTCAATTAAAAAATTGAGTCCTAGAGAAAAGAATATTATGGAGCTTAGATTTGGTTTTGGAACTGATGAGGAGAAAACCCAAAAAGAGGTTGCTGATATGTTGGGAATTTCTCAAAGTTATATTTCTAGATTGGAGAAAAAAATTATTTCAAAAATGAGAAGAGATATTAAAAGTAAAACAGGCTAATATTATTACAAATATGTTACAAGTATATTAAAAAAATGTAATAATGGATAGAGCTATCAGAATTTCAATATTTATTTTTAAAAAAGATAAAACTGTTGCTAACGCAACAGTTTTTTTGAAAATAAGATATATAATATTTCCATACAGGAAAGGTGGAGATGAAATGAAAATCATAAAAAGAGATGGATCAATTGTTGATTTTGATGATAATAAAATTAAAGTTGCAATAGGTAAGGCAAATGAAGAAGTTAGAGGTAAAGAAAAAGCATCAAAAGAAGAAATAAAAGAAATTATTCAATATATAAAAGATTTGGGTAAAAAAAGAATACTTGTTGAAGATGTACAAGATATAATTGAAGAAAAATTAATGGAATTTGATAAATATCAATTAGCTAAAAAATATATTACTTATAGATATACAAGAGAGCTTGTGAGGAAGGCGAATACAACAGATCAATCTATAAAAGAGCTAATAGATGGTGAAAGCGAATATTGGAATACAGAAAATTCTAATAAAAATGCTAAAGTTGTTACAACACAAAGAGATTATTTGGCTGGAATAACAAGTACTGATATTACTAGAAGATTTTTATTACCAGAAGATATTGTAAAAGCTCATGATGAAGGAATAATTCATTTCCACGATGCGGATTATTTTGCGCAAAATGCTCTACATAATTGTGATTTAATTAATCTTGAAGATATGTTACAAAATGGAACAAATATTAATGGCGTTATGATTGAAAAACCACATAAGTTTCTAACAGCTATGACAATTGCAACACAAATAATTACTGCAGTAACTTCTAGTCAATATGGTGGAGCAACAGTTACTATGACACATTTGGCTCCTTTTGTTAGAGATAGTTATAATAAATATTTGGACAAATATAAGGAAAGAGGATTATCTGAAGAGCAATGTATAAAATTTGCTAAGGAAGATCTGAAAAAAGAGATTAAAGATGGAGTTCAAACATTCCAATATCAAATTAATTCTATGACTACTACAAATGGTCAATCTCCTTTCTTAAGTGTTTGTTTATATTTGGGTGAAACGGAAGAATATAAAGAAGAGCTTGCTATGATTATTGAAGAGATGCTAAATCAGAGAATTTTGGGAATGAAAAATGAAAAAGGTGTATATATAACTCCAGCTTTTCCAAAGCTTCTATATGTTCTTGAAGAGGATAATATTCATAAAGATAGTAAATATTGGTATTTAACTGAACTTGCTGCAAAATGTACTGCAAAAAGAATGGTTCCTGATTATATTTCAGAAAAAGTTATGAAAGATTTGAAGAAGAATGAATTGGGAGAAGGAGATTGTTATCCTTGTATGGGTTGTAGATCATTCCTTACACCAGACAGACTAATAAGTAAAGGGAATATTGCTAAAGCTGGTAATTATGTTGAAGGTAAAGGCAAATATTATGGAAGATTTAACCAAGGTGTTGTAACAATCAACTTAGTAGATGTTGCTCTTTCGTCAGATAAAGATGAAGATAAGTTCTGGAAGATATTTGAAGAAAGACTTGAATTATGCCACAGAGCTTTACAGGCAAGACATGAAAGATTAAGTAAAGCAACATCTGATGTTGCCCCAATTTTATGGCAATATGGAGCTCTTGCTAGATTAGATAAAGGAGAATCTATTCATAAATTGTTGCATGGCGGATACTCAACAATTTCTCTAGGATATGCAGGTTTATATGAGTGTGTAAAATATATGACCGGAAATAGCCATACTGATAATGGACCAAGTAAAGAATTTGGACTAAAAGTTATGCAAAAAATGAATGATAAATGCCAAGAATGGAAGTTAGAAGAGGATATTGATTATAGTGTATATGGTACTCCAATTGAATCAACTACTTATAAATTTGCTAAATGTTTGAAACGTAGATTTGGAACTATTGAAGGTATAACAGATAGAAATTATATTACAAATTCATATCATGTTCCTGTGTTTGAGGAAATTGACGCTTTTTCAAAGTTAAAATTGGAAAGTGAATTCCAAGTGTTAAGTCCTGGTGGTGCAATTTCATATATTGAAACACCAAATTTACAAGATAATATTGATGTTGTATTACAAATAATTGACTTTATCTACAATAATATAATGTATGCTGAGTTAAATACGAAATCAGATTATTGCCAAGAATGTGGATATGATGGGGAAATTTTAATAGATGATAATCTTGAATGGTATTGCCCAAATTGTGGTAATAGAAATCATGACACATTAAATGTTGCAAGAAGAACTTGTGGTTATATAGGAAGTAATTTTTGGAACAAAGGAAGAACTCAAGAAATAAAAGAGCGTGTATTACATATTGATAATAAAGATGATGAATAATTTTTATGAAGGTGATTGTATTGAGATATAATAAAATTAGAAAAATGGATATTGCAAATGGCCCAGGTGTTAGAGTTTCAATTTTTATGCAGGGTTGTACTTTTAATTGTAAAAATTGTTTTAATCCAGAAACACATGATTTTAATGGTGGAAAGGAATTTAATGAAAAAACAATAGAAAGAGTATTGGAATTATGTGATAATGATAACATTGTAGGATTATCAATATTAGGAGGAGAGCCTATGCATCCAAACAATATAGAGGGAACGACAACGCTTGCTAAAGCTTTTAAAAGCAAATATCCTAATAAAAGCTTATGGGCTTGGACTGGTTTTTCATTTGAAAAAAATATTAAAGATAAAGAAATTGCAAAATATCTAGACGTGTTAGTTGATGGGCAGTATATGGAGGAATTACATAATCCAAAACTAAAATGGAAAGGCTCTGAAAATCAAAGAGTTATTGATGTGCAGAAGTCTTTAAAAGAAAATAGAATAATAACATTATAAGAGGCGATTTCATGATTCTTTTGAAATATGGAAAAATAAGGCCGTGTAAATATATATTATATAAAAAAATTCAAGTCTTGCTGGTCGCTCATACAAAGTGGTGTGAGAGCAGTAGAGCCATTGTTTAAGTTTTGTGGTATTAGAATATTTGGGTAAAAGCTCCCAAACTGCGCGACTTTTCATGATTCTTTTGAAATATGGAAAAATAAGGCCGTGTAAATATATATTATATAAAAAAATTCAAGTCTTGCTGG
>CAKPRA010000037.1 GCA_934180065.1 uncultured Clostridia bacterium | reverse complement strand
CTTTATAAATAATTTTACAACCAAAAAAATTAGATGTAAACTCATTTATTTACATCTAACAGTATACATGTAATTTACTTACATTTTATAATATGCATTATTTCATTTTAAGAAATTTTATTTTACATATTTATCGACATTACTATCATTTAATTCAATATCAATTCTTGATATATTACTTGTATACTTTTCAAATTGGCTTTCACTAATTTCTTTTTCATTTGCATCATAAAATTTCATTGTTTCACCAGTATATACTGATTTGGCAATTTTTTTAAATTCCGTACCTTCAATTTTATAAATTATGGAATCGCCTTCTGCTGTTGAAGATACTATAGCATAGTTATTTTTTATATCAAGTTCTACATCATTTTCACTTCCCCAATCAACATATGGATTTAAAGGCTCTTTACTTACTATAACATCTTCTCCATCATAAGTAACTATAAACCCTAGTATACCATTTCCTGAACCGTCTTCATAATCTATGTTCCATGCTACAAAATAAGATGGAACATTGTTTTTGTCTGCTAATTTTTTAAATTTAATTCCATTTTCACCTACATAATCTCCAACAATTTTAATATTCCTAAAAATCCATGTTTCATCTTTTAAAGCTTTTCTTATTGCTTCATTAGCTTCTGCTATTTTATCACTTTTGTCAGTATCATTATCTTCATCATTCTTTTTCGCAACTTCTTCATCCTTTTTATCATTTGAACCTGCAATTTTATTCTCTAATTCTGCAATTTTTTCACTTGACTCTTTGTCTTTTTTTACAAAGTACCATCCTCCAAATCCAACTGCTACAATCAATAATATGATTACTAATACCAAAATAACGTTTCCTAATTTTTTCATTTTAAAATTCCTCCTCTTATCATTAGACTTCTAAGTTTTACCTTTGGTTCACAAAACTTACTATTTATCACAATAATATAAAACAGTATAACCAAGATAACAAAATAAATTAGGCACTCTGCATACCTCCTTTTTTTGCTACTTCAAAAAAATAACTTGCTCCTCTTTCAACAACACTCTTAAAAAGTTCAATTTCTTTTTCAGTGTAATTTCCGTCTTTTCTAACAATATTATAAGATGGTAACTCAAATATTATCGTATCAAATCCATTTTCTGTTGGTCTTTCAAAGCACACTATAAGATATTCTTCTCCATTTTCTTTTTTTCGCATATCTGAAGAAACAACAAGAGTTCCGTCTGAATATGTTACAAACTCATGCATCATAAAAACCACCTTCTTTTTATAAATTTGACTAAATTATAATATTATTATATCAAATTTCTAAAATGATATCTACCAATCTAAATTTTTTCTGCAATTAAATCATAGTCTTGTGTTTTTAAAACTTTTACTTTTACAAATTGACCTTCTAGATTTTCTTCATCGCAGTTTACAAATATTACACCATCTATATCTGGTACGTCCATATAACTTCTTGCTATATAGTATTTTCCATCAAAGCTTCTTTCTTCTAGTAATACTTCTAGCTCTCTGCCTATGTATTTTTGAGATATTTCTTCATATACTTTTTGTTGTAATGCCATTATTTTATTGTATCTGCTTTTTTTAGTCATTGGATGTATTTGCTCTTTTATTCGTGCTGCTGGTGTTCCGTCTTCTTTTGAATATGAAAATGCACCTAATCTATCAAATTTTGCTTCTTTTATAAATTCATATAATTCATCAAAATCTTCATTTGTTTCACCTGGGAAACCTACCATCACTGTTGTTCTAATTATTACATTTGGTATTTCTTTTCTTATTTTTGCCACAACTTTTCTTATACTTTCTCCATCACTTTTTCTGTTCATTCTTTTTAACACTTTGTTTGATATGTGTTGAATTGGAATGTCAAAATAATTACATATTTTATCATTATTTTTTACAACATCAATTAATTCGTCTGTTATTGTTTCTGGATATGCATATAAAAATCTAATCCATTTTATCCCATCTATTTTGCATAATTCACTTAAAAGTTCAGCAAGTCGTGGTTTTCCATATATGTCAACTCCATATTTTGTTGTGTCTTGTGCAATTACAATTAGCTCTTTTATTCCACTTTTTGCTAACATTTTTGCTTCTTCAATTACATCTTCAAATTTTCTACTAATATACTTACCTCTTATGTATGGAATTGCACAAAATGTACATCTATTATCACAACCTTCAGCAATTCTTAAATATGCAAAATTTTCTCCTGTTGAAACAACCCTGTCCATAAAATCTAATTTTTCATCTTCTTCATCCTCACCAACTTTACCAATAACAGATTCAATTTGCTCCCATATATTATTGTATTCACTGTATTTTATAAATAAATCGACTTCTGGAAGAGCCTTCTCTAGCTCTTCTTTATATCTCTCAACTAAACAACCCATTGCAATTAAATACTTACATCTTCCATGTTTGTATTCTGCCATTTCTAAAATTGTATTAATTGCTTCTTCTTTTGCAGATTCAATAAATCCACAGGTATTTATAACAATAATATCAGCATCTGCTGGATCATTTACAATATTAAACTTATTGTTTTTAAATAATCCAATTGTCATTTCCGTATCTAGTAAATTTTTGCTACAACCTAATGAAACAAAACCTACATTTTTCATTTAATTCAATCCCCTCTACTAAAATATTCCTTCTACTTACAAAATAATATTTTTATTTTAATTACTATATAAATGTTTCCTTGTCATTTCTAATAAATGTAATGGCGTAAAACCAATAACTTGAGTTTTCGCTCTATCCTTTTTTAGCTCTTTTTCCAGTATTTTTACAATTTTTGTTTCACTTTCCTTTTCTTCCATATCTATATAATCAATAATAATAATTCCACCAATATCCCTTGCTCTTAGCTGTTTTGCAATTTCAACACTAGCTTCTTCATTGACTTTCAAAACTGTTTCTTCTAAATTTTCATTTCCTGTATATTTCCCTGTATTTACATCAATTGCGGTTAAAGCCTCAGTTCTATCTATAGTTATAAAACCACCACATTTAAGCCAAATTTTTCTATTTTTTAGTTTTTCAATTTGAGCTACGATATCTTCAGAAAAAATATTTTTGCTATTTTCAAGACTAATTATATTTTTAAATTCAGGATATTCTTTTTCAATAAATTTAAAAACTTCTTGATCATTCACAATAATTGAATCAACATCTTCAATTAATCCCAGTAATATTTTATTTACAATTCCACCTATTTCAAAAACTTTCTGAGGATATTTATTAGATTTCAAATATTCGTCCGATTTTTGCAAAATTTCATTATATATATTATCTACTTTTTTTATATCATTGTATATTTCCTTTTCAGATTTTCCAAAAGCTGCAGTTCTTACAACAAATCCATATTGCTCTTTCAAATTTGTTTTTATATTATTTATTATATTTTTTAATCTATTTATTTCTTTAATATTTTCAATTTTATTAGAAACCGTTATAAAATTGGAATTTGGTATTAAAGCGACATATCTTCCTGGAATGTTCAAATTAGTTGAAATTCTTGCACCTTTTGTTTCAATTTTATCTTTTTTTATTTGAACAATTATTGGCATTCCAACGTTTACAAACTCTTTTATATCGCTCTTGCTTAACTTTTCATTTTTATTTCCTGTAATATCACTACTTTTTGGTAAAACATCTTTAATATGTAAAAAAGCATTTTTTTCTTCACCAATATCTACAAATGCTGCCTGCATTCCAGGTAAAACACTAACAACTTTACCAATATAAATATTTCCTTCTATTGTTTTATTATCAAAAAACTCTTGATATTGTTCAATAATTTTTCCATCTTCTAAAACAATAATTGTGCTCTTCTCGTTATCATTATTAATAATAATTTTCTTCATTTTACCTCCACAATCTAAGCATTATATTTATTCATTGCCATATCTATTCCATCTTTTATAATAGATGCCACTGCTTCTGACGCTTTATTTATTCCTTTTTTTAATTCTTCATAATCTTCATCAGTTATATTTCCAATTACATAGTTAACTAAATCCCCTTTAAATTCAGGCATTCCAATTCCAACTCTAACTCTAGGAAAATCTTCTGAATTTAATCTGCTTACAACTGATTTCATTCCATTGTGAGTTCCAGGTCCACCTTTTTTACGTATTCTTATTTTACCTGGATTTGTATCTATATCATCATAAATAACAATTATCTCTTCTGGATTTAATTTATAAAAATTTGCAAATTGAATTACTGAATCACCACTTAAATTCATATATGTTTGTGGTTTTAATAATATCACTTTTTCGTTTTCAATTTCACCAGTTCCATATAGACCATCAAACTTTTCTCTTGATATTGCTATTTTATATTTATCTGCTAATTCATTTACAACATCAACACCCATATTATGTCTTGTTCTTGCATATTCCGCTTCTGGATTTCCAAGACCTACTATAAGATACATAAAATGCCTCCTTTTTATGTTAAATACTTATAAAGTATAACATATTTTTAGGATAATCACAATAATTTTTTATTAATTGATATCCATATTATATTTAGTACATTTTTCCTCTAATAATTTAAAATTACAACACCTTGATTTTATATTTTGTGGTAATCGTCCCTCATTATATAATTGATATAACTTAAAAGACTTATTTTTTACTTGTTGATAATTTGCGTTTAACCAAGCTAATTGTTCCCTTAATAACTTTTGATACTTTAATTCAGAAATTGTTAATGTTTCTTTATTTAAATCAACTAATGAATAGTTATTTTTATTTACTGGTATCATATTATTAAAATTTACAGCACCTAATTCACCATTTTTTATTTTGAAAAAATCTAAAGTATTTTTCATATTCTTGTGTTTAGGTTTAGGACTTGATAATGGTGCAAAATATTCACACATTTCGATTTTAAACAATATTCCTATAAATGGTCTTAACTCTTTTTCATTTTTATTATAGGCCACTTTATTATCATATTTTCTTAAGTAATCACAATAATTTGAATTAACTCTAACAATTTTTAAATTTATAATCATCTAAAATTACCTCCTTAATATTTTTATATAAATATAAAAGGACTAGAGCTTTACCTCTAATCCCCCTTTTTTAAGTTCCAATTTAATGGCTGGAAACACCGCTTTTTTAAGTTCCAATTTGATGGCTGGATTCACCGCTTTTTTAAGTTCCAATTTAATGGCTGGATTCACCAACTTTTTTGCTGTTTATATCAGCAGTAATATTATATGCATTTTACATATATTATTGCTCTGTGTATTTTTAATATATCATATTTTTCAATAATAATCAATGTTTTCAATACTTTTTATTTTGTTAATTCATAACTTTGCTCTATCAATTCTTTAACTAATGACTTGTCTACCTTTTCATCTATAATAATTGTGTTCCAGTGCTCCTTATTCATGTGATATGCTGGTATTATGTAATTGTATGTATTTCTTAATATATCAGAATAGTTTGGATCTGTTTTTACATTAAGATATAATTTATCATTAACATACATAATTAATGCAAACCATTTTTTATTTTTAGTATGTTTCATTGTTACTGATTCAAAATCACCTGGAAAAGGAGTGTCTTTATATGTATTTTCTAAAGATAAACAATAATTTAATATTTCCTCTTTATTCATTTCACTTTCCTTATTTTTAATGCAGTTCATATATTATATGATTCCATCTTTTTTCATTTTTTCTATTATTTTAGTATAAACTCTATCTCGTACCCAAATTTCAGATGTTACATTTAACACTTCATCAATAGGAACCCATTTTACTCCACTATTTTCATCTTCTTTTATGTGTATTTCTTCATTTTCATCTGCTTCTAATAAATATGTTACATTAAGATGAACATGCGAACCTACATATTTTCCTCTTTTTTCGTGTCCATTTACATTAATTATTTCTAGTGAATATATATCATTAGAAATAGGAGTAACATTTTTTATTCCTGTTTCTTCTTTTGCCTCTTTCATTGCAACATATAGAAGATCACTATCCCCATCACTATGACCTCCTACCCAGGCCCACGAATTATAGATTTTGTGATATATCATTAACATTTTTGTTCTTTCTTTATTAAGCACAAATGCAGAGCTTGTGAAATGTCCATATTCGTTTTGTCTAGTTAATGTATCATTGAAATCTCTAATGTAATCTAACATTATTTTTCTTTCAACTTCTTCTTGCTCATTATATGGAATAAATTTTTCAATGTTTTCTTTTAAATTATCTACATTAATTTTTATTTTAATTCCTAAAATGCCGTATTGTTGCTCTTTTTCTGGTGAATATATTGTATGCATTGTTTCGGTTTTTTGTATTATTTCTTCTTCATCAGAATACAATTTTCTAAATAAATTTTCAAATGTATCTTCTCTGTATAAATCGATAACATCAACTATTAATTTTTCTTGTAAATCTGGTAATTTTGAAAACTCTATTTTGTCTCCAATTTTTACTTGTTGTCTTTTTTCATCATATAATCTAAATTCTATTGTTTTTGTTCCATTTTTTATTCTTTCAAATGGACTGTCATTTAATTTCATTTTGTGTAACATATGTATTCCCCTTCCATAACTAAATTTTATTAATTATTCTTTGCAAATTTGTATAATAATATATTTTTCCTCTTAAATTTTTTAATCATTGTTCAAAAAATTCATTACTAAATCAATAATTACTTCTTTTTCTTTAGGATTTGACTCTGCAATTAATAATGTTAATGCTGCTAATGTGTTATTATCAATTACTTGTTTATCATTTTTATATAAAATATCATAATAATTTAAAAAGTATATAAATAATGTTGCTGCAATTCTTTTATTTCCATCTACAAACACATGATTTTTTACAACTAAATATAAAAAATTTGCTCCTTTTTCTTCTACGCTCTTATAAATATCTTCTCCGTGCAAAACTTTGATAAATATTTCCAATAATTGATTCTAATCCATTATCTCTTTCGACTGCAAATATTGAACTTTCCTCATTAAATCTTAATTTATTAATTATATTTAAACATTCTTTATATTCTATTTTTCTATTATCTATATTTCCATTTATTTTCTTTAAAGTTCTGTGATCATAGTCATCTAATAAATCTAATGCCTTTGAATATTCACCAATTACTTTTAAAATTTCTTTAGCATCTCCAGCTTCTAATCTTTCATCCATACGATTGGCTATGTCTATTAGTTTTACAGTTTTTTCTAAGTAATCTAGTCTTTTCTGATTTATAGCATATCCTTTTAACATGTAATCTTTTAAAATTTTAGTAGCCCATTTTCTAAATGTAATACCTTGTTGTGATTTAACTCTGTATCCAACAGAAATAATCATATCCAAATTATAATAATTAGTTGGTTTATCAGAAAATTCGGAATTTCCGAATTTAGTCATAGTTTCATTTTCAGTAAGTTCTTCTTCTTTATAGATATTCTTAATATGCTCATTGATTGTTGATTTAGCTTTTCCAAATAACTTTGACATTTGCTCCTGTGTCAGCCACACAGTTTCATCTTTCACATTTACCTCTAATTTTACTCCTTGGTTTTCAAATAAAATAATCTCATTTTTTTTCTTGTCCATAAGAACACATCCTTTATATTAAATTTAGCTCTTATAACATTAATCGCTCCATATAAACTTCTCCTTTTCTTCATATTTGAACTATGGGGTTAATTATATAATAAGAACAAATATTTGTATATATTATTTCCAAATTTTCTAAAAATTTTATATTTTTCTCGTAATTATATTCAAGTTGTTACCCATGCTGGGAACACTGCTACAAAAAAAATCACTATATTTCAAGTGATTTTTTTCTTTTGTTTAAAGAAAACATAACTGTATTTTTTTTCAAATACTTTTCATACTATTTTTCCAAATATCTTTCATAAGAATCTTTTGAAATATTTGAATTATCTATATCTTCTTGTTTAATATTTTCGGTTATATCTACATTATTAATATTCTTTTTTAAATTTTTTCTTTCCTCTAAAATTTCTCTTATTTCATTAACATTTTCTTTTTCATCATATCTTTGCATTTCAAATCTACATTTATCAGCAGAACCATTTATATTTATGCTATCTTGATAAATTTCTCGACACTCATTTGAAGCTGGTGGTAATAATGCTTTTTTCGAAAAAATGCTTTTTATTCTTTGGCCTATAATTGAAAAAATTCCCTTTTTTTCTTCATTTTCAAGTTTATTTTCCAAATTAAATATTCTATTTCCAACAGTTGAAATTTTCGCTCCTAAATCAATAAAGGTTTCTTTTGACTTTAATGTTAATTCATGTAGGATTTTAATTTTCTCTGTTAGTTTTTTTATAATACTTTCATCATATTTGATAAGATTTTCTTGATTTCCCACAATCAGCTCTAACTCCTGAATTTTGTTATTTTTATCTTTAATATCAGTTTCAATATCATCAAATTGTTTTTCCTTTTCAGATACAATTTGCTCCCTGTTTTCTAAGTTTTGCTCTCTTTCTTTTAATTTATCTTGTTTTACTTGAATATTTTGCTCTCTTTCATTAATTATTGTTTCTCTTTTTTGCAAAGCTTTCTCTCTTTCAAGTAATTCTTTTTCACGTTTTGAAATCATATCTTCTTTTTCATTTAAAGTTGATTCTTGTTTATCCAAATTTTCCTGCATTTCTTCTTGATTAATTTTTTTTCTATTTAACTGGCGCTCTTTAGAATCTAATTCAGATTCTTTTTCTTTCAATTCTTTTTCCTTTTCTTTGTATTTTGTGTTTGTTTCTTTAACTTTTTCTTTTAACATTTCTGACTTCTCATTTAGTGAATTTTTCTGCAGTTCCAATTGTTTTTTTTCTTCTTTCATTTGTGCTAAAGCCAACTTTGCTTCTTCAATTTTTCTTTCAATTGCAGCCAAAGTTTCCTTATCTGAAAATTCTGTTTTTGCTCTTTTCTGAGCTCTTTCATATTCTTCATCTATAAATTTACTGTTTTCCTTTGCTCTTTTAAGCTTTAATTCTTCAACATTTCGCTTAAGTTCGCTTTCCTCTTCTTGTAATTTATTTACATTTTTTTTGTTTTGATAAAAAATTTCCTCTTCTTCTCTAGCTTTATTTCTCCAATAATAGTATTCTTCCTCTTCTTTGCTCATTCCAGGTACCTCCATCTATAAATTGTACAATAATTATTACTTTTTATTATTTACATATCAATATAATTATATCTTATAATAAAATATTTGTATATATAATAATGAGATTTCTCAGGGAAATTTAATCATATTACAAAAATTCAAAAATATATGATAAACTTATATAAAGTGATAAGAATGAATATAAAAGAAAGTTTTGATATATATTTTGAACAAGAAAACACTGGCAAGTCGAAAGTTTTCACTGGTTATTGGATATGAATTATAATGAAGATGATAGTAGAGCATCAAATGTAAATTCACAAAAATGTCTATAGGAAATATCTATTCTTAATATAGCATATAGTTTCAGCATTACTCATAAGTAAAATTGTACTTATATATTGAACTTTCCTTTGAAAATAAATATTTTATTTTCACTTTGAGTTGTGAAACTTAAAGTTTCTTATAATTTCCTATTATACAAAAAAGAATCACCTTAAAATACAGTGATTCATTTTTTGAAATTTATTTTGAACTATCAGTTCATTTCTTTATATCAATAACCCATTTTTTCTTTTATTCAATACTTAATCTTTTAATTTTAATCCATCTTTAAAAGCATTTCCAACTACTTCTCCTAAAACTCTGTATGTGTTGCTTACCATATCAAATGTAATTACTTCCATTTTATCAACATCAATATTTCCATTTTCATCTAAATACTCTTCATCAATTGAACAATTTACAATTGTTCCTATTAGCTCTCCATCTTCAAAAGAATCTACTTTACATTCTAATGTTAATGGATATTCTTCAATAATTGGTGCATCTACAAAATTTGATTTTGTTACATGTACTCCTGTTTTTGCGATTTTATCTTCTTTGTTTCCTGATACTACTCCAAAATAATCTGATATTTGTTCAGTTTTCTTTGTTGCAAAGCTTACTGTAAATGCTTTTTTTAGCTCTAAGTTTTCTGTTGTTTTATGTTTTGATAATGAAATAAAAATTTTTCCATAATCATGTATTCCTCCCCAAGCAGCATTCATTACATTTGCTTTCCCATCTTTGTTATATGTTCCAATCATTAGAACTGGAAGTGGTAAGAAATTCATTTTGTTTCCTAAATCTTTTCTCATAATTATTCCTCCCTATCTTAATTATTCTTTTGTATTATATACGTCAGTAGTGGCTGTCGGTCAATACTTTTTTACTATTTTTGATAATTCTATTCTATCGATTACTATTATTTTGTTGCATTGCCCTTTCATTATTTCTCAATTGTAATAATGGATCTATGTCAAGTTTTTGGACACTTTTTTTGAGAATTTTTTTATTTTTTATCCTTTTATTATAACAATTATCTCATTCCCTTTTATAACTTCCAAATGCTTCTGTTCCATCTATTCCTACTACTACTACTAAATTCTCAATTGTTCCATTTCGATATATTTTATTTTCTTTTGCCTTTTTTATTATATTTTTATTTATCTTTTCAAGCTCTGAAACTTTTAAATCCTTTATTCCTTCTATGAAACCATGCGTTTTTGGTATAACCTCATTGCTCTTAAATATCTTTTTATATAATTTTCTTTTATGTGTCTTTTCCATTATTTTATTTATACTTTTTTCTCTATAAAACATCCCTGCAAACAACAATTTTCCAATTGTTGAACCTTTAATTCTAATCCTTTATTTCTGGTTTTATAGTCTAAAGGATGTCCTGCTGTATAAAAACCACAATTAGGTGCTATAAATACATTATCGCCAAACTCTACTTTTGCACCATCTAAGATTATACAATTGTGATTCATATAAAAATTTTCTCCAACAAAAATATTATAACCATAATCACACCCCAAATTTTGTTCAACTATTATTTGCTTTCAATTAAATTGGTATAATATATAATTTCTTTACCTAATTTTTTTGCATAATCTATTTCTACTCTTGTACCATCTCCAATATAATTGTTTATATTTACTACTAATATAGCTTCTGATAATTCTATTCTTTTAAAATGTGCCTCTTTCAATTTTATTAATTGCTTTTTCGTTCTCTCCATATTCTCTGATACTGGATATACTGGTGTAAGAACGCAATATCCTTCTAATGCCATTTTTTCTGCAATGTTCATCATCTCTTTTTGAAATTTTAGACTTCCACATAATGTTACTATTTTCATTTTGCAATCCTCTCTACAACTCACTATTTATCTAAAAAACTACTATCTTCATTATACAAAACTTCTACTGATATATTTTCATTATTTTGACTTTGATGTATGATTAGATTTTTTAAATTTTCTATATTATTCAATATTAACCACCTCTCTTTTATTGGTTTCTATGCCACAAAATGTAATTTATATAACTGAATCTCTATTATACTTTGTAATATTTTTTTATATAACTCTTTAACACTAATTTGCTTATTTTGAATTGCTTATTTATCAACTTTACTTGCTATTTTAAATTAAATATTTAATATCACCCAACTGATTCTTTATATTTTCTATTACTTTGTTAACTGATAGCTCTGCTCTATTAATTCTTTTACTAATGACCAATCCGCTTTTTCATCCACAATAATCGTATTCCAGTGCTCTTTATTCATGTGATAAGCAGGTATTATATAATTGTATGTATTTCTTAATATATCCGAATAATTTGGATCTGTTTTTACATTAAGATATAGCTTATCATTAACATTCATAATTAGTGCAAACCACTTTTTATTTTTGCCATGTTTCATTGTGACTGACTCAAAGTCATTTGGAAATGGGCAATCTTTAAAAGTATCTTCTAATGTTAAACAATATTTAATTATTTCTTCTTTATCCATATCTAACTCCTTATAAGAACCTCAAAAATTGCAATTATAATTTATTTATGCTTTTACATTGTAAATTTTTATACCATACAGGCTTAAACTTTACGGTTTCATTAAAATTATACCTTTTATTTCTGGATGTAATAATTTTACAAAATCTTCTGCATCTTGCTTTGTTCCAACTACACTTCCGTAGTGAATTGGAACTGCTATTTTAGGTTGTATTTCATTTAATAATTGTGCAGCTTCTTTGAAATCCATTGTATACACTCCACCAACTGGAACAAAAGCAACATCGCATTTTACTTTTTTATTTTCTTCTGTAATATCAGTATCTCCTGAAATATAATATCTAACTCCATTTAATGTAATAATATAGCCTACCCAATCATTCTCTTTTGGATGAAAAGTTTTATTAGTATTATACGCTGGTATTGTTTCAAATTCGATTCCCTGTACCATATATTTTTTATTTGGCTCTACTGTAACAATTGCATTTTGATTTATACCTTTTCTTAAAACTTTCGTTAATAATTCTTCTGGTATTACAATGGTTGTATTTTCTTTAATAACCTTATCTAAATCTTCTTCTGAATAATGGTCATAGTGATCATGTGTAATAAAAACAATATCTGCATCATTATAATTTTTATCTATTTTAAATGGATCTATATAAATAATTTTTTCTTTATCAATTCTTATACTACTATGGTATAAAACTTCTATACTTTCTAGCATTTGTGGCCTCCTTATTTTTTATATTGCTCTGCAAATTTGCTTAAATTTTCATTTTGATATGGTATTAATTTTTCATTAAGTCTAGCCATTAAATGTAGTTTTTGATTATTTTTTAATGCTATTATTACTTTTTTAGTACTTGAATTAAATATATTAAATTTCTTTACAACAATACTTTCAATTTGTTCATTGCTAACAAAGAAATATGATGATGTATCTGCCTTTAATTTTGATGGAGTTAATGTTAGCATAACGCCTGTGGCATCAAGTGGAATTATTCCAAGACCATTTTCTGTCCAATTTATTAAATATCCATCGCTTTTTCTATTCATTCCATCTACTATTCCTGAAGAAAATGCAGCTACACCAGCAATTGCACCTCCACCAACTGCACCTAAAGCTCCAAGTGCTCCATATTTTAATCCTTCTCTGTTAGTATCTATAAAGCAAAGGAATATACAATTATTTTCTCCTAATCCATCAACACTTTTAAATAATTCCTCTACTTTTTCCTTTGTATTAAATTCATCCATTTATTTTTCCTCCTTTTATACTCTTGACATTATTTATTTTTTCTTTCAAATAAGCAATATTCCAAATTTTTAGGATTTTTATTTTTAGAATACCTATTTACAATTTCAAAATATTCTACATTCTCAATAAAAGCTACATCATAATGAGAAACACCATATGTCATAAGCTTGCAATTATCTTCATCATAAGTTAATCCATAAATATGGCTATCATTTAATCCTTTAATATTCACATCTCTTTTGTAATTCATTACTAAAAAATCACTTCTATATGCAAAGCTTTTTAGTCTTTTGGCTGGCAACTTAATAAAAAAACTAGTTATAAATATTGCTCCAACAATAAACAAAATAATACCACTAATTAAAACTCCCATTACTAAATTTACCGAAGCAATATCTGCAATAATAAAAATTACACCTAAAGAAATTAAAATAAACCATACTAGTGAACTAAGAAGTCCAGCTATCAATATTCTGCCCTTTTTATAATTTTTGATGTACCTTTTATATAAAGCATCTTTATCTTCTTTTGATAACTTTTCAGGCTCTTTCTTTAATTCTAAAGCTTTCCTATGTATTATTTTTTTTGCTTTACCATAATTAATGTTTCGTACATTTTCAGGTACACCATTTCCAATTAAAGTATAATTTTCTCCATCAATTGGAATTACATACCTTCGTAAATCTTTGGTATACAATACTATTATTCTATCCCTATTCAATACTCCTTTTGGCACTACTGATTGCATTATATAAGGTATTCCTTCTTCATCATTGAACCCATCTTCACAATAAAGAATTTCTGTACTATTCGGAAAATCACTTTTTTTAATTATTGTAGCTCCAACAAAAAAATAGTCATCACCTAAATCTAAATTATATTTTTCAATTATTTTTTCTATTATTTCGTTATTCATATATCTTGGCTCCTCTGGTTACACTAAACTTTTTATAAAATAATTTTACAACATCCAGATGCTTTAGCAGGAGCTACATAAACTCTAACAAAATCTCCCACTTTCAATCCATTTTTTTCTACATCATCTTTAGCTAATGATGTATCTCCATATTGTAATTGATCGTAAGTTGCATTTTGTATAACTTTATTATGCCATAAAACTTTAATTGCAAATTTATTTCCTTTGTCTCTCATTTCACCAATCATACCTTCTTGAATCCACTCATCATTTTTTCCTTCAACAAATTTTACATCTGTTAAAGCTAACTTATTTTTTTGCTCATCACTTAAATTACTAATCATTTCTTCTAATTTCTTATTTTCTTTTTTTATGAAGAATATTACTCCTCCTATAAATGCACCCAAAATCAAACCTACAATTACGTATTCCATAACTATTTTCTCCTATTTTTTTACTAAAATTTATATTTTAACTAAAATGCAATCTCTTTAAATCCTATTTCAGTTATTTCTTCATTTACAATTTTAACTCCTATACCATTGTCCTCGGTATCATTTCCCCATTTTTTACTAAATGTTAGATAAATACATCTTCCACCTGCTACATCTTCCATAATAAATGATTCTGGTATAATTATCCCATCAAGTTCTATTTGATTTAATAATTCATCAATAGTATTTATTTCAGGCCACCATTTATCAAATTCTTCCTTATCTTCTGGTCCGTATGAACCTTTTTCTTCTTCATTATAATATTTTATAATTCTTTCTGCTACATCCTTTTGAAACTCATTCCATTTTTCTTTAAACTTTTCATATGTTTCATATTGTATATCAGCAATTTTTTCATCTTCAACATTAACTGTTAAATCTACATTCATATTTTTTCCAAAGAAATTTATTGATATTTCTCCTTCATATCCAAACCCTTCATCAAAATTTAACTTTTCAAAATCTGCATTTTTCATCATTTATTCCTCCTGACCAATTTGTAATAAAACCTGATGATGGACAGCTCCATTTCCTTTTTTTATATATTTTAATTCTTCTCTCCCACCTAAAACTAATGCTGGAGTAAAGAAAAATATATCTTTATAATCAAGTTTTCCTAATTCTTTTACAGCTTGCTTATATAAATCAGCTTTTAATACATTTTTTATAATATCTTCATCTAAAATATATCTTTCGAAAAATTCTTGATAAGAATATCCACAAACTTCGATTTTTCTGTAATGTATATTTAATAAAGACACATCATTTTCATTATCTTCTAATTTTCTGTAATAGAATATATCTCCGAAAGCAGTTACTATTATTGGTATTTTATTAAAATCTTTTTGACCTAACCATGTATATAAACTATTCATATATTCTCTTGGATCTACTACTTTAAGTAAGCCATCTCCGTATTCTCCAAATCCGTATTCTTCCCATAATTCTATTATTTCCTTTGGTAGCATTTGTTTACCAAAGTTTAAGATTTATTCATCTGGCTTTTGTAAATTTACTCCTGGTTTAAATTTTTCAATAAATTTGCTAATACAATTATTCATAAGCTATTCCTCCTCGCTATTTTCATCTTGAACTTCTCTGTCTATATCTTCTTCAACTTGTTTTCTGATATCTTCATAAGAATCAAGTAAATTATTTAAAATTTCAGTGGTAGTTGGATTATTATATTCATCATATATAGTACAATTTACGCCTTCTAAATTTAACTCATTATATAATTCTAATATATTTTTAATCCCTTTATCGTCTATATAATCACATATTAAAATATATTGATTATCCTCAATTTTCTTTTTTATTTCTGATATAGGTAAATCTTGATATTTTTTTATAATCATAATACACTTTGCAGGAATGTCTGTTTCATTAATTTTTATTCCAATTTTTTCAATATTAATAATCATTTTTTATCTACCTCCTTTTTTATAAATATTCCCTTATAAATTTTTCTAATGATTCCTGTCCATCATCGTGTCCTATTATTGAATATGAATCTAAATATTCATCATCTATCGCTTTGATTACAAAAAATGGTTTTGTTGTTATTCCTATTTTTAAAAGTTCATAGATTTTTTTAGGATTTTTTTCAAAATTATGTTGTTCAATAAATTTACTCATTATCTCTTTATGTTCATATTTTTCATTTATCTTATTAAAATTTTTTATAAAATCTTCTTCATCTTTTAGTCTTATAAAACTGCATTTTAGGGTGGCAACTATATTCATAAATTCATCTATGTTTCGAGCAACTATTCCACATTCTCCTTCTGTACCAATATAACCAACTAGTTCATCATTTAAAAGTGTCCATAATGCTCCTGTTCCTTCTCTAGCAAAAGGTTTTAAATCGTAATTTGTTTCTCCTGGTCCCATCAAATCTTCAAGCCAATTTTCATCATTTTCTAAATCCTTTACCCATTCTGGTCCATATAATTCTATATCACATTCAAAGAATGCATCATTTAATTCCTTATTATCATATATTTCATCTAAATATTTACTTACTTCTTTAGGCAAGTTTGTATCTTCATATTTCATAATCATCTTCTCCTTATTCATCAAATTGCTTATCCCAATTTTTAATAAATTCATATAATGATGAATCTTTGCAATAACTACCCTCTAACCCAGTAGTACAGCAATCTATCGCAAAGTATTCGTTGGTTACAAAATTATAACAAAAATGATTTCCTCCTAAATCTCCTCCAAAGGCAAAACAATTAGGGAAGTTCTTAAAAATTTCATAATCATTATTATAATCTACAAGCTCTTCTAATTTTATCAACTGAATATATGAATTTTTACCTACATCACCTTCACCACCATTATGCTTGTGCATAAATTTTAAGTAGTCGATTGGCAATTCCATACCATTTATTTCTTTTATATCATAGTTTGTACTTTCATTAAATTCAAATTCTTTAAATAATTCTTCCATATTTTTAAGCCTTCCTTTTCTCCATAAAAATTTCTTTATCCCTTTTATCTACTTCAAATTCATTAGAAGATATCCTTATAAGTTCTGTTCCTACTGGATTATCAATATAATTCCAAATATCTGGATCTATTTGATATACTTCATGTACACTCACTAATGCGATATTCTTATAATCATTATAGTATTCATTGTCTTCATTTCCTGCACAAAAAGACCATCCACTATCATTTTCATTTACAGGCTCATCTCTGCGCATATATCCAACTTTCCAGTCTTCTTCTAGTAT
>CAKPRA010000036.1 GCA_934180065.1 uncultured Clostridia bacterium | reverse complement strand
TTTTAAAATATATATAATTTTGACTGAAATTTAAAGACTTTTCTGAGATTTGAAAAATTTTTCATGTCTTAGACCTGGTTTATATTTAATATTCTTAAAAAAAATATATTACAACTATTATTAATCTAATACATCAATGTGGTTTCATAAAATCTGCTTCAAATGATTTACCAAATACCTATCATTCACAAAAAACAACTCCAATACATCAAATCTCACAAAAACATTTTCCAAACTATGTATATGCATATAAAACTTCGCTCCCCTTAATATTCTTTTAATCTTAAAATTATCAACAGCCTCAGACGGTAACCCATATGCTTTATTTGATCTAGTCTTCACTTCAAAAAAAACCAATTCATTTTTTTCAATATCAAAAGCAATAATATCAATTTCTCCACCATTATAAAAAAAATTACGCTCAATTATTTGATAATTTTGTTTCTTCAGATATCTACAAGCAATATCCTCTCCAGCTTTACCAAAATCTTTACTACTCACAAAAAACCTCATTTAATTTATATTTATTAAATCCTGTACTAACAATAATTTCGTCTAATTCCATATATGTTAAAATTTGATTAACTTTAGCAATATCTAAATCAGTCTTTAAAGATAATATTTCACTATCTAAAATTCCATATTCTTTTAAAGCTAAAAATATCTTCTTTGAATCTTTGTCTAATGTTTCAAACGTCTTATACATTTTAGACATCCTTTTTTTAATATCACTATTGACTTCATCTTTAACATCAATTCCAATATTTTTAAGTATTTCATTACCACAAGTAACTATACTCGCACCGTTTTTCACAAGCTCAATGACACCAAAACTATTTTTATTTCCAATTGCATTCGGAACACAAAATACTGGTTTTCCCTGTAACTTTGCATTTCTTGCAGTAATACTTGTCCCACTTCTATAAGCAGCCTCAATAACTAAAACACCATCAGATAGTCCACTTATAATCCTATTCCTTCTCGGAAAATTTTTCATTTGAACAGGATAATTTATTGGAAATTCTGAAATAAGCAAACCCTCCCTATTTAAAATCTCATAAAAAAGGTTTACATTCTCTTTTGGATATATATTTTTAAATCCACCTCCTAAAACAGCAATAGTTTTCCCTCCATTTTCAATACAAGCTTTATGGGCAACAGAATCAATGCCCACAGCCATTCCACTTATAATAACAATATCCTTTTCAATCAGCTCTTTAGTAATTTTCTTAGCTATAGATCTACCATATTCACTACTATTTCTAGAGCCTATAACAGCAATAGATTTCTTATATAATAAATCCAGGTTTCCATATGCATAAATTTTCTTAACTTTAGGTTTAACATTTTTCAAAGAATCTGGAAAATTGTCATCTGTACAATATAATTCAAAAATCTTTTTAATAAATTTGTTCCTCCTTAAAATATTTATTATTACTATTCACATTTATTTTCAAGCTACAGTATATACATATAAAATGTACAAACTACACACTTTAATAAATTACCAATTAAAAATAGTAGAGTAGGAAATGTGAATATATATATTAAAAAAAGTGACGCGCAGCTTGGGAGCTTTTAGTTAATATCCTAATGCCACAAAACTTAAACGAGGGCACTACAATCCTCACACTACTTTGTATGGGCGACCAGCAAGGAACGTATTTTTAATATATATATTCACATTTCCGGCTTATTCTAGTAATTTTATATATAAAAAGCACGTGCAGCTTGGGAGCTTTTAGTTAATATCCTAATGCCACCAAACTTAAACGAGGGCACTACAATCCTCACACCACTTTGTATGGGCGACCAGCAAGGAACGTATTTTTAATATATATATTCACATTTCCGGCTTATTCTAGTAATTTTATATATACCATCTTATTTTTTATCTAAACTTCTATACTGAATAGCCTCTAATAAATGCATTTTCTCAATATTCTCACACTCCTGCATATCAGCAATAGTTCTAGCAACTTTTAAAATTCTTCCATATGCCCTTGCACTCAAACCCAATCTGTTGAAAATCTTCTTTAAAATATCCGTACATTCATCATTAAGAGCACAGTACTTCTCAATTAATCTTGGTGTAAGCTCAGAATTTGAAAAAATTCCATCTTCTTTATATCTCTTAATTTGGATATTTCTAGTCTTTTGAACCCTATTTCGTATAGTTTCTGAAGGCTCTTCGGGTAAATGAACACCCAAATCCTCATATTTAACACTACTAACCTCCACTTGAATATCTATTCTATCCAATAAGGGTCCACTAATTTTTCCAAAATAGTTTTGAATAGCTTTACTGCTACAAGAGCAATCTTTATCAGACCCATAATATCCGCATGGACAAGGATTCATACTTGCCACAAGCATAAATCTTGAAGGATATGTTACTGTCGAATTTAATCTACTAATTGTAATTTTTCCATCCTCCAAAGGCTCTCTTAAAACCTCTAAAGTAGCCTTATCAAATTCAGGTAATTCATCTAAAAACAAAACACCATAATGAGATAAACTAATATCTCCTGGTCTTGGGTTCTTACCTCCTCCCACTAAAGAAATCTTAGAAGTTGTATGATGAGGCGAAATAAACGGTCGATTTACCATAAATGGAATATCATTTGTAATATTTCCAACTATACTATGAATTTTCGTTACCTCCAAGGCTTCTTCAAAACTTAAATTTGGTAAAATAGTTGGAATTCTTTTGGCCATCATCGTTTTTCCAGATCCAGGACTACCTATTAATAAACAATTATGTCCACCTGATGCAGCAACTTCCAATGCTCTCTTTACATTTTTTTGACCTTTAACTTCAGAAAAATCCATATTATATTTTTGCCTCTTATTTAGCCAAACACCAACATCTAATTTTTCCGGAACAATATTTATTTTTTTATTAAGGAATGCTATAACTTGATTTAATGTTTTAACAGGAATAACATCAATATTCTCAACAATACTTGCTTCTTTTGCATTTTCTTTTGGAACAATAATTTTTTTAAATCCCATCTTTTTGGCTTCAATACACATAGCAAGCACACCCCTTACAGGATTTATTTTTCCATCAAAAGAAAGCTCTCCCAAAAATACAATTTCATCAAAATTAAAATACTGAACATTCCCACTAGCCATCAAAATTGCAATAGCTATTGGCAAATCAAAAATTGCACCTTCCTTTTTTATAGTAGCAGGAGCAAGATTAATTACAATTCTTCTACTAGGAAACTCATACCCCGAATTTTTAATTGCAATTTTAACTCTTTCTTTAGATTCTCTAACACTTGCATCCGGTAACCCAACAACTTCCCAGCAAGGAATACCTCCTGAAATATCAACCTGAACGTCAACAATAAACCCTTCTATACCATTAAGGGATATACTTTTAATTATAGATAACATTTGCTCTCCTTTGGAAATTTTTTAGAATAAAATTATTATAGGAAATCTCTTTTTTAATACAATTTTTCATATAATTTTAAATTTAATAATACTAATGAGTCAAATTATACTCATACATTAAAAATTCCTATAAATGAAAAAAATTTTTTATTATATTAACAAATTATTTGCAAAATGTCAAGGCATTTGCTTGCAATTTTTATATTGCTAATATACAATGTAGTTACTATTCAGTGCTAAATATGAATTAAATTTAGTAGAGTAGGATATGTGAATATATATATTAAAAAGAAGTGACGCGCAGCTTGGGAGCTTTTAGTTAATATCCTAATGCCACTAAACTTAAACGAGGGCACTACAATCCTCACACTACTTTGTATGGGCGACCAGCAAGGAACGTATTTTTAATATATATATCCACATATCCGGCCTATTTAAAGGTATAATTAGAAAATAAACAAAGTTGGTGATAAATTGAAAACAAATAAATCAAAAGAAAATAATAATTTAAAATATTCAAAGCCAAAACGTTATTTCTCACTTTCAATAATACTTTTATTAGTGTTTTTGGCATTACTTATAAAAATTGCAATTATTCAATTTGTTCAAGGCTCAAGTTTAAAAGAATTAGCCACAAAACAACAAACAACAAGTAGAATAATAAGTGCAAAAAGAGGTACTATTTATGATTCAACAGGAACAGCGCTTGCAATAAGTGCAGATGTTGACACAATAACTATAAATCCATCAAAATTTATAAAAAAAGAAGATTCAGATACAAAAAACTGTCAAGAAAAGGTTGCATCTGGGCTTTCAAAAATATTTGAATTAGACTATAATGAAACTTTAGCCAAAGTATGTAGTTCAAACTCTGTAGAAACAATCATTCAAAAAGTTCAAAAAGAAAAAGTTTCAGAGCTACAAAAATGGATGGAAGAAAATAATATATCCTCTGGAATAAATATTGATGAAGATACAAAAAGATACTACCCATATTATAATTTAGCTTCAAATTTGATTGGATTTTGTGGAAGTGATAATCAAGGTTTAGCTGGATTAGAATATTATTGGGATTCAACATTAGCAGGAACACCTGGAAAAATAACAACAGCTCAAAATGCCAAACAATACCTAATATCAAATCAAGACGCACAATATTATGCTCCTGAAAATGGTAGTAATTTAACTTTAACAATCGATATTAATATCCAATCAATTGCGGAAAAATATTTAGAGCAAGCTTGTATTACAAATAAATGCGGAAATGGTGGAAATGTAATTATTATGAACCCAAATAATGGCGATATTTTAGCTATGGCAACATATCCAGACTATGACTTAAACACACCTTTTACACCAAATGAAACGTTATCAGCTACATGGGATACTTTATCAGCCTCAGCCCAAAGTGAAGCTTTACAGTCTATGTGGAAAAATACAGCAATATCTAGTACTTATGAACCAGGATCTGTTTTTAAAGTTGTAATAGCTTCAGCGGCTTTGGAAGAAAATATTGCAGAATCTGATGTACCAGGAGTCTTTTATTGCTCAGGATCTCAAGTTGTAGCAGATAGAACAATTGATTGTGCAAATAGAGCAGGACATGGATCACAATCATTAAGACAAGCTTTACAAAATTCTTGTAATCCAGCATTTATCCAACTTGGTCAAAAAATCGGTGCACAAACACTTTATAAATATTTTGAAGCATTTGGATTATTTAATAAAACAGGAATAGCAACAGCAGGAGAAACATCTGGAATTTTCCATCCCCTATCAGCTGTTAGACCTGTAGAGCTAGCTACAACCTCATTTGGACAAAGATTCACAATCACACCATTGCAAATGGCTACAGCCGTATCAGCAATAGCTAATGATGGAGTCTTAATGCAACCTAGAATAGTAAAAGAAATAACTGATGCAGATACAAATACAGTAACAACTGTAGATCCTGTAAAAGTTCGACAAGTAATTTCATCAGAATCAGCAAAAACGATGTTAAGTATGATGGAATCTGTCGTTACAGATGGTGGTGGAAAGTATGGTCAAGTTACAGGATATTCTGTAGCTGGAAAAACTGGTACATCAGAGCCAACTCAGGGATCTTCAGCAGGTTATGTTTCATCATTTGTTGGAGTAGCCCCTGCAGACGACCCTCAATTAGTTGTTTTACTTACATTATATAATCCTCAAGGAAAAGATCATTTTGGTGGACATATTGCAGCACCAGTAGTAAGTCAAATTTTATCAGAAGTACTACCATATTTAGACATACCATCTAATGACACAACAAGTACAACTAATACAACAACAACTTCAAAAATTACAAAAACTACATTACACAATGTAACTGGAAAAACAGCATTGGAAGCAAAAAAATTACTTGAAAATCAAGGATTTAAATGCGCATTTACATGTGATGGATCTGATATAATAACAGAGCAAATACCTAAAGCTGGAACTTCTTTAGTTGAAAGTGCTATTGTAGAGCTATATTCAGACAATACAAAAAATAATAAAACTAAAACAGCAGTTCCTGATTTAAAAAATCTATCTTACAATTCTGCGAAAATTGCTTTATCATCACATAATTTAAATATTAATGTAATCGGAAGTGGTAAAGTTATAAGCCAAGATCCTATTGCTGGAACTGAAATAAATGAAGGAAGTGTAGTAACTGTAACACTACAAGAAGATATCGGTTCAACATCACATTAAACATATTCATAACCCAAAAGGCTAAAAAAATACTAAAGTAAGTATAAATCACTCACTTTAGTATTTTTTATTTATTTTCATTTAACACTGATTTAATCTCTTTATAGATTTTTTCTTCAACATCTTTAATTGCAATTTTACCAGCATTTTTTCCCATTTCAATAAGCTTATTCTTATCAAATATCATCTCATTAATATATTTATTTAAAATTTCACTATTAAGCTCTGAATTTAATATAACCTTGGCAGATCCTAATTTTTCAAGTACCCTGGCATTATCTTCTTGTCTATTTGCTCCCACACTTGGTAATGGTATAAAAATTGCAGGTTTCTCTACTATTGCTATTTCTGTAATTGTCATTGCTCCACTTCTACAAACAATTAAATCACTTAAATTAATTAGCTCTTCCATATTATAGATATATGGCATTATTTTTGCATTTTTTATATGTTCAATATCTAAATCATAATTTGCTAAATCTCTTTTTATCAAATCATATTGTTTCGGACCAGTAGCCCAAATTAATTGATATGTAGAATTTAATTTGTTTTTTAATAATTCAACAATAGATTCATTAATTTTTCTTGCACCTTGACTTCCACCAAATATTAATATTATAGGTTTATCTGGACTTAAGTTATATTCATTCAATATACTATTTTTCTTTTCATTAGAAATATCAATTTTTCTAATTTTTGTTGGTGTACCAGTAACAATTACATTATTTAAACTAGAAAGCTTATTTTTAGCCTCTTCAAATCCTACAAATACCTTTTTTGCTTTTTTGGCAAACATTTTCACAGCTCTTCCAGGATATGCATTACTTTCATGTAAAAATGTAGGAATTTTTCTTGAATTAGCAGCTGCAAAAACAGGTCCGCAAATGTATCCACCTGTTCCAATAACTACATCTGGTTTAAATTCGTCAATAAATTTTTTCACATCTTTTTTACTATTAATTGTTCTAATAATTTGTTTAAAATTTTTAAAACTAAGTTTTGGTTGTATTCCATAAGCTTCAATTCTTCTTAATTCATAACCAGCTCTTGGAACCAAATCATTTTCAAGTCCCCTATCTGTTCCAAAAAATACAATTTTCGAATCAGGTTCATGCTCCATAATTTTATTTGCAATAGCTATTCCAGGATTTATATGACCTCCTGTTCCAGCTGCAGAAATAATAACTCTCATATAATTTTTCCTCTCATTCAAATATGTTTTATTATAATTTATTTTTATACTTTTGAACTTGATCTTGAAATATTTAAAAGTATTCCAACATTCGCAAGTAATAACAATAAGGCGGTTCCACCATAACTAAAGAATGGTAAAGACATACCTGTTGTTGGAACAGTACCTGTTACAACCGCAATATTAATCACAGCTTGAATTGCAATTAAAGTGGTAATACCAATTGCAACTAAAGAACCAAACATATCTTTAGCTCTCATTGATACAAGAATACCTCTCCAAATAAATATTGCAAATAATGCAATAACTAAAATACAACCGAAAAAACCAAGCTCTTCAGCCAATATTGAAAAAATAAAGTCATTATGAGGCTCCGGAATATACAAATATTTTTGTTTACTATTTCCAAGTCCCAAACCAAACATTCCTCCAGATCCTATTGCATATAAGCTTTGCACAGTTTGGTAACCAGTTCCTTGAGCATCTGCCCATGGGTCAAAATATGTAGAAATTCTGTCCAATCTAAAGCTTTCAGATCCTTTCATTTGCATTACACCTAATAATCCAAATATTGCTGATATTCCGACTATTCCTACAATTAAAAAATATTTTAATCTGCAACCAGCCATAAACATTATTACTAATACAACTACTCCAATTACCAATGAAACACTAAAGTGATTTTGAATTACATAAAGTATTCCAATTGGTGGAATTAAAAACGCAAGTGGTTTTAGAAAACCTCTTTTAAATTCTTGCAACTCATTTTTATGATCTGATAAATATCCAGCAAAAAATATAATCATACCTATTTTTGTAAGCTCAGATGGTTGAAATTGAAAACCACCTATCTTAATCCATCTTGTAGCACCTTTTACAGCATATCCCAAGCCCGGTACAACAACTAGTAACAATATAATCCATGATGCAAAATAAATATACCAGTAATATTTTTTATAAAATCTATAATCAACTTTTGATAAGAAAAACATTACAAATAAACCAGCTATTGCAAAAAGCAATTGTTTTTTTACATATGTGTAACTATTACCTGTTGTTGACAAAGCAGATGGAGCACTTGCTGATAACACCATTATAATTCCTAATGATAATAAAAGTAAAACTGTAATACATAAGATGAAATCAAACTGATTATTTGCAAAATTAGAAACTTTTTTTGTCTTTTTCTGCATTATTACCTCCTTATCATTTTTATATTATATTCATACCTATAATACAACAAACTAATGTCAACAAACTAAAAACTGAAACAATTTTTCCCTCTTTCCATCCACATAATTCAAAATGATGATGAATAGGAGCCATCTTAAAAATTCTTTTACCTGTTTTTTTATAATAAGTAACCTGAAGCATTACAGAAACTGTTTCAATTATTGGAACTAAAGCAATAATTATTAAAATTAAAGGCATTTTTAAATATAAAGCTATACCAGCAATAGCACCACCTAAAAGTAAAGATCCAGTATCTCCCATAAATACTTTTGCTGGGTGTAAATTGAATAATAAAAATCCCAAACATGCTCCAATAATAATTGTACCTACTATTGTAATTTCTTTTACTCCCAATATAATACTGATTGCTACTAAACAAGTTAAAATAATTGTAGTTACACTAGTTGATAATCCATCAACTCCATCTGTTAAATTAATAGCATTTGTTGTACCTAATAATACAAATATAGCAAATGGTATATATAACCAAATTGGCATTGTTACATATTTTTTTATAATCGGAATATATGTATCTGTTCCCATATTTAAAAATTTTACTAAAAATAATGTATATATTACAGATATTATCAATAAACCAAACATTTTATACAAAGGTTTTAATCCTTTAGTGTTTTTATATCTTAATTTTTTAAAATCATCTGTAAAACCAACTAATCCAAAACCTAATGAAACAAACACTAGCGGGATTATTTTTGAAGCAACCTCTGGCTCTGATTGCCTATATTCATAAAAGTACAAAAACAAAGATGTAACAATTAAAGTAATTGCTATTATAACTCCACCCATTGTAGGCGTTCCTTGTTTCTTTAAATGTGATTCTGGTCCATCTGTTCTTTCTATTTGACCAACTTTTAGTCTTCTTAGAATTGGTATTATTATTATTGAAAATGCTATACTAATGATAAATGACAATAGTAATATTTTTACTTGAAAATTCATTTTTATTTCTCCATTCCTTTCTTCTTTTAGTAACTAAACTATTTTTTCTTAAGATTATTTATTTTTATCACTCATATTGTTAATAATGTCATTAACAATTATTCTTTCATCAAATGGATATTTCTTTCCATTTATTTCTTGATATGGTTCGTGACCTTTTCCAGCAAGAACAATTATATCTCTCTTATTTGCCATTTTTATTGCATTTTCAATCGCTTTAACTCTATCAACTTCTACTTCATATTTTCCATTTGTTTTCTTTATTCCATCTTCAATTTGCTCGACTATTTTCTTAGGATCTTCAGTACGTGGATTGTCAGAAGTAATTATTGTATAGTCTGCAATTCTTCCTGAGATTTCTCCCATTATAGGTCTTTTACCAGAATCTCTATCTCCCCCACAACCAAATACAGAAATTAATCTACCTCTTGTATATGACTTAACAGCACTTAATATATTCTCCAAACTTTCAGGAGAATGTGCATAGTCAATCATAATAGTTAGCTCTTTTTTATTATCAATAAGCTCACTTCTACCTGGAACTCTAACACTTTCAAGAGCTTCTTTTATATTTTCAGCTGAACAATTAAGCTCTTTTGCAATGCAAATAGCAGCTAAAGCATTATACACACTAAATCTTCCAGGTATGCAAACTTTTACTCTCTCATTTTTTGTTTCTAATTTAACCTTAAAATCAACATAAGAATTTGTTATAGTTATGTCTTTTGCAAGTAATGAACAAGTATTATCAATTCCATAAGTTGTAATTTTAGCATCTGGTAATAACTTTGGAACTTTCGCAACCATTAAATCATCGGCATTTGTAAAACAAACTTTGCTCATTTTTAGTAATTTCAATTTTGAATCAAAATAATCTTGCATATCAGGATGCTCTTTAGGACTAATATGATCTTCTGAGAAATTTGTAAATACAGCAATATCAAAATCGCATCCAGCAACTCTATTTAGTTTCAAACTTTGAGAAGATACCTCCATAACAACAGCATCACACTTTTCATCAACCATTTTTGAAAACAAATATTGTAATTTATTACTTTCAGGAGTTGTTCTATCACTATCTTCTAATTTTTCTTCACCAATATATGTTGCAATTGTACCAATTAAACCAACTTTAAGACCTTGTTTTTCTAATATTGATTTAGTCATAAATGATGTAGTTGTTTTTCCTTTTGTACCAGTTATACCAATTAATTTAAATTTTCTAGATGGATTATCATAAAAATTACAAGAGCATATTGCTAATCCCAATCTTGTATCAGGTACAACAATAACAGTAACTTCCTTAATAATTGATTTTAATAATTCTTTATCAATATCAGGCTCAATCATTACAGCAATAGCACCATTTTCAATTGCAGATTTAATATAATCATTTCCATTAACATCAAATCCTTTTATTGCAATAAAAAGACCTCCATTTTTTATTTTTCTTGAATCACTTTCAAGATTTGTTATATCTATATCTAAATCACCTTTTGCCTTTATATCATCAATTCCTATTAACATTTTTTTAAGTTCCATATAAATTCCTCCTATGTCAAATTTGGTTATATTATATAACTAAAATCTATTTTTGTATATGAAAGTTTTATAAATTTTCATTTTTATTTCACAATTATTGTACTACCTTCAAACACTTCAACCCCAGATACGGGAATTTGTTCCTGTATAACATGTTCATCAAAATTTTCACTTTCATCTCCACTACACTGAATATTAAGATTAAGCTCTTTTAACTGCTCTTTTGCCTCTTTAACGGTTAATCCTTCTAAATCTGGAACATTCACTTTATTTATTACATTTTCATCAGATTCATTATCTTTATTAACTTCTAAATATGGCAAAACTTCACTTAAAACCTGACCTCCAACTGGTGCTGCAACTCCACCTCCTTGATGACCTCCTTCACCAGTTGGATTATATAATGTTATTAATATTACTACTTGTGGATCCGAAATTGGAGCTACACCAACGAAAGATGTTACATATTTTCCTGTATTTACTCCATCTTCTGAAGTTCCAGTTTTCCCTCCTATTGAATATCCTTTAACCTGAGCGTTTTTACCAGTTCCTTGAGCAACAACTGATTCCATCATACTAAGAACTTTTTTGGAAGTTTCAGAAGATATTACTGGATCCTTAATTTTTGTTTCAATATTTTTCACTTCACCAGTTTGACTATTAACAATTCCTTTTACCACTCTAGGAACAACATAATTGCCACCATTTGCAATACTTGAAACCGCAGTTATCATTTGAATAGGAGTTATTTCGAATCTTTGACCAAAAGAAATAGTTGCAAGTTCAACAGGACCTACTTTATCTTCAGCAAGAAAAATACTTCCACCTTCTCCTGGTAAATCTATTCCGGTCTTTTGAACTAAACCAAACTTTCGTAAATATGAATAATATTTATTAACACCAATTTTTTGCCCTAGGCCAATAAAAACCGGATTACAAGAATTCATCAGAGCTTCTCTTAAACTTTCAGATCCATGTGGTCTATAATATCTCCAACATTTAATTCTAACTCCAGCAATTGTAATACCTCCACTACAACAAAATTCTCCAGAATTATCTGTATCTGTAATTCCTTCTTCCAAAGCAGAAGAAGCTGTTACAAGTTTAAATGTTGATCCTGGTTCATATGCATCAGAAATAGCTTTATTTCTCCACATATTTTGTTGTATTGCTGTTTTTTCTTCCTTTGACATATTTTCCCAATTAGCCAATTGCTCCTCATTTACGGGTACATACGGATTATTTAAATTATAATTTGGATATCCAGCCATTGCTAAAATATCTCCATTTTTCGGATTCATAATTACAATATTTCCACCATCTGTACAAACATTATCAATACATGCTTCTTCCAAATATTTTTCTGCAATTCCCTGTATTGTAGCATCAATTGTTAATATTAAGTCATTTCCATTAATAGCTTCCACATATTCTTCACCTTCTTGATCAAGATTTCCTCCTCTTGCATCTGTAAGTTTCACAATACTGCCAGTAGATCCCTTTAATTCGTTTTCATATTTAGATTCAATTCCCATTAATCCCTGGTTATCACTTCCGCAAAATCCAATTATTTGTGAAGCTAAAGTATTATATGGATAATATCTTTTAGTATCAACATCAATATTTACACCAGTTTTAATATTGTTTTCATCAAGCCAAATCCTTAATTCATTAGACTTTTCTTTATCAATTTTTTTAACAATTGTTTCAATAGAGCTTCTTTTAGAAACACGTTTCAAAACTTTTTCATAATCCAAATCAAATAATTCACTTAACTTTTTTGCTACTTTTTCTTTATCTTCTTTTTTTATATTAACAGGATTTACAGTTACACTTTCCACAGACCCACTAACAGCTAAAATTTTCTCTCCAGTTGCATCATATATTGTTCCTCTCTTTGGATTGAAAGCTCTTTCCAATGTCTGTTGCATATATGCCATATCTTGTAATTTTCCACCCATTTTGAATTGAATCCAACCAATTCTAAAGCCCAACCCTATCATAAATAATAAAACAATAAAAATCATAGCTCTCATTCGTTTTTTTCTTGTTATTTCACCAGTTTTTTCTATTATCTTAAACTTTTCCTTTTTATTAAGCTTCTTTTTTAACTTTCTAATATCTTGCATAAGCCCTCCAAAAATATAACAGTGAATAGTAACTATATTATTAAATGATATTAAAAAAATAAAAAAAAAGACTAAATTTATTTTAAATTTAATCTTCTTTAATGTATATTAAAAAAATTCTTTATAGCATTTATTATTTTTTCGTATTCACTTTCATTTTTAGTATTTAAAAGGCTTTCGGATTGAGCTTCTACATATTCTTTTTTAGGAAGAGTTACATATACCTTTTGGTTATTATTTAATTTACTCATACCCAATTTTTCTTTTGCCAACTTTTCCACATTTGTCAAATTAAGTTCATTTTCAATACTAACTTCTAGTTGCTCATTAACTTTCTGTATTTCGGCAAGCTCAGCTTTTAAATTTTCTTTCTCACTAAATTTTTCATTTATAATAGAATTTCTATAACTTATGGTAAATAATACAGTAAAACCGAACACAATATAACAAACAAGTTTAACTTTTCTATTAAGCTCCTCTTTTGACATCTTCTTAGTTTGATTTTCAGCTTTTTTAACTTGATTTTTTTTGTCCTGATTAGCATTTTTATTTACTTTACTTTTATGCTCTTCTTTTCTAGGTTCATATTCTGGCTGTAATTTTTTTGGGCTTGTTTCAAATTGGTACCCTTTGTACCCTTGATAACCATACACCCTATTTGCCATAAGTTTTCACCTCTTTTCTTTCAAAAATTCTTAGTTTAGCACTTTGTGCTCTACTATTTAATTTAAGCTCTTCTTCTGTTGAAACTATTGGTTTTTTATTTATAATTTTTCCATATGACTTATAATTACAAATACAATATGGTAAGTCTTTTGGACATGTGCATCTTCCTTCTGCATTAATATAAGCTTGTTTTACAGCTCTATCTTCTAAAGAATGAAATGTGATTATGCATAACCTTCCACCATCTTTTAATGCTTTAATACTATTTATAACAGTATTATACAATGGCTTTAATTCGTCATTTACTTCAATCCTTATTGCTTGAAAAGTTCTTTTTGCTGGATGTCCATCTTTTTGTTTTGATTTTGGAATAGATTTTTCTATTATTGAAACAAGATCATTTGTAGTTTCTATAGATTTTTTTGCTCTTTCAATACAAATATTTCTCGCTATATTTTTTGAAAAACGCTCTTCCCCATACTCAAAAATTATTTCAGCTAATTTTTCTTCTGAATATGAATTAACAACATCTTTAGCTGTTAGTTTCTGAGTTTTATCCATTCTCATATCAAGTTCATTATTGCCTAAATAGCTAAATCCTCTTGATTTTTCATCTAATTGATATGAAGAAACTCCTAAATCTAATAATATTCCATCAACTTTATCAATTCCAATATCTGTAAGTATTTTACTTATGTCATCATGATTTCCATGGATATATTTTACATTTTCATATTGTTTTAAATTTTGCTTCGCAGCACATAACGCTTCTTCATCTCTATCTATACCAATTAATAGTCCTTTTGGTGATAAGTGCTCTAATATAACTTTACTATGACCAGCTCCACCCAAAGTTCCATCAACATATATTCCATCTTGTTTTATATTTAGTCCCTGTATGCACTCATTTAATAACACTGGCTTATGTTTAAATTCCAAATATTCACCCTCTAACTCAAATTTTAAGAGCAAAAACAGGCCTTATCAATGCGCTCTTTTGACCCCTAGTCTTTGCTTATATCCCCAAATTACATAATAATTTTATGTGCAATTTTTATCATTTCTATTATATAACACAACAGTTGGTATTTATAAAAATACCAACCTGTAATGTATTAAAAACCTTTATATTTGCGTCTTTAGTATCTAAAATTTCTTTTGTACATACTAAACCTTTGTATCTTAATAAATTTATCTTTTGTTAAGCTATCTTTTGTAATATTTGCTTAGCTTTATCTTTTGTATTTCAATTATTCATCTTTTGTACACTTTATATACTAGAAAGCTCTAATATATATTTTTCTTTAGCATTTATATAAACTTTTTCAAGTTATATACCAAGCATTGTCATGTTTTCTGCTATATCATCTGGCGAAATATTTTCGTCACTATTATATTTTTTCCATTTTTCCTTGTTCCATATTTCTAGTCTAGTTCCTACACCAATAATTACTACTTCTTTCGTGATATTAGCATATTCTCTTAGATTATTTGCTATCAGAAATCTACCTTGTTTATCTAGCTCGCATTCTATTGCTCCAGATAGAAAAAATCTAACAAAATCTCTTGCATTTTTATTAGTTAGTGGAAGTTCCTTTAATTTTCTTTCAAAATTTGACCACTCTAACTGTGAAAATACAAATAAACAACCATCTAGACCTTTTGTAATTATAAATCTCTCTCCAATGTCAGCTCTTAATTTTACTGGCATTATGACTCTTCCTTTATCATCTAGTGAATGTTCATATTCTCCAATCAACATGGCTCTCACCCCACTTCACCAAGATGGCTCCACTTTTTACCACTTTCTACCACCTTAATTAGATTGTAATACAACAATTTTTAAAATGCAACACTTTTTTAAAAAAATTTTGCTATTTTCCTTGATTTCACGCCGTTTTAGAACTTTTGTTCGTTTTCGTAATTGTTTTATTATCCTTTGAATTCCTTATATTTATTGATATACACGTGATTAATGCATTTATTATACTTTATTAAAATTTAATTAATAACTTTATATTTTTTATTTTAGATAAACGGTTACGCTTACCTTTTTATAAGCCAAAAAACATCGGAGATACAAAATCTCCGATGCTTTTTTGCGTATCAGTTGCCTTTTGATAGTCAAATTAAATTTTAATTCACAATTAGTGAAATAATGTTTTTATTCCTTAATGTTGCATACAAGATGACCTTCTGGGCATTCATCTATATCATGAGTAATTCCGAATGTAAGGGTTTTGCTACCGAATTTTTTTTCAAAAAGTATCTGGTCCATAGCTGAATCGTCATACGATGTGAATTTAATTAACACATAATTCTCATCCGAATCTTTGTAATATGCTACAGTCTTAGTTGGCTCTCCCCAGGTATATCTATTAAGCGTAGCATAAAGTATATAATTATTTTCATCATTAAGATCAGTAAGCCAGTTAACCGTACTTTCTGTTGCAACGAACTGTTCAAGCTTTAATTTTTCCATTTGCTTTATATAGCAAACAGTTTCGCTTGTTGGAATATCGAACGAAAATGTATCAAATACAAATTCGCCTCCTCTTGCCATTCCAAATGCAATTGTTTCATTGTCACGCTCAAATATACTAAGGCAAAGTGGATCTACAACTTCATCGACTGAAGCACAAAGCTCTTTAACGATTCCATCATTCATTACTCTCATTGAGCATCTAGAACCATCATCGTTAAAATCAAGATCAACAATGTATGATGAGAACACATCTTGGATATCATCATATTGAGTATCTTCGTTAACGTCAACAACTTCATATCCAATTTCTACATCGTTTCCGACAACAATATTACAGCAATTAAGATAATCTGACTCTGCGATTTTTCCTCCATCAAGCAGTTTAAAAGCACAAACAACATCAGCGATTTCGTTGCTTCCATTGTTGTTAAAATCTAAATACAGTTTAGCCATTTCCTCATATGTTGAGGGCATAGCCTTTTCTGCATCTGCTGCAAATGTAGGTAACGCTGTTTTCCCTGCGAAAAAAGTAATTACTGCAAAAAGTGTAGCCATAGTTCTTTTAATGTTATTATTCATAATAAAAATCCTTTCATGTAAGTGGCAACTGACACGCGGATAAATAAGATGTATAACATCATGTTTATTATAACAAACAATAACTTAATTGTCAAATTATGTAAACAGTGTCTGTATGAGTTTTTTTGACTCGCTTGTGGCTTGACAACGCTAAAGTGACTAAAAGACGTTGAAAAATCAACGTCTTTATTATACTTTTGGAGGCGACACCCGGATTCGGACCGGGGATCAGAGTTTTGCAGACTCGTGCCTTACCACTTGGCTATGTCGCCGAATATAATTATAATATATATATATTCTAAAAAATAAATTTTATTACAAAACTGTAATAAAATTTTGGAGCGGGAAACGGGGCTCAAACCCGCGACCTCTGCCTTGGCAAGGCAGCGCTCTATCAACTGAGCTATTCCCGCATTAACAACAAAAATATAATAACAAAATATATATAAAAAGTCAAGAGCAAAATATAAAAAATTTTTTTGTTATTTTGCTTGACATTTATATTATAGTTGTGCTAATATAATAATGTTCCAAACGGAGAGGTGGTCGAGTTGGTTTATGGCACCAGTCTTGAAAATTGGCGTAGGTTAATAGCCTACCGTGGGTTCGAATC
>CAKPRA010000035.1 GCA_934180065.1 uncultured Clostridia bacterium | reverse complement strand
ATAAAAATATGCTCTGCAGAAACATTAGTAAATCCACCTTGATATGTTTCAACAATTTCATTTCCAGCTTCTAGTTCTTTTTCCAATATCTCTTTCATTTCAGCACTTAGCTTATCAATTAATCCCCTTGTAAAACAATCTTTTAATTTTTCAATGACCGTTACTCCATATTCTTCAATAACTTGTTCTCGTGTTAATTCTTTAAGAGCACACATTGTTTCCATATTACCTATAGCGTATGGTGAATCAAATGGTTCACTTGAATCATATCCCAGTATTCTGTCCATTATTTCATTATTACTAGAATTACTCCATTTATTATTAATAAGTTCAAAAGTTTGATTGTTGACTACACAAAATAATCTATTATCTTCTATTAAATAAAACTTGTAATTCATTCGATATCACACCTTTCAATTTTTATTATTAGTCTTAATTCATAAATTCATCATAAGCACAACTTCCTATTCCATCTAACAAATTATCATTTTCATCATATAATTTATATTGCATTTGTATATCTCCCAATGATGTTTCTCCATCTAATCCCAGTAAAATAGTATAGAACACTTCGTTCATAACCGAATCTAGTAATTTCTTTATCTCATCATTTGATATACCTTTTGAAATAATGCTTCTTATTTGATTTCCTACTTGTGTCTCCTTTTGGGCATCAAAATATATTTTTAACATTTCTTGTTTTTCTTTATAACAATTATTAACAAATTCTTCTGCTGTCATTACAGACTCCTTCCAATTATTTAAGATTATTTTTTACTTCATTTTCCCATTCAATAAAAGCTCCTGCACAGCCTAATTCTGTATTTTCGAGATTCTCATAATCATAGTTAGAATCAAAACTTTTCGTATTTATGTCATATATTAATTTATATTGAATTGGTGCCTATCTATTATATTCATTACATAAATCAACTATCTTTTCAGTATCATCCATTCCTAAATAAAAAACTCGATTTATTATATCATCAGATACTCCTAGTTTGTTAAAAGATACAATTTGTGAATTATATTCAAAAAATGTATTAAAAAATGTCTCATGTTCATCACAAAAAGCATATATATACACTTTGTCCACTTTTATATTTACATCTTCAAGAGCCTCTAAACAAAGTGATACCATTCCTGTTTGTATTTCCATAAACTCATCTTTAAAAACTTTTTCCATTTATCTTTCTTCCTCTCTTTTAGTAATTTCATTGTATTCTTCATCTGTTAATATTTTTCCCCATAATCCATAATGCAATTCTTCGAATCCAGCTTTATACATAGTTTCATCATCTGGAGAAGAAATATAATATAATATTGGTTTATCTTCTCCATTTACTCTATATGTTCCTAATCTGCATAGAACTCCTTTATAATTTATTTCCATAATTACAAATTCCTTTCTTACATATATCTTAAGATTTGGATTATAGTACTTTGCTGAATTTTACCTGTGGAAGGAGTTCAAATTCAATTATTTCACTGCCTTCACTGCCTATTGAACATGTTAATTTTGCGATTCCACTTAGTTCAAAATTAATGCTCAATGGTCTACTATTGAAAATTTCTGACTTATCTACAAAACTATACTTATCTGTAATTATTTTTTCAACTTCTGATCTTATTCTTACTTGTTCCTCCATAAATTTCATATACGTATTTTTTGGCTTTTCAGAAATGCTTTCTTCCTCATTTTCATCATTTTCTACAATTAAGTCAATATCATAATTGTTATCAAACAATGTCATTTCAAAAGATTTTATCCAGCCTTCATCAATTAACGTTAGATTTCCGAAAATATTATCATTAATCGCAACCTTTTCCTTTTTATCCTTTTTAAAAATATCAAATAATCCCATGCTTTCTACCGCCTTTCAAAAATTACATTATTTTGATGTTTACTATAATTTATCTTAACGCTATTTATGTATAATATATCATAACTATAAAATTTTTGTAAAGCACTCTATCGACTTCCTAAACAATCAAAGTTTGAATTTCTTATTTTTAATAATTCCTCGTTTAGTCAAATTTCAAAATATTCTTTTAATTATGGCTTTTATATAATCTTACAACTCTAAATCCCATTCATTTCGATGTTCTTCTTGCCTTATCTGTTTTTCAGCATCTAAATATGTTCCCGTTTCTCTCTCAAAATTCTTAATCACTTCATCTTCTGCACCCATATCAAACTTTTTACAAATCCATTGTATAAATTTGACTATAGTATCTTTAAATCTATCTACTACTTTATATAAATATTTGTTTTCTTTTTCTAAATCGTGAATCCTATTCTTATATTTCCATTCTAAATTCATTTCCTTTACTTTATATTCAGCATTCATATTATCTACCTGAGCATGTAGTTCTGCATTATCAGAAAGAATTTTATTTCTTTCTTTTTCATATTTAGTTGCCTTATCAACTAAAACAACTTGTTTACATAATTCTTTATGTAATTTTATATTTTCATCATATAACTCATTAATTAATGTATCTTTTGGCTTTATAATTTCATTTTGTATCTTTTCTTTATTTAGTTTTATCAATTTAATATCATTTATATCTGGTACATCTGGAAGTTCTTTTGTGATACTTTCTAACACCTTTTTAGTATTCTCATAATTAGTAATTCTTTTTAAATCTTCCATTCTTTGATTTTTAGCTCCTGTTTCTTCTACAGGCAATCCTCTTTCTAGTTCAAATCCTTTTGATGTAATATAATCATAAAAATTATTTTGTAGAGTTCTGTAGCTATCTCGTCCTTTCCAAAAATCTCGAGAGCATATTTTATCTATTGCATTTCCTTCTTTATCCTTTGTATGTACCACTGGCATAAACAATAAATGCATATGTGGTGTTCCCTCATCTTTATGTACTACTGCTGATATTATATTTTCTTCTCCTAAATTTTTATAATTACATACAAATTTATAGCTTTCTTCAAAATATCTTTTCGTTTCTTCTTCTCCTATTCTTTCAAAAAATTCCTTATCTGATGTAAATATCATTTCACACATTATTATGCTATTGCTTTTTATATATCCTTGTAATTTATTTGCCTCTTTCAGTTTATCAAATTCTTTTATATAACTTAATTCGTTGTTCTTTAAATAGTAGTTTAAATATGTTCTGGTTGGATCAATATCTTTATTAGTATGCCCTCTTGTTTTTCTTTCATTGTGAATATATCTGCCTTTTGCTTCATTTCTTGTTAATTTTTCATTTCTAACTATTGCATAACTCATATTTTAATTTGCCTCCTTTTTATTTTCTAATTGCTGTATCTCCACGTTTTTTTCTTTGCGACATTCTTATGAATGTCTAACATACTAGACAAACAAGTTTGTCTGTATGGCAGGGCTTTTGCCCCACACCCCTTATCAGCTTCTCTAAAAGAAGCTTTAATGGTACATACTTTTTGTCCAGCATTTGCTTAATAGCTTGTATGTACCATTCCATAAAAACGTTTTCACATTTTTATGGCTTATCTCGAATGAATCTTTCTTGATAATATGTTTTTCATTCGAGATAAAAAAATCAGCTACCTATTTAGCATTTCTGCTATGGTAACTGATTTGTTTTTATGCTAATTTTTTAACTGATTAGTATAAAATTTTGAAAAATCTAAATTAGAATAATCTCTTTGTTCATATTCAAATTGAATTTTTCTATTTGTTCCTTTGTCGTTATTATATATTTTCTTATTTATATTATTATTTATTATATCTTTGTTGTTTTCACCTATAGGATATGGTTCTTTTGAACTATTGCTATAGGTACTTTTACCTATACTTTGAGTATATAACAGCATTTTATTTTTATTTGGTATTATCTGTCTGTTTTCAACCTCTTTACTTTGCAGTTTATATTTCAATTTTACTTCTATGTATTTCTTTTTATGTAACATACTAACTATTTTTGATATTCTGTCAGAGGTTACATTTACAATACTTGCTAGATATTTATTGCTTGCAAAACAACTTCCAGTTTCTTTGCTTAAGTATAGAATTATTGATAGTATTATTTTTTCTTTGTCGGATAAATTTTCATCTAATAATATTTCTGCTGGTATCCATAAACCTTTTAGCCTCTGCTTGTCCATATAACCTCATCTCCTTTCTTTTATTAGTAATTTGCATCAAATATAAATTCCAGCCTATTTTAGTTGCCTATAGTAATAAAATTAGGCAAAAAAATAAACCTTAAGATTTTAATTCTTAAAGTTTACTTTCAATATTACTAAATGCAGTTCACCAAAAGTGAACTGTACTGAACTGTGCTGAACTGTGCTGAACTGTGTTGAACTGTACTGAACTGTGTTAATTTGTGCTAATCTGTACTAATCCGTGCTCAATGTCAGCAAAAAATATTTTATTTCATTATATACGTTCCATGTGTATCTTTTTTAGATGTTCCTGTCCAAACAATCAAATCCAGTTCCATTAATCTATTCAAAAGCTTTACAGCAGTTGTTTTTCCTCTATTTATAATCTTACGAACATCCTCTGAAGTAACAGACCCTTTATCGTTAATAACTTGCAATATTTGTCTTTCTGGATAGCTTAACAAGTCCCACTTATCTTTCATGACATCCATGTTTTTCAAAGTTTCCTGCTTTCTATTTGCTCTAACTGCAATATTATTATCTAATACTAATAAAACAGAATTTCTATCTGGTTCTGAATAAATAGGATCTTTTAAATAAAATCTTTGCATTTCACTATATATTCTCTTTACACCTTCATTAAGTTCTCTTACAAGCCCCATTTCATTTAAAACTCTTGCAATTTGTGGATTTCTAGAATATCTTTTATTCTTCATAGTTTCCAATGTAACAAATCCACCTAATCTTCCTGGACTTGATATTTCTAATCTATCATCAAATAATTTTACAATTATATATTCTCCACTATTAGAATAATCCCTATGACATACTGCATTTACTAATCCTTCATACCACGCAAATTCTGGATATTCAGCAACAGTTTCAAATACACCATCTTGATTTAAATGTGTAAATTCTCTCAATTGTGAATTAATAAATTCTCTGGCTTGTTCAAGTGTTCTATATAAACACTTGTCAAATGTTCTGTCCTTTATTATATTCATTTCGGTTCCAACTTGAAATTCTGTTCCTTCAAATTTTAATACTCTCACTCTTGCACTTGGTAAATATATCGATGGATTTTTTCCAAATAATAGCATTCCTGCTTTAGTTAGATGATATTTTCCATCTTTTTCTCTTAAAAATCCTCTAGCTTTTAAAACCTCTTCATCTGATAAATCTGTATCTATTTTCTTTTTATAAATTTTCATAACCTCTGTATCAATATCATTTATAGATGATTCTAATAGTACTTCAGCTTCAAAATCTCTTTCTTTTCGGTCATATTCCAAACTTCTTATTTGATTAGCATTTAATTTTATCGAAGAATCTCCCTGCCTACAGAACACTTCATCTTTATTGTTCCTAATTAAATAATTTAACTCAGGCTCAATATGAAATAGCAATAAATTATCATCTTCACCTTTTTCATTTTTTATTTCTATTAATTCAGTTCTGTATGTTGGTGTATTCTTTAAAAAATTGGTAACAACCTTCTGACAGTCATTTAATTTGTCTTTTCCATATACATTAAAACCTTCTATTTTCCCATCATCACATATTCCAACAGCTATTATACCACCGTTTGAATTTGCAAAAGAAGCAATTTCATTTGCTAAATCCTGTAATGATATTTTTGCTTTTTTCCTCTCAAAATATAAATTTTCCTTTTCAGTTTTTAAATATTCTAAATTTATTCTTGAATTTATTTTAGATAAACTCATATTTTCACCTCATAATCCTTTATAATCATACTATCGTTTTCATTTTAACATATAATTTAAAATTAATAAACCCTTTTTGTTTATGTATTTAAGAGTATCAATATTTTATAGTTGGATTTTTCTTGTGACCATTTTCCTAATTTTGCTTGAAATCAAGCATATTTTACAAAAACTGTTCACAACAACAACACTCATGTGTATATTGTCCACCATTTTCCCTTGTACCTGGCAAATAAGCTTTTATATATCCTGGATTTAAATTTCCATTTTCAAAAGGTGGGTCCAATAATTTTATAATACCATTATTTTTATCAACTAAGTGATTTTCTAAACTTTCCATTGCGATATATATTTTGTTTTCGTCACCTGCACCAGAAATTACAGACCAACTTTGAGCAATACTATCAATTCTGCATTCTTGATTATGAATACTTCCCAAGATTGCTCCATCATCACAAAAAGCCCTATTATACCATCTTCCATCCCAACAATTTGAATTTAATGCCTGCTCTAATCTTAGTTTATACTCCTTAAATTTAGAAACACTATTTTCATCATTTTTATATTCAGCTAATTTTATAAACTTATCCAAAACATCATATAAGAAAAATCCTAGCCACACACTTTCACCAATTCCAAGATTTCCAACATTACTAAAACCATCATTCCAATCCCCTGATCCAATTTTAGGTAATCCATGTTCCCCAAAATTCAATGATCTTAATATTGCTTTAATACAATGATTATATATATTATCTTTTTCATCAGACTTTTCATAAAGATCATATTTTTCATCAATATTCTCATCTAAAATTTCACCTTTTAGATAATTTGTTTCTATATCCAAAATTCCATAATCTTCCGTATATTCTACATAATCTGCTACAACATATGGTAGCCACAACAAATCGTCAGAAAATTTTGTTCTTATACCTCTTCCGGTTTCTTCATGCCACCAATGTAGTACATCACCTTCAATAAATTGATGTTTGCTATGCTTTATAATTTGATTTTTAGTTATCTCTGAATCAAAATATTTCATACACATACTATCTTGTAATTGATCTCTAAATCCATATGCACCTCCAGATTGATAATATCCTGTTCTTGCCAATATTCTACAACATAAAGCTTGATAAATAATCCAGCCATTAGATAATATATTTATAGAATCTATAGGTGTATTAATATTCATTTTATTAGTGAAATCACTCCAAAACTTAGCAACTTGCTCAAGTGCTCTTGTACAGGTTTCTACTTTACTATATTTATAAGCTGTATTTTTACAATCAATTTCGCTATTCTCAGCACCCAAAATTAGAGCAATTTGCTTATATTCTAATGCATCAATTTCAAATTCTATATTTAAGGCAATTATTCCATCGCAATTTAAAGAATTGCTTCCTGAGAATTGCTCTATTTTTATTCCATCAGGATTTGATAATCCTCCATCACCGAAAAATTCCATTTTATTACCTGTATATGAGTTTATTTTCTCACTAGAAGATATATACATATAATTTGAAAATTCACTATTTACTATATTTTTTGCAACAATACAATTATTATTTTCATCAAAAGATAAATCAATAAATCCATTGCTTTTCAACTCATCTTCATCTAGCACATTTTTCAAATAATAAGTTAATTTTAATTTTCTTTTTTGTGGCAATAAATTTTTTAATGTTATTAAATTAATTTTAACTGAATCATCTTTTGGAACAAAAATTTCGATATTCTGTTCAATAGAATCATAACAATGAATATATTTGGCATATCCTAGACCATATTTTATATAATATTCATTTTCATCTTCCATTGGACTTAATGAAGGAGTCCAAACTTTATTATTTTCTAAATCAGAAAAATAAATTATTTCTGATTGAACATCTCTTACTGGATCATTATTCCATGCTGTGATTCTATTTAATCTTGAGTTTTTATACCAAGTATATCCACCCATATTTTCTGTAACAACAGTTCCAAACTTCTCATTTGCAAGAATATTACTCCATGATAAAGGCAATTTTTTATCTTTATTAATATTTATTATATATTCTTTACCATCACTGCTAAAACCACCATATTCATTAAAATATAATAAATTCTGCAAGTTTATTTTTTTATCAATTTCATCTGTTTTATCAAAATTATTTTTTAGACTATTTTTTGCCTGAAATTTAATATTTTTCAGATTTTTAATATAATCATAATCTAACTCATCTAATTGAAAATCGATTTTTCCATAATTACCGCAAAGAATAAGATTTGATCTAACTTCTAATAACTCCTTATCTTGATCACTCAAATTATTTAAAACATATATTCCATTTGGACTAGATGAGCTCCTAAAATTCCATATAATTTCATTAATAGATTCTTGTAAATAGTTTTCATAAGATTCAATTTCTTCATTAATAATTACTAAATCTATTTTTATATTTTGTATCTGATAATACTCATATGCTTTCACAAGCTCTTTAATTATATCTATTTCTGCAATCTCGCTAACTTTTACCAATAAAATAGGATTATCTCCCGAAATTCCAAGTTTCCATAGCTCTGAAGTTTTATATATTTTATTTTTCCTGTTTTTAATATTAGGTTTTCCACACTTTAACAACAAATGTGATAAAATCCTTTGATACAAATTAACATCTTTTCCACTAATTCCCAAATACTGTATTTTTGCTTCAACTTGTGCTCTGGATAATTTAACAGCCCTTTCTATTACCTCAAAATCAGAATATTTTTGAACATTTTTAATTGCTTCATTTCTATTTTCTGATACACTTATAATTAAATTTATATTTTTTTCATTATTTTTATCTATTTCAATAGCAGTTCTATATGCCACAATTGGATTTGTCGTATTTTCTATTTTTTTACTAAATGGTTTTGAATCTCTAATTAGAGCCGGAACTCCCAACCCATATCTTCCACATAAATTATTTTTATCAATCTCAAATTCAATTTCACTTGTTAAAGATTCCTCCGAATAAAGACTAATTGCCAAAAATAAATCTTTCTCACCCACATTTCTAAATTTTCTTCTAATTACTAAAATATTATCAATCATATCATATGACAAAAATAAATTATTAAATGCCTTATGTGAATGATCTTGTTGAAAACTAGAAATAATTGGTTCAAAAACACTTGATATTTCTAAAGTTTTTTTAGTATTTCCAATATTTTTAATATTCAAATTTCTTATTTCAATTGGATCCTCAGGAGCAACCAATACTGATAAAGTTGTTTTTATATTTTCATAAGATTTCGAAAACTCACTTTTATCAGGACTAAAAATTACATTTCCTTTTTGTTCATTATTTAAGAATTTTAAATTAGCAGAAGACCATATTTTATTAGTTTCTACATCTTTTATAAAAAAGTGAATTCCCTCATCAATATCATCTGTTTCTTTAAATCTATTTATAATATTATTTTTATATTTGCTATATCCATTTCCATTTTTATCAATCAGAATTGTATAATCATTATTTGATATTAAATTATACTCATTAATATCTTCGCTTTTCTTATCAAAAATTCGCTCTGAATAATAATCATAATCAACATATTTTATCTTCTCAACATGTTCCTTTTTCTCTTTTGCAATAATAACATTATCTGGCATACGCTCTTGAAGAAGTATATCTATTGCCTCAATTTCAGGATTTTCGAAAAATCTTTTTTGTAAAATATTATCTTTAACTAAATTATCAATAGACAATAAAATTAAACCTTGATGATGAGCCATATAAGTTTTTACAACAGAGCTTTTTTCGCCTTTATTAACTCTACTTGGAGTATAATCAATTGATTCATAGAAACCATATTTATCATACATACCTCTTTGCTCTAGCTGTTTCATATTATTAATTACCTGTTTTGGAACATCATTAATTGCAAGCATACACCCATATGAAGATGTTACCATTTCTTCTGCTAAGCCTCTTTTCAATCCAAGCCATGGTATTCCAAATGCTTTATATTGATAGTTTCCATTTAGGTCTTTCAAATTAAACGCCGCTTCAGAAATTCCCCATGTAATTCCCAATCTCTTAGCATATTCCATTTGACTCATTATCATAAATTTGCAAGATTCATCCAATAAACTATTAGGATATCTTTTAACATTAATTGTAGGCATTAAATACTCAAAAGCCGTACCAGACCATGAAATTAAACCTTTATACTTATTAAGAACAGTTAATGTTCTACTCAAATTTTTCCAATGCTTTGCAGAAATATCCTTTTTAGCAATAGCCACAATACTTGTCTGTCTTGCCTCTGATGCTAATAAATCATAATAAGAATCTGTCATTTTATTTTCTTCAATATTAAATCCAATTGAGAATAAACCAGTTTTATTATCAAATAATTTTGAAAAATCAGTATTATCAATAATATTATCAATTGAATTAATCATATTATTAATATCATCTGAATAATCATTTTCTCTAATCAAAAATTGTTTTAAAACATATAAATATCCAATAAAGTTTCCACTATCAACAGATGATACATACATTGGAATTAATGGAGTTAAATTTTCAATATTATACCAATTATATAAGTGTCCATTCCATTTTGGTAACTTTTCAATTGAATCCATCATTTTTTTCAACAAATTAATAGTATTTTCCTTATTTTCATAATTCAAATCATAACTTGCAACAACACTTAATAATGCCAAACCAATATTGGTTGGTGAAGTTCTATAAACAACCTTTTCTTTTCTATTTTCCTGATAATTATCAGGAGGCAAATAATTTCCTCTTTTATTTAAAAGCTCTTTAAAAAATAGCCATGTTTTTTCTCCAATTTCAAGAACATAATTCTTTTCATCAACATTTAACTCATCATATTTATTTTTATATATTATTGGTTTGCTAATATAACACATTATTATTGGAGAAATAATCCACAAAATTCCTAATATTAGATTAAAAATAGAATTAACATATATACTGTAAGCCACAAAAACTCCACCAATTATTATACTTGGTAACATGTCAATTATATATGGTTCAATTCCGTTTTTTGCCATTTTCTCCGCTTCTTCAGCAGTAGTCCATTCTAATAAATGTTTTTTTGATTTAATAATTCTATATAAAGCTTTAATTATAGCATTTATAGACAAATAAGCTTTATCTGGAATCAAAGCAATATCTATTATCATTTTATAAAAAATAGAAATACAACCATTAATTTCCTTAGCAAATTTACGCTGTGTTAATTCTCCATCTTTCTTACATATGATTTTATTCAAAAATTCTAAAATATATGGAATTAGAATTGAAATAATAGATATTATAGCAATAGTCTTACTTCTAACAAATAAATTAATTATTAATAATATTAAAACAAAAAATTCATTTAAACTTCTGTTAATATTATCTAAAATTTTAGATTTTGATAATATATTTAATCTATCTTTAAATACCCAAGAAAAAATTTGCCAATCTCCTCTTATCCATCTATGAAGTCTAGTTTTGTATGCCTTATAATTGCTTGGATATCCATCCATAAGCATAATATCAGATGCTAAACCACATCTAACATATGACCCTTCTAATAAATCATGACTTAGAATAGTATTTTCCGGAATTTCATTTTTCAAAACCTCTGAAAAAACTTTTAAATCATAAATTCCTTTTCCTGTAAAAATCCCTTCTTCAAAATTATCAAAGTAAAAATCAGAAATAGCATTTGTATATGAATCAGTTCCACCAAGACCAGAAAATATTTTTGTAAAAATACTTTTTCTAGTTTCTAATAAATTAATACCAACTCTTGGTTGCATAATTGCATATCCATCTATAACCAAATTTTTATTTTCGTTTAACACAGGTTTATTTAAAATATGAGCCATAGCCCCAACAAGTTCAAGTCCAGTATTTAAGACCAAACTTGTATCAGAATCCAAAGTTATAATATATTTAATTTTTGGAAACTCCTGCTTTATATTTTCAAAAGTATTTTCTAAAAAGCTTGTATCACTTAACTTTTTTGAGATTTCGATCTTATTATTATTAACAGAATCTTCTCCGTTATAAAATTCATTATCACTACACTTATTTAAAATGTAATTATTAAATTGATCTAATAGACCTCTTTTTCTTTCCCATCCCAAAAAACAATTTTCCCCATTACTCCAGGTTCTCTTTCTATAAATAAAATTAAATTTTGGAAAACTGTTTTCTGAATATTTTTCATTTAATTTATTACATTTCTCAATTCCTGCTTGTATAATTTCCTTATCAAAATCTTCGCTTTCATTTTTAGAGCTACTACAATCTCCTAACAAAGTAAAATACAAATTTTCGCTTTTATTTGCCATATAATAAACTTCTAATTTATCCATTATTTCATTGACCTTTTTCTTGTCTTTAACTATAGTAGGGATAACAACCATCGTAGCATATTTTTCTGGAATTCCATCATAAAAGTCTAATTTAGGTATCAATTTTGGTTTAACAAATTTACCAGAAATATATTGAATAATTTTTATCAATATTGTTTTTACAGGTATAATAGATAATAAAAAAACGATAAATGCTAATAAAAAATAACCAACTTTTATTTGAATATACCAACCTAACAAACTACATAAGATAACCGCTAAAAAAGAAACACCTTCAATATATAATTTAGACTTTCCAGACTTTGACATCTTGGATATTTTTTTATTAAGTAAATTACTGATAAGCTCAGTTTTTCCATCAGAAATTAGATAATATCCAACATGACTTTTTTTATTAATACTAGTTACTTCACTAAAATCCTCATTTGATTTTTCTTCAGCTAATTCTAAACATTTTCTTGCAATATAAATCTCAGATATTTTTGTTTTTTTTGCAATCTTTTCAATTTCCGCTCTATAATATTCCTTTGTTTTGTAATCCATAAATTCATAAACACCAGCCGGATCTCTATTTAATACCTCTTCAACCCCATTTGTTCTATTAAAAATTTCAATAAAATTTAGTCTATTTAGGGCATTAATACTCATAATAGCATTTCCAATAGAAATTTTTTTGGTTGCAATATCAAAATGCTCTCTATTTATGCAATCAAATATATTACTTCCCATTTTGTTAACTTGCTCTTCTAGTATTTCCAAGTAGCTATACGCATTTTTTCCATATTGTTTAAGTCTATAAGACATATACTCTATAAATGGGTATTTTGATTCAACATTTTCTTGCAGTTTCAAATTATATGTTTTAGGAACTCTAAACATTGTATTTTGGCTAAAATCGACTAATCTGCCAATTATATTCTCAACTTTTCTTTTTTGCATTTGTGATAAATAGATTTTTTCGCAAATGATTCTAATTTTTTCAATTAAGGCAATCTGCAAAAATATATTAATACTCCACAATTCTTCCATACTAAGAGTCTTTTTATTTTGATAGCTTTTTAAATAAAGTTCCAAGTTATCACCATCAATTTTTCCATCTGTATAAGAAACAATTTCTTTAGCTAAAACATATACCCTTGCAAATCCCTTATTTGCCCCATTTGCAATACCTATTAATCGAGTGTATTTTTTTATGGGCAAATTTTTAATAATAATTTTAGCATTTTTCTCAATTATATAGAAATTATCTAGAATCCATTCCCCTGCTGGATAAATTGGAATTTTGTTTTTTAAATCCTCATTCAAAAAATTATATACATCATATATAAAATTTAGATTTTCCTTAACTCTGGGAACCGGATACGTATTCTTATCAGAATTGGATTTTAAAATCTGATCAGCAGCAATTTTTTGCAAATAATTTTCTAATTGTTCAGTATTTAAAAGTGCACCACCAACATCTAAAACTTTGTATTTATTCATCAAAAATTTTCCACTCCTTGTAAATATGTTTTCACATATTTTTCCCACAAATTTGAAAATTATCCTTTATAAAAAAAATATGTAAAATTTTTAATAAATAATGGTAGGACTCTTATTTGGTTGCTTTTTACTTTTTTTTAGCCGGATATGTGAATATATATATTAAAAATTCGTTCCTTGCTGGTCGCCCTTACAAAGCAGTGTGAGAATGGTAGAGCCCTCGTTTTGGTTTGGTGATATTAAGATGTTTTCTAAAAGCTCCCAAGCTGCGCGTCACTTTTTTTAATATATATATTCACATATCCTACTCTACAAAATTAAATTTGTTATTAATTTTATGGTGTTGAAGCTTTACTTTTTAAATATATACATATATGGTAATTATTAATAACTGTATAGTAAATAGTGACAAATATTTAATCTTTACTAAAAAAAGTAATTGTAATATAATGTGGGCAAAGTTTTGACTTAGCCTTCTTATATAGTAGGAAATAAATTTTGAAAGGATGTGCTCAAATGGCATTTGACGGAATTGTTACAAAAAAAATTGTAAATGAATTAAATTCCTCTATTTTAGGAGGAAAAATAAATAAAGTGTATGAGCCAAATAAAAATGAAATAGTTCTTGGAATATATTCAAAAGGAGTAAATTATGCATTAAATATTTCTATTTCTTCTGATTCATATAGAATAAATTTGACAACACATCAAAAACCTAATCCTCTAAATGCTCCTGGTTTTTGTATGTTTCTTAGAAAGCACCTTATTGGAGCTAAAATTAGAAAAATATACACATTAGGTTTAGAGCGAATTGTTTATATGGAATTAGAATGTTTTAACGAGCTAAATGATATTGTTTATAAAAAATTAATAATTGAATTGATGGGAAAACACAGCAATATTATATTAACCAATGAGAAGAACATTATAATTGATAGTTTAAGGCATTTATCAAAAGATGAAAATTCACTAAGAGATATCTTGCCTGCTAGAGAATATGAAATTCCGAAAAATGATAAAAAAGATTTCTCAGAAATAAAAACATTTGATGAATTTTATAAATTATTAGTAGATCAAAAGCAACTTGATACTGGTATATCATCAACATTTACAGGAATCAGTAAATTATACATTCAGGCAATTATTGAAAAATGTAATATTTCAAATGATGTAAATACAAATAATTTAAAAATAATATATAAATACATTACAGATACATTAAATAATCTTGATAATAACAAAGTTTCTATTATTTCATATAAAAATGATTTTTCAATAGCACTTCAAGAAACTCAAGAATTATTGCAGGCTAATTTTTATATAGATGATTTTTACTTTGAAAAAGAAAATAATATAGTTTTTAAGTCTTATAAAAATAATGTTTTGAAACTTGTCTTGACTACCTTATCAAAAATAAAAAAGAAACTATACAATATAAATCAAAAAATTAAAGAATGCGAAAATATGGAAATGTATAAGTTATATGGAGAATTAATAACTGCAAACATGTACAAATTTTCTCAGTTTGATACTGACAAAATCCTATTAGATAACTATTATACAAATAAAAAAGAAACTGTACCAGTTGATAAAAATAGGACTCCTTCGCAAAATGCGAAAAATTATTACAAAAAATATAATAAATTAAAAAATGCCTTAGCGGTAGTAAATCAACAAAAAAAAGAAACTATTACAGAGCTTGATTATTTAGAGAGCATTATATATGAAATTGATGCCGCTAAAAATATTTCGGATATTGATGAAATATTTTCAGAAATTTCTGAAAATTCTTTATTTGAACGAACTCACCTAAAATCAAACACAAAAATAACAAAGCAGAAACCTAAAAATAAAAAAACTGATAAATCCTTTACACCTATAGAATATAAAATTGAAAACTTTACACTATTGGTTGGAAAAAACAATGTTCAAAATGATTATCTAACCACAAAATTAGCTAAAAATAATGATATATGGTTTCATACAAAAGATATTCATGGAAGCCATGCTATTTTAATTACAAAAGGTGAAACTCCTTCAATGAATATTTTAATTAGATGTGCTCAAATAGCAGCCTATTATAGTAAAGCTAAAATGTCATCTAATGTACCTGTTGATTACACTTTGATAAAATACGTAAAAAAACCATCAGGAAGTAAACCTGGATTTGTAATCTATACGCACAATAAAACGATTAACGTCACACCTCAAAACTAAATAAAGTTTCTCTATATGTAGATTATCAGCGAACTACTTTGTATGGGCGACCAGCAAGACTCGAATTTTTTATATAATATCTATTACGCGGTAGTATCATTACTAATTACAACTTATGCATATATTAAAAAATTTCCCTCAATTATAAATATTAACTAGCATTTTCTAAATTTTATACATATTTTTCATATTACCTTTATTTTTTCATAAAAATATAGTATAATTATAAATGTATTAACAAAAGGAGGTAAAATTATATGTGGCAAATCTGGCTAATTTTAGCTGGCATATTTATTATCTTCGAAATGGTTATTCCTACCGACTTTCTTATTTTTTGGGTTGGTATTGGAGCAGGTATAACTTCTATATGCAGTTTTTTCATAGATAATGTAACCATACAAATTGCAATATTCTGCATATCATCAGTTTTATTACTATTCTGTACCAAACCATTTGTAAGAAGGTTTACAAGAAACTCAGCAAATATAAAAACAAATGCTTACTCAATCATTGGGAAAACCGGAATAGTTATTTCAGATATCGACCCAATCTCAGGAAAAGGTCAAGTAAAAGTAGATAATGAAATTTGGTCTGCAAAAACAAACACAACAAAAACAATAAATAAAGATACAATAGTAATAGTAAAAGCCATAGATGGTGTAAAACTTGTTGTGACAACAGAAAAAGAATTAGAAGAATTAAAAAATTAGGAGGATTTTTATAATGGGAATATTTTTATTAATTTTGCTTGTAATTATTTTAATAATTGCATTTAAAGCAATCAAAGTAGTTAAACAATCAGAAGTATATGTAATTGAAAGATTAGGAAAATTTCATAAAGTTGCAGATGCAGGTCTTACAATAATTGTTCCATTTATGGACCATGTTAGATCTGTTGTAAGTTTAAAACAACAAACAATGGATGTACCTCCACAAGGAGTTATCACAAAAGATAATGTTACAATAACAATAGATACAGTTGTATTCTACAAAATCACAGATCCAGCAAAAGCTGTATATGAAATTCAATCACTAAAAAAAGGTATTGAATATTTAGCAATAACAACAATACGTGATATTGTCGGAAAAATGGACTTAGATGCAACATTTAGCTCTCGTGATAGTATAAACGAACAATTAAGATCTGTATTAGATGAAGCAACAGATCAATGGGGTTGTAAAGTTGATAGAGTTGAAATAAAAGATATTACTCCACCTGCAGACATAAGAGATGCAATGGAAAAACAAATGAATGCCGAAAGAAATAAGAGAGCCTTAATTCTTCAAGCAGAAGGAGAAAGACAATCTGCAATAACTTTAGCAGAAGGTAAAAAAGAAGCTGCTATATTAGAAGCTGAAGCTGATAAAGAAGCTGCAATAAGAAGAGCTGCCGGTGAAGCTGCTGCAATTAGAGAAGTAGCTGATGCTAAAGCTCAAGAAATAAAATTAGTTTATAGTGCTGTTATGGAATCACATCCAAATGATAAATTAGTTCAATTAAAATCACTAGAAGCATTAAAAGAAATAGCTGATGGTGAAGCAAACAAAGTATTTATTCCATTTGATGCAACATCAGCATTAGGAAGCTTAGGTGCCATGAAAGAGCTTGTTTCAGATAAAAAAGAAAGAGCTGAAAGGCTAGCTGCTAAAAAAGCTGCACAATCAAAAGAATAAAATTCAAGATTAATAATAAACATTACATACATATTATATATTTAAAAAAAAAATGGGTAGGTTATAAAGCTTATCCATTTTTTATGTCAATATATAAATTTAACCTATAAGTAATATTTAATTTTATAATATATTAAAATATATTGTTATTACACGAATAATCTAAATATATATGTATATAATAATAATAAATTTTTACTTATTTTATTTACTCATTAGTATATATTAACTTATTAATTTCTGTACAATAGTTTTCAAATACTATATTTTTTTTAATATAGTGAGGTGATTATATGGCTTTAGATTATAAAATAATTGGAGAAAGAATTCGAAAAAGTAGAGCAGAAAAAAATTTAACTCAAGAAATTTTAGCTGAAAAGTTAAACGTTTCTGTAACATATATTAGTAGAATAGAATGTGGAACAACTCATCTAAATCTATCCAGACTAAGTGAAATATGCTCTATACTAAATATTGATGAAGGCACTATATTAAATGGAACAAGTACAGACGCCAAAAGCTATCTTTATGATGAATTTACTGAATTATTAAAAGATTGTCCAAAAGAAACAAGAAAACTAATATATGAAATCGCAAAATTAGTAATACAACAACAAAAACGGAAACTAAAAAATATGATATAAATTGTATGTTAATAATTTAATTGCACTCATATATAGAACAAAAGCGGACATTAATAACATTTGCTCTGTTTAAAACATTTTTAAGTCCGCGTTTTTGTTCGCGCGCCAAAATTACGCAGTAATTTTGTGTGCAATGTTTTGGCGCAACCTTTTTATATAATAGGAAATATCTATTCTTAATATAGTATATAGTTTCAATATTACTCATAAGTAAAAATGTACTTATATG
>CAKPRA010000034.1 GCA_934180065.1 uncultured Clostridia bacterium | reverse complement strand
GCAAGTCACAAATTTTAATATATATATTCACATATCCGGCTTAACTTAATAAGAACATTACATTAAAATAACTAACGCGCAGTTTGGGAGCTTTTAGTTAAATTTCACATTTATCAAAATCAAAATGAGGGCACTACCATTCTCACACTACTTTGTACGGGCGACCAGCAAGTCACAAATTTTAATATATATATTCACATATCCGGCTTAACTTAATAAGAACATTACATTAAAATAACTAACGTGCAGTTTGGGAGCTTTTAGTTAAATCTCATATTTATCAAAATTAAAAAAAAGAATATACATGTAAAATTAAATACATATATATTCTTTTTTAAATTCATATATCTCAATTTATTGATATACTTTTAAATTTCCATTTGAGTTCCTAAAAAACTTGCAGCTGATTGAACTACTTTTTGTTCAACCTCAGTCATTTGACTATTAGGCTCTTTTGAAAGTAAAATAACACTTCCTATTGACTCACCTTCAACAATTATTGGATAAACCACTTGCGCATTTTTAGATTTATCATTTGTTTCATTATTTGTAATTGGTATAGCTGTATTATTATTTTCTTTACTTGTATAATTTTCTTTATCATCCATTATTTGCTCTAATTGTTTACTTACATTTTTTTCTAAATATTCTTTTTTTGATCCACCTGAAACAGCTATTACAGTATCTTTGTCAGTTATACATGCTATATGTCCTGTTGTTTTTGCTAAAGTTTCAGCATATTCTGTAGCAAATTCTGAAAGTTCACCAATTGGAGAATATTTTTTCAGAATAACTCCACCTTCTCTATCTGTAAATATTTCAAGTGGATCTCCTTCTTTTATTCTAAGCGTTTTTCTTATCTCTTTTGGAATAACAATTCTACCTAAATCATCTATTCTTCTTACAACTCCAGTTGCTTTCATTTATATATTTCCCCCTTATCTACTAAATTTTGTATTTACACTTTTAGTATTACAAATTCGGTAATTTTTATACAAATTTTTTTCTTATATCAATCTAGACAATTTTTGAGATAAATTATTAAACTTTTGTTTTCTGAAACTCAAAAAAAGAAAATAACTAATAAATTAAACTACTTTTTAATATTTTATATTTAATTTCATTTATATTTATAAATTTTAAAGCACCGATAAAAATCGGTGCTCTTCTTTTTTATTTTCTCACTTTTTCAATAATCTCAGTTGTCGAAGCTGATTTTCCACGCTCTTTCATTACTCCAATAACTCCATACTTTTCAAAAACAAAGTTTCTAGCAGACTGCAATACAGGTTTATTTTCATAATACAATACATCCGGTTTCAAAGACTTAAATAATTCCTGAAAAATAATAAGCCATTCCTCCTGCTTTTTGTTTTCCGAATTGAATTCAAGCTTAATACTTGGATTATAGTCTACAATGACAGTGTAATCGACATACCTGATTGCATCAACAATCGCAGCTCTTTGCTCTTCCTCAATTATTGGTCTGTCTGGATGTTTCAGTGCAGCACACTTATTACTTTTTACTGCAACAACTAAGATATCTCCCTGTTTTTTTGCCCCCTCTAAATACTTGAGGTGCTCATAGTGAAATAAGTCGAAAGTTCCAGTTGCTAAAACAACTGTACGTCCCTTCCGGTTTCTTTCAACCATTTTTGAAAGTTCACTAAGATTTGATGCTATCATAATAAAATTCCTCCTTATGACTTATCAAAATGTTCTTTTTCCTATGTTTAACAGCGTCATGACGCCATTTATATAATAATCTGCTTTTAGCAGAAAATTAACAATTATTTTACAATTACTTTCCTATCAGAAACAAATTTTTTTACATCATTAATGATTGGTTTATTTACTTTAAATAAGTTTTCTGGAAGATTATCTAAATCAAACCATTTTAAGTCTTCTACTTCACCATCTGTAAATTCAATTTTTCCTTCATAATTTTCACAGAAAAAAACATGATTTAAAATATATACTTGATCTTTACTTTTAGGATAAATATTAAACAAATCTTTTCCAGAATAAATTCCCATCAATTCTGGGTTTATAGGCTTAATATTTAGCTCTTCTTTTATTTCTCTATTAAGAGCATCTATATACTGCTCTCCTAACTCAATTCCTCCTCCGTGAATTGCCCAGCATCCGTTGTCTTCTCTTTTTTGCAATAATATTTTTCCATTATTGTATATAATTAGTGTTACAACTGATCTTAAATATGGCTCTTTTTTATGTTTTATATTTTCTTCCATGATAAATTCCTCCATACCTCTTTTAAAATTATTCTAATTTATCTTAAATAGTATTTTTCTATTTGTTGCTTTATTATTTATAAGTTTGCTCTTAAATTTTAATTATACTATTTTATTAATATTTTAATATATCTATTTTATATTTTTCAATTCATTATAACAAGCTCTACAAACTGGAATATATTCAGAATCTCCAATTTTAATATCATCACTTTTATTTCCTAATTTATAATAACTAAAAATTGCATTTTCTCTTTTACAAATTTCACAAATGGATGTCATTGTTTGAACATTATCAGAAACACAAAGTAAATCCCCCATTTTTCCAAAAGGTTTACGCTCTGATGTTAAATTTAAACCTGCAATATAAAATTTCTTTCCTTTTTCTGCCATTTTTTCTATACAATCAACATTTCCCTCAAGAAATTGAAATTCATCAATTATATATACATCTGCATCATATTTTTCAATTTCTTCTATATTAGTAATATTTTCACTTTTTAATTTATTTCCATTTCTATCCATTATATAATCTTTTGCCAAACGTGTATCCATCTCTGGTTTAAATATTTTTATCTTTTTTCCAGCAATCATTTGACGCTTTGCTTCATCTATTATTTTATTACTTTTTCCACATTTCATTGGACCTGTGTATACATTAATATCACCCATTTTATTTTCACCTTTGTTTTTAAAATATTAATCTATATAATTTATCTGAATGAGATTATACCAGTCTTATGCGTATTTTTCAACATATTTTTACAAAATTTTCTAAATACAAATCTATTTTTATTTTCAATGTATTAAATACAAAAAATTTGAACATAATAAAATTAGGTGGTGATTAATATGACTTCAAAAGAGCTTTTATATGTTGAAGATGCACTAGGACATGAAAAATTTATGAAAACATGCTCTGGTTTAACTTCAAAACAATTATCAGATGTTGCTCTTTCTAATTACGTAAAACAATTAGAAACAACTCATAATGAATTATTAAATAAATTTTTAAATTTATTATAAAAATCAAGCTTTATTATAAAGCAGAAAGGATTATTAATTATGGAAGATAGAGATTTAATGGAAAAAGAGCTTTTAAATATAAAAAATGCTTGTGATTTATATATGCATGGAACTGTAGAATCTTCTACAGCAGAAGCTCATACAGCTTTTAAGGATGCTCTTAATACAAGTTTAGATATTCAAAACAAAATTTATAATTTAATGTCTGAAAGAGGATGGTACTCAACAGATTTAGCAGAGCAACCTAAAATAAATCAAGTAAAACAAAAATTCTCAAATAATTAAACATTTTAATCAAAAAACAATAGCAGTATAAACTAAGGTGAACCCAAAATAAAAAATCTAACAAGTCTGGTTCACTTGTTTATACTGCTTTTTAATCTAAACAACACAAATATTATTAATATCTATTTTATAAATTTCTAAAATTATAATTCAATAATTTTCTCCCAAGACAAATCCTTTTTTCCAAAATGTCCATAATTAGTTGTTTTTCTATAAATTGGTTTTTGCAAATCTAAATAATTTATAATTCCTCTCGGAGTTAAGTCAAATTTAGAATATATTTTATCTATTATTACATTCTCGTCAACAGTACCTGTTCCATATGTATCTACATAAATTGAAACCGGTCTTGCTACTCCAATTGCATATGATAACTGTATTTCACATTTTTTTGCATATCCATTTGCTACAATATTTTTTGCCAAAAATCTAGCCATATATGCAGCTGATCTATCAACTTTTGTGGCATCCTTTCCTGAAAACGCTCCTCCACCATGACGAGCATATCCTCCATATGTGTCAACAATTATTTTTCTTCCAGTTAAACCACTATCACCCAATGGTCCTCCAATTACAAACCTTCCTGTTGGATTTATATAATATTTTGTATTATCGTCTAATAAATCATATGGAACAATTACATTTATAACCTTTTCTTTTATATCCTTTTTCAATAATTCTAAATCCGCATTAGAATTATGCTGTGTTGAAATAACAATAGTATCAACTCTAACTGGTTTATTATCTTCGTATTCAACTGTAACTTGAACCTTTCCATCAGGTCTTAGATAATCAATAATTCCAGTTTTTCTAACATCAGTTAATCTTTTTGCCAATTTATGAGCCAAATATATTGGAAGTGGCATATACTCGTCTGTTTCATCACATGCAAAACCAAACATTAAACCTTGATCACCAGCACCTTCAGAAATAACATTTTCTCCATCTTTTTGCTCTAAAGACTTGTCTACTCCTAGAGCAATATCCGGTGATTGTTTTGTTAAATTAATATTAACCTTGCATGTCCTATAATCAATGTCAGTTTCTGCATTATCATAACCTACATCTTTGATGGCCTTTCTTACAATTTGCTCTATATCAATATCTTCTGCTGTTGAGCTTATTTCTCCTGTTATGAATATTTCTCCTTTACCAGCAACAGTTTCACATGCTACTCTTGCATTTGGATCTTTTTCTAAGAAGCTATCCAAAATACTATCTGATATATAATCACATAATTTATCAGGATGTCCTTCAGTAACACTTTCTGATGTAAATAATCTTCTCATAATAATTCCTTCTTTCATAAAAATTTATGTAATGTTAAATCTATTTACTATGGCATAATTAATTATGTAACATTTTTAAACTAATAACTGAACTAAATCTTGATATTTTTCTTTTCTTCATGCTCTGTTTTTTGTAAATATTCTTTCAGAAAAAGCAAAAAAATATCATAGTATTTTTTTACACAACTTGATATTTCTATATATATTTTTCCTTCTTCAGGAAAAGTATGTATTGCAAAATGACTCTCTGATAGTAGCCACAATCCCGTATATCCCTGTTTAGTAAAATAATGCTCTACTTTATTAATTATTGTAAATCCGCTTCTTATTAAAATATTTTCAAAATCCTGTATTATTTCTTCTTCAGGTTTATATTTTATCCATGTGTTATAGTTATACATTACAGCTTTCATTGTAATATTTATCTCCTCCTTGATGTTATTTTATTAATTGTATATCTACCAATTTTGAACCTCTTTATTATAATATGTAATAAGAGCTGGCTTAAACATACTATTTTCTTCTATACTATCCAATGATATGATTTCATCATTTCCAAATACAAATAAACATGGTATATTACTTGAATTCAAATATTTTGTATCTATCATTAGACTTTTCATTTCATTATTTCCATTAAAAGCTAAATTAAATCCCCAATCTCCAAATGAAGGTACTTGTAAGTGATATGGGATAACATTACTAAATTGGCTCTTTACTGTTTTATTTATACACCAAAATGAATTTTTAGCATAGTATGGACTTGTAGATTGGCAAACCATTACACCATTTTCTGTTAAATTTTCCTTGATATAATTATAAAAAACATTAGTATATAATTTATTTAAACTTTCATTATTTGGATCTGGAAAATCAATTATTATAACATCAAACTTATTTTGATTTTTTTGTACATATATATAGCCATCTTCATTAATTATTGTTAATTTATTGCTTTTCAAAGACCCATTATTTAGATTAGATATTTGCTTATCACTTGAACACAAGTCTGTCATATCTTTATCTATATCAACAAGTACAACTTCATCTACATCATTATATTTTAATACTTCTCTTGCTGCCAAACCATCTCCGCCACCTAAAATCAAAATTCTATTATGTGCTTTGGCATACATCATTGGAATATGTACTAATGCCTCATGATATCTATATTCATCTGTAGAGCTAAATTGCAAATTTCCATCCAAAAATAATCGTATATCATCTTTATGTTTTGTCATTACAATTTTTTGGTATGCTGTTTGCTTTGATAAAATAACATCATCTCTGTACAATCCTTGTTCAATACTTTTTGTAATTATATTTCCCATACATAAAAATACCAAAATTATCCCCAATGCAACAATAGAAATTCCCCTAACAACTTTGTAATTCTTTATAAAAATTTTATATCTCAAAACTATAAGTAATGCCACTACCATATTTATAGTACCCACTAAAAAAGCAGTTGATACAAATCCTAATTTTGGGAACAGTAAAATTGGAAAAGCTATTGAACCAACTAATCCTCCCATATAGTCAAATGTAAAAATATTTGCAAGATTTTTTCTAACATTACTTTCATTATCTTCTATAATTCTAGTTAATATTGGAATTTCTAACCCAACAAAAATACCTATTAATATTATTAATATATACATTATTAAATCATAAATATTTGTATAAATATTAACCATAAATAGAATTAGGCTCGAAAAACCACCAAATATTCCAACACTCATTTCTATAAAAACAAACTTATTAAACAAATCCTTCTTTATATATTTCGAGATATATGACCCAATTCCCATTGCACTCATATATAAACCTATTGTAATTGAAAATTGTAATATACTATCACCTTGTAAATATGAACTAATACTACTAATTATTAATTCATATATAATTGAGCATATTGATATTAGTAGTGTTGTTACTAATAATAATCTTCCGTCAAATTTTATATCTTTATTTTCCATATTAATCACCATCTATCTTTTACACTATAATACACCACTCATTATAATTGCTATACCAATAAACAATCCACCTATCATAATTCCTACTGCTTTGTTATGATTATCAACTTCTTCTGTTAATTTAAATTGTTTTCTATATCTAAATTCCATTAACCTATATCCAATTATTGCATATACAATTCCTATTGTAACATATACAACCATTTCTAATAATTTAAACCAAATTGTTTCTTCCATAATTCTTCTCCTTTTTAATTATATAATTACTGTTCTAATTATAATAGCAGTTGCTATAAATAAACCAGCTATTATAAAACCTGATGCGACATTCTTTTCTTTTAATTCTTGATTAAAATCATAAGGTACTGTTAAGTCAAAAATAAACATAACAAGAAACATCATAATCAAGCCAACTCCTCCATATATTAATGTTTCTAAAACTTCTTTTCCAAATGTTTCCATGTATAAATTCATCCCTTGCATAATATATTTAGGTTTTTTTAAAGGAACCTATAAACCTTTATATTTTTAACATTAGTTATAAATCTAATTTATTTTCCAGAGCTTGTACCTCCACCACTTAAAGTTCTAGCATTTATACTACGTTGTCTTGCCGAATATGCATAATTTGAATATTTACTACTATCCCTTGAACTTCTATATGTACTATAATAATAAGATCTATGTGTACTATGGTAAGTTGAGCCTCCATTATTTTCTACATACTCTTTTTCTGATACTTGAACATAAATATATTTACCCTCTTCATACACATATGCAAACTCTTTTTTTGTATATAATCCTATTCCATCTTTATTTGTATCTGGATCTGAATCAACTGTTTTTGTTATTCCCTCTGGAACTCTATCTATAATATTTTTTACGGTTTCATCAATTGTATTATATGGAGATTTATAAATTTTTGCTTTTTTATTATTTGTATTATTTGTAACTGATGTTATATATTCATATAATGTATTCTTTTCTATATATTTTTGTATTGATTTATTTACAAACAATTCAGATACAATTGAAATTAATACTTTTGAAAGAAATAAAACAGTTATTAAAATACATATTATTATACCATTTATTTTCCACTTTCTCCCTGATTTTGCATTTTTCAAATCAAATTCATCAGTTATTTTAATTCTTGATATATCTATATATTGTCCTATACTTCTTTCAACTTCACTCCCCCAATATTCTACAGACGCAATATGACTCTTGTCTTTAGATATGTAGTCAATATATTTACAAATTTCATTCATATCTACATCAGCATCGCCAAAATAATCTTTTACATATGCTGTGCCTTTTTCATATAATTCATATTCTACATCATTAATGTTGATTGACATTTCACTATCATTTATATAGCCTCTATATGGTTCATACAGCGAATATTCAGAATTTCCATTTTCATCATTTTCAATGCATAACCACTTATATTCTCCATTTTCCCCCTTAACAGCGTACTCGTACCATATCCAAGTATCCTCCATATACTTTACCATATTGCTAACTATATATTTTACATTATCAATATATATAATTTGCCCTCTTTTTAACATAATTCTCAATTCCCCTTTTGAACAAAAATTTATTTTATATCTTTTATTTTAAGTCCTTTTCCAATACTTACTTCCAATTGATTCTTCCACTTTTCAATTGATATAAATAAGTTTTCATTATTTATATATTCATAATAGCTTGCTTTTTCATTTAAACCTACATCTGTCATTTCATAATATGTTTCTACTTTTTCTTTACCTTTTTCATATAATTCATATTCTTGACCTTGAAAGTTTATTGTCATTTTAGGGCAATTATATCATATATTTTAATAATAATACAATATTGCATAAATAAAATATAATTGATAATTTATATGTTATATAACTTTTATTGCATAGAGCAGAAAAAAAGATTAATAACATTTACTTTGTGAAAAGTTATTAATCTTCTTTAATCAACATGACTTATTTTGTACTTAATTAATTGCTACTCCATTTACATATAGCTTAAATCCATTAAAATCTATATTATTGTAATTTGTATCTTCATCTTCTAGAGATGTTACATAAGAATCTCCTGTCAATTTTATTTTTGATGAACTATCTATTTTTAAAGAAATATTCTTAGCTGTATTTTCTGAATTTATAGTTCCTTCATATGAAGAATTATCTGATAAATTCATCTTCAATGTAGATATATTATCTAATTCAATATTTCCTTCCATAACTTGATTTACAGCATTTAAAGTAACATTACCTCCATTTAATCCGCTTTTTCCCCATTGATCAGTTCCTTTTGCACTTATAAGAATATTACTTCCAAAATTTAGTTTTGTGTTTTCTAAATTAATTATTGCATCTGTATTTGTTATAAAAAACATTGGAGCTGTTTTATAATATTTAGAGCTTGATACTAGCTCTAAAGTTGAATCCTTAGCTGTAAAATTACCTGTTCCAACAGATGCATCCCCTGACATAGACTGATATATCATTACTCCCGCAATATCAACATTTCCTCTATTTCCTGTACCTGTTGCATATAGTTTAGAGCTTGTTACTGTTGCGGAATTTTTTCCTTCTATTACAACTGTCTGAGCTCCATTTGCAGTTCCAATTGAATCTGTAATTGATATATTTCCAGTTGAGTATATTACTGGAGATCCTGCTCCATTTGTTTCAAAATTAGAATTTTTTGCAATAATTGTGCCTTCACCTCTATCCGTAGCAAGAGCAGCACAAGATCCTCCTTTAGTTGAAATTTTACATTATCAGCTTCAATATATCCTCCATATGTTGCATCTAAACCTCTAGAAGATGATTCTCCTTCTGTTGTAATAGTGGAATCACTAATATATATTTTTGAATCTGTTCCAGTTGAAAAAACAGCATTGCTTCCTTTAGCATTTGTTGATATTGTAGCATTTTTTATTGTTGCTGTTGAATTTGATTTTACAAGTATTCCTGCATTTACACCATAAAACTCTGAATTTTCAGTGTTTGTACTATTTCCAGAGCTTTTATCAATAACAGCATTTGATATAGTTGCATTTCCTCCATTTTCAACTAATATTGCACTTTCATCACTATTTGTTGAAATATATTTTTCTGTTAATGATTGTTCATTTCCATTAACTATTGTTGTAGCAGTTGCTTCGACTGAATCACTATTTTGATTAGGATTCATCATATTTCCTCCAGGCATATTCAACTCAGGACTATTTATTTCATCTACTTTTCTTGCTAAGATTTTAAAACTTAATTCTTAAAATATCCTTAAAAAAAACATATAAAATATAAAATTTTATATGTTTTTTTCAGCTCTTGATCTTATTTTATTTATATCAATTTTAAATGTTGGAATTCCCGTAGAATATGGTGCTATATCATAATGCTGGAAGAATACATTTATATATTTTGATGTAATATAAAAATTTTTTAGGTTAAAAGTATCTAAAATTAATTGGCAATAATCATCAAAATATATATTAGCACCTTCTTTTTCAATTTGTTCCTGAATTTGTTTATTTATCTCTTTCAAGATATCAATAATATAGTATGGATTTTGTGGAAACATATTACTTAAATCAAACTGCCTTGCAACCGCCAAATCCCAATTTTGCGCTATTCTAGTTGTGTCACCATGTGCACCACCTGTAAATATATACTGATCTGAAAATAAACTTACAATATTTTTATAATTTTCTGTTATATTACAATTTAATACAATTTCATAAACCATTATTGGAAATCCATTTGCTTTATTATATTTGTATGTTTCTATTGCGGACTTATATAAATCTGTTAATATATATTTTCTCAAATTATTAATAAAATTTTGATTATATAAATTAAAAACCCTTTGTCCTATAGTATAATTAGAATTTGTAATTTGTGGATATTCTAATTCATATTTTAGAATTTCAGTATTATCAAAAAAAAGCCTATCAGATATTTTCTCAATTTGAATATTATTCATTTATCTTACTCCTTTCTATTTTATACATAATATTCATTAATTTATAAAATCGTTAATAGAGCAAAAAAACAGATATAAATTTGGTCAATATGTCAAATTTTAAAAATTTGCATATTTAAAATTTATATCTGCTCTTATTTTTATATTCAAAGTAAACACTAATATTGTTTACACTAAACATTATGAATTCTATAATACTATTACTTTAAAATTACACAATATTTCAGAATCATAATTATTTCATTGATTCTTCAACAGCAACAGCTATTGCAACAGTACATCCAACCATTGGATTATTACCCATTCCTATTAATCCCATCATCTCAACGTGTGCTGGAACTGATGAAGATCCTGCAAATTGTGCATCTGAATGCATTCTTCCCATTGTATCTGTCATACCATAAGAAGCTGGTCCTGCTCCCATATTATCTGGATGTAATGTTCTACCTGTTCCACCACCTGATGCAACTGAGAAATATTTCTTTCCTGCTTCTAATCTTTCTTTTTTGTATGTACCAGCTACTGGATGTTGGAATCTTGTAGGATTTGTTGAATTTCCTGTTATAGAAACATCAACATCTTCCATCCACATTATGGCAACACCTTCTCTAACATCATTAGCACCATAACATCTAACTTTAGATCTTTCTCCATTTGAATATGGAATTTCTTCTATTACATTAACTTTTCCTGTAAAGAAATCAAAATCTGTTTTAACATATGTAAATCCGTTAATTCTTGATATTATTTGTGCTGCATCTTTTCCTAAACCATTTAATATAACTCTTAAAGGCTCTTTTCTAACTTTATTAGCTGATTTTGCAATACCAATAGCACCTTCAGCTGCAGCAAAACTTTCATGTCCTGCTAAGAATGCAAAACATTTAGTATCTTCTGATAATAGCATTGAAGCTAAATTTCCATGTCCTAAACCAACTTTTCTATCATCAGCAACAGATCCAGGAATACAAAATGCTTGTAAACCTTCTCCAATTGCTTTAGCTGCATCAGCTGCTTTAGTACAACCTTTTTTTACAGCTATTGCAGCTCCTAAAGTATAAGCCCATGCTGCATTATCAAAACAAATTGTTTGAACTCCTTTTGTAATTTCATATGGATTAAATCCTTTATCTGTACAAATTTTTAATGCATCTTCAAAATCTTTGATGCCATATTTTTCCATTACAGGTTTAATTTGATCTATTCTTCTTTCATAATTTTCAAATGTTACTGCCATTTTTATTCTCCTTTCAAATTTTGATATTTATATTTGATACTATAAAATTCTTTTACTGATTTTTATTGTTTACGTGGGTCTATTTTCTTAACCGCTTCATCAAATCTACCATATGTTCCAGTAGCTTTTTCAATAGCAGCCATTGGATCCATACCAGATTTAATGTTATCCATCATTTTTCCCATATGTACATATTTATATCCTATAATTTGATCATCTTTATCTAACCCTAATTCTACAATATATCCTTCTGTTAATTGTAAATATCTAGGTCCCTTTAAGCTACTAGAATAAATAGTTCCAACTTGGCTTACATGACCTTTTCCTAAATCTTCAAGTCCTGCACCAACAGCTAATCCTCCTTCTGAAAAAGCAGATTGTGTTCTACCATAAACTATTTGTAAAAATAGCTCTCTCATAGCAGTATTAATAGCATCACAAACTAAATCTGTATTTAATGCTTCTAATATTGTTTTTCCTGTTAAAATTTCACCAGCCATAGCTGCAGAATGTGTCATTCCAGAACATCCAATTGTTTCAATTAAAGCTTCTTGAATAATACCATCTTTTACATTTAATGTTAATTTACAAGCTCCTTGTTGAGGTGCACACCATCCAATACCATGTGTAAAACCTGATATATCTTTAATATCCTTTGCTTTAACCCATTTTCCTTCTTCAGGAATTGGAGCTGGTCCATGGTTTGCTCCTTTTGCAACTGGGCACATATTTTCTAATTCGTTTGTATAAATCATTTTAACTACTCCTTTCAAATTACATTAATTCATTTATTCTTTCTTATGTAAATATATAACAAAAGCGGATATTAATCTATTAATTTAGGATATATTAATATCCGCGTTTTTGTACATTAATTAATTTTTTTATAATAATTTTACCAGAAAAAATCTATTCTCTAATTAATAAACTTTCGCCAGTCATTTCTGATGGTTTCTCAAGTCCCATAATATCAAGCATTGTAGGTGCTAAATCTGCAAGTTTACCAGACTTAAGTTTTGTATTTTCCATACCTACCAATATTAAAGGAACTGGATTTGTAGTATGAGCTGTATGTGGTTCACCTGTTGTATAATCTATCATTTGCTCTGAATTTCCATGATCTGCTGTTATTAATAAAATTCCATCATTATTTCTAATTGCTTCTACTACTTTTCCAACACCGTCATCAACAGCTTCAAGAGCTTTAATTGCAGCTTCCATACTACCTGTGTGTCCTACCATATCAGAATTTGCATAATTTAATATAATTGCATCATATTTTTTTGAATTTATAGCTTCTACTACCTTTTCTGTTACTTCTGGTTCACTCATTTCAGGTTGTAAATCATATGTTGCAACTTTAGGAGATTGAACCAATATTCTATCTTCACCAGGATACTGTTTTTCTTCTCCTCCATTAAAGAAAAATGTAACATGTGCATATTTCTCTGTTTCAGCAATACGTAATTGTGTTAACCCTTTATTGCTAATATATTCTCCAAATGTATTTACTAGTTTTTCAGGTTTAAATGCAATATTAACATTTGGAAGAGTTGCATCATATTCTGTCATACAAACAAAATATAAATTCAAATTCTTTTTTGTTTCAAATTCGTTAAAGTCTGTATCTACCAATGTTCTAGTAATTTCTCTTGCTCTATCTGGTCTAAAATTAAAGAAAATAACAGAATCATTTTCAGAAATAGTTGCAACAGGAGAATCTCCATTACAGATTACAGTTGGTACCACAAACTCATCAAAAATTTCTTTTTGATAAGAATCTTCAATAGCTTGTGTTGCTGATGAACTTTTTTCACCTTCACCATTTACCATTGCATTATATGTTTTTTGGATTCTATCCCATCTTTTATCTCTATCCATTGCATAATATCTTCCTGAAACAGAAGCAATTTTTCCAACAGATTTTTCTCTCATTTTTTCTTCTAATTGCATTATATAATTTTCAGCAGATGCTGGTGGTGTATCTCTACCATCTAAGAAACAATGAACATATACGTCTTCAAAGTCCCTTCTTTTAGCCATTTCTAATAAACCAAATAAATGGCGAATATGACTATGAACTCCTCCATCTGAAACCAAACCCATTATGTGTAATTTTGAATTATTCTTTTTACAATTTTCTATTGCAGCAACAAATTCAGGAATACTAAAGAAATCTCCATCTTCAATTGATTTTGTAATTCTTGTTAATTGTTGATAAACAATTCTTCCAGCACCAATATTTGTGTGTCCGACTTCTGAATTTCCCATTTGACCATCAGGTAATCCAACACTCATACCACTTGTATAAACTTCTGTTGTTGGACAAGTCTTAAATAACTTATCCAAATTTGGTGTATTTGCAGCTTTTACAGCATTTCCTTTTTCATTTTCATTAATGCCATAACCATCAATTATCATTAGCATTGTTGTTTTTTTATCCATTTTTTCTACCTTCCTTTTACACATGAATTTTAGTAGGTATATGTGACAAAATGAGAATAATTAAATTATTACTATTTGTCAAAGTTTACTATTTTGCTAAATTCTTCTGCTTTTAAACTAGCTCCTCCTACTAATCCACCATCTATATCAGATGTTGTAAATAATTCTTTGGCATTTGAAGATTTTACACTTCCGCCATACTGTATTATAACACTATCAGCTACATTTTTTCCATATATTTCTGAAATTTTATTACGAATTGCTTTAATACTGTTATTTGCATCTTCAGATGTAGCTGTTTTTCCTGTTCCTATGGCCCATATTGGTTCATAGGCTATTATTGTATTTTGAACTTGCTCATTTGTCAAGCCTTCTAAAGCAAGTTTTGTTTGAGTTGTAATTATTTCTTCTGTTTTTCCAGCTTCTCTTTGCTCTAAAGTTTCACCAACACATACAATTGGTTTTAAACTATTTGCAAATGCAGCCTTAATTTTCTTATTTACTGTTTCATCTGTTTCAGAAAAATATTGTCTTCTTTCTGAGTGACCAATTATAACATATTCAACACCAATAGATTTTAACATTTTTCCAGAAACTTCTCCAGTATATGCTCCTTTTTCTTCCCAATGCATATTTTGTGCACCAATCTTAATATTTGTATCTTGAGCTGTTAATAACGCATAAAATAAATCTGTATATGGTACACATAAAATCACTTCATTATTTGTATCTTTTACAAGAGGTGTAAGCTCTGTAATCATACTTATTGCTTCATTTGGAAGCATATTCATTTTCCAGTTACCTGCAATTACTTTTCTTCTCATTATTTTTTCCTCCTATTTATCTTGTAAACATTCTATTCCAGGTAATTTTTTACCTTCTAAAAATTCAAGTGAAGCTCCTCCACCTGTTGATATATGAGTAAATTTATCTGATAATCCAGCCCTTTCAATTGCTGCTGCAGAATCTCCTCCACCTATTATTGTTGTGCAGTCTTTTAAATTTGCTAAAGTTTCTGCCATTGTATCTGTTCCTGCAGCAAATTGTTTGAATTCAGATAAACCAAGAGGTCCGTTCCATATTACAGTTTTAGCCTTTTTAACTTCTTCTACATATTCTTTAATTGTATCTGTTCCTATATCAAATCCTTGCCAACCATCTGGAATTTCTTTGCAAGAAACTATTTTGCTCTCTGTATCAGGATCAAATTCTTTACCTACTTTTGTATCAGTTGGTAACATTAATTTAACACCTTTTTGTTTAGCTTTTTCCATTAAATCTTTTGCCAAATCTAATTTATCCACTTCGCATATTGAATCTCCAACACCATATCCTTGTGCTTTAAAAAATGTGTATGCCATTGCTCCACCAATCATTAAAGTATCGACTTTTTCTAATAAACTATTGATAACACCTATTTTGTCAGAAACTTTTTTTCCTCCAAGTATTGCAACAAATGGTCTTTCTGGATTTTCTAATGCTGAACCTAAAAATTTAAGCTCTTTTTCAATTAAAAATCCTGATACAGCTGGTAAATATTCAGCAATTCCTGCTGTTGAACTATGAGCTCTATGTGCTGTTCCAAATGCATCATTTACAAATATTTCTGCCATTGATGCTAGTTCTTTTGAGAATTCTGGATCATTTTTTTCTTCTCTTGCATCAAATCTAACATTTTCTAATAATACAATATCACCATTTTTCATATTTGAAGTTAATTCTTTTGCACTTTCACCAACAACATCTTTTGCAAGTTTAACTTCTTTACCTAATAATTTAGATAGCTCTTTTGCAACAGGTGCTAATGAAAATTCTGGTTTAACTTCTCCCTTTGGTCTTCCAAGATGAGAGCATAAAATAATTTTGCAATTATTTTCTAATAAATATTTAATTGTTGGTAATGCCCCTACAATTCTTCTATTATCTGTTATGTTTCCATCATCATCTAATGGAACATTAAAGTCACATCTTACAAATACCTTTTTGTTTTTTAAATCAATATCCTTAACAGTCTTTTTTGCCATATTAGCCTCTCTTTCTATCAATAAATTGATATAATCTTGCTTTATTCTCATATAAGCATGAAAAGGACAGATAAAATTTCTGCCCTTAATTCAAACAAAAATGCGGATTTTCCAATATAAATTAATTATATTATAATTTTTTTATATTATGAATTTATTATCCGCCTCTATTATTTTATTATCCTAGCTCAGCAAAATATTTTATTGTTCTTACCATCTGACTTGTATATGAGTTTTCATTATCATACCAAGATACTACCTGAACTTGATATTCTCCATTTCCCATATCTATTACCATAGTTTGTGTGCTATCAAATAAAGATCCATATTTCATTCCTACAACATCTGAAGAAACAATTTCTTCTTCATTATATCCAAAAGATTCATTTGATGCAGCTTTCATTGCAGCATTAATACCCTCAACTGTAACATTTTCACCTTTTACTACAGCTGTTAATATAGTTGTAGATCCTGTTGCAACAGGAACTCTTTGAGCAGCTCCAATTAATTTTCCATTTAGCTCTGGAATAACTAATCCTATAGCTTTAGCAGCACCTGATGATGCTGGAACAATATTTATAGCTGCAGCTCTTGCTCTTCTTAAATTTCCTTTTCTTTGTGGACCATCTAATAACATTTGGTCTCCTGTATAAGCGTGAACTGTACACATTATTCCTGATTGAATTGGTGCATATTTATTAAGTGCATCTGCCATTGGTGCTAAACAGTTAGTTGTACATGATGCAGCTGATATTATTTTATCTTCTGGAGTTAATATTTTTTCATTAACACTATATACTATTGTTGGTAGGTCTTTACCTGCTGGTGCAGATATAACAACTTTTTTTGCTCCTGCATTAATATGAGCCATTGCTTTATCTTTTGATGTGTAGAATCCTGTACATTCTAATACAACATCAACATCTAATTCTCCCCATGGAAGATTATTGGCATCTTTTTCCGCATAAATTTTAATTGTTTTTCCATCAACTGTGATAGAATCTTCTCCAGCCACTACAGAATCTGCTTTTGCATATCTTCCTTGTGCTGAATCATATTTTAATAAATGAGCTAACATTGTTGGGCTAGTTAAATCGTTTATTGCAACGATATCATACCCTTCTGCTCCAAACATTTGTCTAAATGCAAGACGTCCTATACGTCCAAATCCATTTATAGCTACTTTTACTGACATTTAAATTCCTCCCATCTGATGTCTTATTTAACATCTGTAAAAAATGGTTAATAAATTAACCGAGTTCATTTTATAACAAAAGAGCACACTTTTCAATACTAATTTACCCAATTTTTAAAATTATATTATAACCAATTTACTATTTACGGTTATATGTCTTTTTATAAACCTGATATATATATTCTGCTCTTATGTTGAACTTTCCTTTGAAAATAAAATATTTATTTTCACTTTAAGTTGCGAAACTTAAAGTGTCATATTATTTCCTATTATATAAAAAAAATTGCATATACTATAAATATATGCAATAAAAATAACATTATAACAATGAAATTAGAAATCATAATCATCTAATAAAGATTTACTATTATAATTATAATTTGTATTATAAGAATATAGATTTCTCTTATATGAATTATATTCATTAGATACAGCATTTACAGTTTCTTTTACTGCAATAGCCATAACAATCCATACAATTGTATATATAATACTCAAAACTATTCCTACAGATCCACAAGATATTCCAGCAATTCCAAATCCTCTGCCTTTGTTTGCAATATTCTTTGAATTCTGTAATCCTTTTATTCCTAAAATTAAACCAACAATTGCTGTTGCCAAACCTAATATTGGTATCCAACAACAAACAATACCTAAGATTCCTAATATCATACCTACTAATGCTAAAGTATTTGTTGTGTTTCCTGAATTGTTTGCGTTGTTTGTATTTAGATTTTCGTCCATATTAAAATTCATTCCTTTCTTTCTGAAGGCACACATAGCTATGAAAGTTTTTTATTTCTCTCAAACTAATCCTCCTTTTATTTTATATATAACATTTTAACATATGACATATTTTTTCGCAATAAAATATGATACAATTTCATGTAAAAATCATAAAAAAATTTAAATTATTGTAAGATATGTATATTTGCTATTATAAGGATTTTCTGCTCTAATTTGCAAATTACATCTTGTAAAATACTTATTAAATTTAATAAATAAACATACCTTAGTAAGTAAGAGCCTTATTAATAATAAAAGCTAGGATTTAACCTAGCAAATTGGCTCCTCTTGTTGGACTCGAACCAACGACCTATCGGTTAACAGCCGAGCGCTCTACCAACTGAGCTAAAGAGGA
>CAKPRA010000033.1 GCA_934180065.1 uncultured Clostridia bacterium | reverse complement strand
AAAAATACTATATCGCGTTTATATAGAGAAGCTAAAGAAGAAGGTAAAAAAACAAAAGGTATGCCAACAGATGAGCAAGTAGAGAGATTAAGAGAGCTAGGAATATCATTAGAAAGAAAAATAAAATCTAGCAAAGAGCTAGCAGAAGCAACTATGTCAGCAATAAACGACCCAGAGCTGTTAGATGAAGAGCAACAAGCATTAGCTGTTATAGTGTCACAAACAAAACAAAAGGGAGGAAAAAATGGCAAAGAGCAATCGTAAAAATGCATATCAAGAAGCATACACAATTTTGCAAGAGCTAAATGAAGAAGAATACTCAAAAATACCACCAGAAGTAATACAAGCTTTAAAAGAAAATCGAAACGAGGAATATAATTACGAAGTAGATGAAGATCAAGAGCTAAAATATCAGCCAATGTTACCAGAAACAAAAGCAATATTATTCAATATATTCAGAGATTATCTAGCAACATCAGAGCAAAAAGAAAAAATTAAAAAGATGATATTAGAAGAAAGGGAAAAATTAGAAACAAAAAAGAAACAGCAATATAATCCAGAAAATATTTTTAAGTCAAATACACAACAAGCAACAAAGATAGAAACAGTAAAAGAAACAGAAGCCCTTGTTAAAGTTAAAAAGGAAAATTGGCTTAAAAGAGCGATTGAAAAAATAAAAAGTTGGTTTTAAATGAATGATTTATAATATATGAAAAAATAAAATTCTAGAAGGTGCGTTGCCAATAAAACAACAAAAATTAGTAACTGCGTGGATTGAAATTCATAAAGAAGAGCTAAAAGCTTTATGGAAAGTATGTCAAAATGATGGTGAAATCTTTAAAATTCCACCTTTACAATAGGAGGTTAAAATTATGATACCACCAAGAATAAAAGAAGTACAAGCTTTAGATAATTTCTTTCTAAAAATTACATATGTAAATGGTGAAGAAAAATTATATGATATGAAAAAAAATTTACAAGAAGAATTCTACAAGAATTTAAAAAATATAGCTTATTTTAAACTAGTAAAATCAGTTGGTGTCACGGTAGAATGGACAAATGGAGAAGATATAGATCCAAATGAGTTATATGAAAATAGCAAATTAATAAAATAGTAAATCTAAATGATATTAAGCATAGATATTTTCTATGCTTAATGTTATTTGGCAAACTTAAATTTTTTCCCCTGTTCCCATTGACTAAAATTCCCTATGATTATATAATCATAGGGAATTTTAATTATAAAAAGGAGATGGCATAATTAATGAATAATAACAAAAAATTTTATATAACAACTCCTATATATTATCCAAGTGGAAAATTTCATATAGGTACAGCATACGCAACAACATTAACAGATTGTATAAGAAGATATAAAAAGGCTAGAGGCTTTGATACATATATGCTAACAGGTCTTGATGAACATGGTCAAAAAGTTCAAACTGTAGCAGAAAAAAGAGGATTAACACCTCAAGAGCATGTAGATGAAATGGCAGCTGATGCTAAAAAGCTATGGAAATTAATGGATATTGGATATAATGATTTTATAAGAACAACAGATGAAAGACATGTTAAAGCAGTACAAAAAATAGTAGAAAAATTCCTAGAAAATGGTGACATTTACAAAGGAACATATGAAGGTTGGTACTGTATGCCTTGTGAAAATTATTTCACAGAAACTCAATTAGTAGACGGAAAATGTCCAGATTGCGGCAGACCAGTAACAAAAATGCAAGAAGAATCATATTTCTTCAATATGAAAAAATATGAAGGTTGGTTAAAAGAATTTTACAAAGAAAATCCACATTTTATAGAGCCAGAATCAAGAAAAAATGAAATATTTAATAATTTTATAAATCCAGGACTTGAAGATTTATGTATAAGTCGTACAACATTTGATTGGGGAATTCCAATGCCAAATGATCCAAAACATGTATTATATGTATGGTTAGATGCTCTAACAAACTATATTACAGCATTAGGTTATATGTCAGATGATGATTCTTTATTCAAAAAATATTGGCCAGCAGACCTACACATAGTAGGAAAAGAAATAATAAGATTCCACGGAATATATTGGCCAATTTTCTTACACGCATTAGGGCTAGAGCTTCCAAAACAAATATATGCACATAGCTGGATTGTAATGAAAGATGGAAAAATGTCAAAATCTGTAGGAAATGTAATATATCCAGAAACATTAATAGAAAGATATGGACTAGATGCAACAAAATATTATCTATTAAAATTAATGAGCTTTGCACAAGATTCAATGTTTACACCAGAAGATTTTGTAGAAAGATTTAATTCAGATTTAGCAAATGATTTAGGAAATCTATTAAACAGAACAATAGGAATGATGAACAAATACTTTGATGGAACAATACCAACAGAAATCAAAGAAAGAACAGAATTTGATGATTCATTAGAAGAATTTACAAAAAGTCAAATTGAAAAAGTAGAAAATAATATGGATACATATCATGTAAGTAATGCAATATCAGACATATGGGCAATAATAGCAAGAACAAACAAATATATAGATGAAACAGCACCATGGACATTATCAAAATCAGAAAATGAACAAGAAAAAGAAAAACTAAAATCAGTAATGTTCCACTTAGCAGAAAACTTAAGAAAAATAGCAATATTAATAACACCAATAATGCCAGAAACATCAAATAAAATGCTAGTTCAATTAGGTTTAACAGAGCAAGATAAAGACTGGGAAACATTAAATAACAATAATCAAATAAAACCAGAAACAAAAGTAATATCAAAAGGAGAGCCTTTATTTGTAAGACTTGAAAAAGAAGAAGAAATAGAATACATAAAAAATGCAATGAAAAAATAAAAGTTTAAAGTTATTGTATATTTATTACAGTTATTATTGTAGAGAAGTGAAGAAGATATTATGTTATAATATCTTCAAAACGGCTACATTATGAAAATTTGTAAAAATTCATGTATAAAAAACGGAGGAAAAGCAAAATGGCAAATTCAAAAATTATAGTAATAGAAGGTGCTCAAGGAGCAGGAAAAACAACAATCACAGACTATTTAAGAAATAGTGTCAAACACACAAATTTATACAGATTAAGTGGAATAAGTGATAGTACAAAAGCTGGATTACAAAAATCTCAAAAAATGTACGAAGACTTAAACGAATACATCAAAAAAATGGAAAATCTAAACATAAATTTATTATTTGACAGAACTTTTTTTTCAGAAGAAAATTATTGTAGACTAGGATTTAAAGAGTATTCATTTACAGATGTATATAACAAATTGTTAGATGATTTTAGTAAAATGGATTTTGAAATCTATTACATCACACTATATTTAAAAGATGAAAATCTATTTGAAGAAAGACTAAAACGTGATGGAAAAGTGGAGCCAGCATATGCAAAATTCAGTGCTCAAAGTAGCATAAATCAACAACAAGTATACTTGCAAATGTCAGAAGAAATTAAACAAAAATATCCTAATATACATGTATATAATATTGAAAATAGTAAACCACTGGAAGAAACCCAAGCTGAGCTTAAGAAAATTTTAAATTTTTAATTAAATTTGAATAATAATTTAAAAAGCTACACAAACATAATTAGATACATAAGAAAGAAGAGGAAGTACAAATGGAAATTATTAAACCAAATTTAGATGGTATAACTGAATGTAACACAATAAAAGGAATAATAAGAGAAGCAGAAATAAGAGATATGGATGTGGCATGTTGCTTTTTTAACAAATGTTATGAAGCAAATGTTGAAGCAAATAAAATGGAATTTAGTTCATGTGAATTTAAAGATTGTATATGTTTGAATAGCAAATTTGAACGAGTATATTTCACAGATGTTTTATTTGAAAATTGTGATTTTTCAAATGTTGTATTTTATGAATGCAATTTTGTAAGAGCAACATTTAGAAATTGCAAATTAGTAGGATCAAATTTCTGTAATGTAAATATGTATAATATATTAATAGAAAATTCCAATGTATCATATTCAAGTTTTGCATTAGGAACTTATAAAGAAGTTTGTTTTGCAGATGATAAAATGTCTAATTCTGTAATACAAGAGCTACATTTTAAAGATGTTGAATTTCAAAATACTAATCTTATAGCATCTCAGTTAATAAGAACAAGTTTAGAAAATATTGATTTGTCAACATGTGATATTACAGGTGTTGCAGTAACTGAGGAATGCTTAAAAGGTTTAGTTGTAAGTGAATTACAAGCATTAGAATTATCTAAATTATTAGGAATTATGATAAAATAAATTTTACTTAATAATAACTTTTTATATTTTTGACAATAATAATAACAGTTTATAGGCATTTGATAAACCTAAATATAGTTATAAGGAGATTATGATTATTTAGTGTTAATATATCATAAGAAAATATAATGAAGAAAATTCATTTTGATATACAAGGAATGACATGTGCTAGCTGTCAGGCACATGTTAGAAAAGCTGTTCAAAATTTAGATGGGACAACAAATGTAAATGTTAATTTATTAGCAAATGATATGACAGTAGATATTGATGAAAATAAAATTAAAAAAGAATATATAATAAAAGCTGTTGAAAATGCAGGATATAAAGCTATTTTTACTGATAATGATGGACAGGAATCTGTTAATCAAGATTCTAAAAATGTTCAAAAAAATAAAAGTAGATTTATGAAAAATAAGGTTCAAGAAAGCAATGAAAAAATAATTAAGAATATGAAAAGTAGGTTGATTATATCTGTTGTTTTTTGGATATCATTAATGTATTTAGCCATGCATCACATGTTATATGAATGGTTTAGAATTCCAGTTCCTCAGTTTATTATAAAAAATTTTCATGGTACTGAGAATGCGTTATCTTTTGTAATTGTACAGTTTTTATTATTAATTCCAATTATATGGACAAATAGAGCATATTTTAAAAACGGTTTTAAAAGTCTAATACGATTTTCGCCGAATATGGATTCATTAATAGCTTTAGGGGCATTTGCATCAACTGCATATGGTATAGCTGCAATATTTGGTATAGGAATAGGAAATCAACAAAATAATATTGAACTTGTAGAAAAATTTAGTAAAAATATATATTTTGAATCAGCTGGAACAATATTAACATTGATAACAGTTGGAAAATTCTTAGAAGCAAAATCAAAAGGAAAAACAGGAAATGCAATTTCAAAACTTATAAATCTGGCACCAAAAACAGCAATTGTTATAAGAAATGGTCAAGAGCAAAAAATACCTTCTGAAGATATAGAGCTAAACGATATTTTACTAATAAAACCGGGCTCAAGTATACCTGTTGATGGAATAATTGTTGAAGGAAGCAGTACAATTAATCAATCTTCTATTACAGGAGAAAGTATACCGGTTGAAAAAAATGTTTCAGATGAGGTAATTTCAGGTACTATAAATCAAAATGGCACTTTTAAAATGAAAGCAACAAAGGTTGGAGATGAAACTACACTTTCTCAAATTGTAAAATTGGTAGAAGAAGCTAGTACTTCGAAAGCTCCAATAGAAAATATTGCAGATAAAGTATCTGCATGGTTTGTCCCAATTATAATTTTAATATGTATTATAACATTCTTAGTATGGATATTTAATGGAAAATACATAGGATTTGCATTAGAAATGGCTGTTTCGGTATTAGTAATTTCATGTCCATGTGCTTTAGGGTTAGCAACTCCAGTTGCAATAATGGTTGGAACTGGAAAAGGTGCTGAAAATGGAATTTTAATAAAATCTGCCGAAAGTCTTCAAAAAATGAATGATGTGAAAGTTGTTGTTTTTGATAAAACTGGAACAGTAACAGAAGGTAAACCTATTGTAACAGACATTGTATCTGAGCTGAATGAAAGCGAATTTTTGAGTATAGCAGGATCTTTAGAAAAAATGTCTGAACATCCATTAGCAGAAGCAATTGTAAAAAAAGCTGAACAATTGAATGTTCAAATAAAAGAAGTAAAGGATTTCGAAGCTGTAGTTGGAAAAGGTATTTGTGCAAAAATAGGTGAAAATAAATTTTGGGCTGGAAATAAAAAATTTATAAAAGAAAGTGTTTTGGATAATAATAATTATGATAAATTTGCTTATGAAAAAAAGGCAGATGAATTATCAAGCAAAGGAAAAACAGTTTTATATTTTGCAAATGAGAAAGAGCTGATTGGAATTATAGCAGTTTCAGATATTATAAAACCAACAAGTAAAATGGCGGTTGATGTTTTAAAACACAAAGGTATAAAATCTGTTATGATTACAGGAGATAACAAGAGCGTTGCTGAAGAGATCGCAAAACAAGTGGGAATTGAAGAAGTATATAGTGAAGTTTTACCACAAGAAAAAGAAAAAATAGTTGAAAAAATAAAACTTGAATTAAAAAAACATAATAAAAATAATATGATAGCATTTGTTGGTGATGGGGTAAATGACTCTCCGGCATTGGCAAATGCTGATGTAGGACTTGCAATTGGTTCAGGTACAGATATTGCTATTGAATCAGCTGATATAATTTTAGTAAAAAATAATTTATTAGATGTAGTTACAACTATAGATTTAAGTAAAAGAACTATGATTAATATTAAAGAAAATCTATTTTGGGCATTTTTTTATAATGCTATATGTATACCAATTGCATGTGGATTTTTGTATAATAAATATGGAATAAAGTTAAATCCAATGATTGGTTCAGCAGCAATGAGTTTAAGCTCTATATGTGTAGTGTTAAATGCTTTAAGACTTAGTTTGTTTAAATCAAAATATAAAGACATAAACAAAGGTTTTTCTAATCAAGAAATATCAGAAAGAGGAGGAGCTATTATGAAAAAAGAAGTTTATATTGAAGGTATGATGTGTGGAAGTTGTGCTAATCATGTAAAAAATGCGTTGGAACACATTGATGGAGTAAATAATGTTGAAATAAACTTACAAAATAAAAAGGCTGTTATAGAAACAAATAAAGAAATTGAAGAAAAAGCTCTTGAAGATGCAGTAACAAAAGCTGGTTATATTTGGAATGGTGTAAAAAATTTAAATAAATAAAAAAATAGGATTATAAAAATGTTTTTATAATCCTCTTTAAATATTCATAGATTTATAATTATTAATAATTGTTTGTGAGAATTATAACAGTTTGCTTTCAAGTTTGAAATAAGGTAGAAAATCAGCAGGAATTGGAGCTGTATATTTTACTAACTTTTTTGTCAACGGATGATAAAATTCTAACTGATATGCATGTAAAAGTTGTCTAGAAACTTCTGTATTTTTATTTCCATATAAAGAATCTCCTAAAATAGGGTGATTAATGGATGATAAATGAACTCTTATTTGATGAGTTCTACCAGTTTCAAGCAAACATTTAACAATAGATACGTTTTTTAATGTATCTATAACTTCATAATGTGTTATAGAAATGTCGCCTGATGGGTCAATGCACCTTTCTATAATACTTCCTGGTTTTCTGGCTATTGGCAAATTAATAGTATCTTTCTTTTTTTCAAATGTTCCATCACAAATTGCTATATATGTTTTTTTCAATTCTTTGGATTTCATTTGACGTACTAAACATTCTTGGATGTATTCATTTTTGGCAAATATTACTAAACCAGATGTATCTTTATCTAATCTATTCACAGGTCTAAGTTTCCTTTTTAATCCAATTGAATCAAAATAATATTTTACACCATTTGATAAACTATTATCATAATGAAGAATTGAAGGGTGAACAGGAATATGAGGAGGCTTGTTAATTATTAAATAACAATCATCTTCATATATAATATTCAAATTTATTTTTGTAGGAACAATATTAGGACTTTCTTCAATAAAATCAATAATTATAGTAACTGTATCATTAGCATTAACTTGTTTTGAAACATATGTTGGTAAATTATTTAGAAAGATTTTTTTTGAATTTTTTAATCTTAACAAAAGCCTATCGGATATATTAAAATAGGCTTTTAGTACTTCTTTTACAGTAATAAAATTATCAGTATTTTTTATAGTATAATTTAAAATCATAAATATTAATTCCTCACTATTTTATATTTCCTTATTAATATTTCCATTTGTATAAATTTCACCTTCTAATTTATCACCATTTTTATGAGTTTTTATAATGTTGTTTATTTCAGATAAAGACTCATCTAAAAAATCTAATCTAATTGAAGATACATTAATATCATTGGTTTCGATACTTGTTATTTTTGAATTGAACATTGTTGTTATGCCATTTTCAGTTTGAACTTTAAAATTAAATCCAAGACGATCTTTTAAATAATAATTAGCATAATCTTTACAATGTTTTGAACATTTCAAATAACATTTATTTGATTTACCGAGTAAGCAATAGTTCATATTCATTAAAGGTAAATTACCATATGAAATTAGTTCAATATCATAATTATTAGAAATATTATTTATTGTAGTTTTATTCAATTCTGGAGAAATTGTAAACAATTTTATTCCAAATTTTGAAAGCTCTTTTAAAGTTAAATCATTAAAAATATTTAATGTATAATTAGCTATAAATTCATATTTATTACCATACTTTTCTAATAAATTTAAATGTGAAATATTTGATATTACAAATCCCTTTATTTTTGAAAATTCTGATAATATTTTTTCATAGTTATAATTCATAAAGCCCTTTGAAATAGTAGGCATATAAATATATACATCTGATTTTTTTATTAATAATTTAATTGAATCTTTATAACCTTCATCAATAAAATATTTGAAAGGTATATATATTCTATCAACTTTTTCCAATAGATTGTAATCAAAATATTTATTAAAATTATTTAGCAAAATAGAAACATTTTTTTTATTTTTCTTTTTTAGAATATTAGAATTTTCTAAAGCAATAGGGGCTAAATTGTGTGATAGCTCTCTTGAATATCTATTTTCTGCCACTGTTTCAATTTTTTCAATAGCTGTTCTTCTAAGTTCATTTAAACATCCAATTGATGGAATAAATATATTGTCATCCATTTCTAGTTGAATATGTTCAAATAAAAATGGAGTATTTTTTGTTTTCGAAATTTGACTGATTACACGCTCTTCTGTAATAGGAGCATTTATTGCTTTTACAGGTTTTACTTCTGATGAAATTGTAAAAAAGATATTACTATATATATCATCTGGATCATCAGTGGTACTAGCAATAGACATGGTTATAGGTTGATTTTCTTTTATTCTTAAAAAACAGTCAAAACAAATTTTTTTATTTTCTTTGTTTAAAGCATCTAATGTTATTCTTGTTAATTCTTTATTTGACATTTTATAAACTTTATCACCAATATTAATATTTCCTTTCATTCTACCAATTGTAACAGGTTGAAATGGGGAAGATTCCTCTATATTGCTGTTTCCAAGCATTAGCTCTGATATTGTATATGTTCCAGTTTCATTTTCTAAACTAATAGTATCTCCAATAGAAAGAGTTTCTTTAGCTGATAGAGTTATATGACCTTTTTCTGGATTGAACTTTTGTACTTTACCCAAATATAATCCCATGTTATTTGGCTTTTTAGGATATACTAAATCTGTATTATATTCATCAGCTAAATGACCTGTGGAAAATCCGCCTCTGTTAAAAACTTGCATTAAAGCTTTTTGATCTGAATAATCAATTAAATAAGGAGTATTTGATAGGGCTAAATCAATGTACTTTCTGTAGACTTTTGTGACAATTGCAACATATTCTGGAGTTTTCATTCTACCTTCAATTTTAAAACATTTTACACCAGCTTTAATAAGAGCAGGAATAAGCTCTAGTTCACAAACATCTTTTGTGCTAAGTAAATATCCAGAATCTATTTCTTCTTTTGATATAGAATCTGATTTTATTAAGGAATATGGTAATCTGCAAGGTCCGGCACATTTTCCTCTATTACCAGATCTTCCACCAATTGCGCTTGAAAGTAAGCATTGCCCAGAATAGGAAATACAAAGAGCACCATGTATAAAAGTTTCAATTTCAATATTGCAATTCTTACAAATATGCTCTATTTCAGATATTGAAAGCTCTCTAGATAAGACAGCTCTTGAAAATCCTAATTTTTCTGCTAAAAGAGCCCCTTCTAAGTTATATATTGTCATTTGTGTACTTGCATGAATTGGCAAATCAGGAAAATTATCTATAAGATATTTAGCTAAACCAAGATCTTGAACAATTATTGCATCAATTCCAGCTTCATATGCAATTTGGGCTATATTGATAGCTTCATTCATTTCATTATTTTTTATAAGAGTATTTAATGTTAAATGTGTTTTTACATTTCTTAATTTTGCGTAATTAATTGCATCAGGTAAATTTTCTAAAGAAAAGTTTGTTGCAGAAGCTCTAGCACTTAATGAATCTGCACCAAAATAAACACTATCAGCACCATTTTGAACAGCAGCTTTTAAACATTCGAAATCACCAACTGGTGAAAGTAATTCAACATAGTTATTCATTTTAATCTCCTTACATAATTTAATTTACTGCTAAAAATATATCATAAATTATGTAATAATGTAAATGATTTTGTCAATATTCGTAACTTTTGAGTTATAAATTAAGTAGTATTTTAAATGTGTTTTATATTAGAAATTGAACAAAATAATAAATACATTTTTAGTTATAACAAAAAAGTTCAAAAGTATTAGTGGAAAAACTTGAAATAATGTTAGTTTTACAGTATAATAAGTAGTAATTGTTAATAAAAAGGAGTGCATATGAAAATAATTAAAAATAATATGATTGGAAACCGATGGTGCCTAAGTTTTTTTAATAAAATAAATTAGAAAAATGGAGGAATTTTATATGAAAAATAAAAAACGTATAGTAACAGGTGATAGACCAACAGGAAAATTACATATAGGGCATTATTTTGGCTCTTTGAAGAAAAGAGTGGAATTACAAAATTCGGGAGATTATGATCCATATATTCTAATAGCTGATGTTCAAGCTTTAACTGATAATTTTAATAATCCTGAAAAGGTAAGAAAAAACGTAAGAGAGCTTGCGATGGACTATTTAGCTTGTGGAATTGATCCCGAAAAAACAACTATATATATACAATCAATGATACCGGAAGTTGCAGAGCTTACAGTTTATTATTCTAACTTGGTAACAATAGCAAGACTTCAAAGAAATCCAACAGTTAAAACTGAAATTGCACAAAAAAGAGATTTATTTGGTGAAAGTGTAACATATGGATTTTTGGGATATCCAGTTAGTCAAGCTGCTGATATAACAGCATTAGCAGGAGAAGTTGTTCCAGCAGGAGAGGATCAAGAGCCTTTAATTGAGCAATGTAGAGAAATAGTAAGAAAATTCAACTCTATATATGGAGAAGTCCTAAAAGAGCCTGAAATTATATTATCAGAGGGAAAAAGAATTAAAGGGTTAGATGGAAATGAAAAGATGGGCAAATCACTCGGAAATGCTATTTATTTATCTGATTCTGATGAAGATATTAATAAAAAGGTAATGAGTGCAGTAACAGATCCAGGAAGAATTAAAAAAGATGATAAAGGAAATCCAGATATATGTATGGTTGCATATTATCATAAATTATTTACAAATCCTGAAGATGTTAATACAGTTTTCTCAGAATGTAAAGAAGGATTAAGGGGTTGTGTTGCTTGTAAAAAGCAATTATCAAAAAATGTTTGTGATACGTTAGCTCCAATAAAAGAGCGAAGAGCTTACTATGAAGCTCATCCTGAAATTGTGGATAAAATTTTGGTTGAAGGAACTAAAAAAGCACAAAAAACAGCTCAAGAAGTTATGAAAAAAGTTAAAAAAGCGATGATGTTAGATTATTTTGAATAATATATATTTGAAACGCATAATCGAATTACTTGAAATTTGATTAACGTTTCTATGATTTTATATAGAAAGTAGGAAAAAGAATGTTCACAGATTATGCAAAGATTATAATTAAATCTGGAGATGGTGGTAATGGAGCAGTTTCTTTTAGAAGAGAAAAATATGTTGCTGCTGGAGGTCCAGATGGTGGAGATGGAGGAAGAGGTGGAAGTATTTATTTCACAGTTGATCCAGATTCCAATACATTAGTAGATTTTAGATTTAAAAAGAAATTCAAAGCTGAAAATGGTAAAAATGGAGAAGGAGCCAGAAGATACGGAAAAAGTGGAGAAGATTTATATGTAAAAGTACCACAAGGAACAATAATTAAAGATGTTGAAACAGGACGTGTGATTGCAGATTTATCAGAAAAAGGACAAACAGAATTAATTCTACCTGGAGGAAGAGGTGGAAAGGGAAATAGTCATTTTGCAACATCTACAAGACAAGCTCCACATTTTTCTCAAGATGGTGAAAAAGGAATGGAAAAAGAAGTTATTTTAGAGCTAAAATTATTGGCTGACGTTGGACTTATTGGCTTTCCAAATGTCGGAAAATCAACATTTTTGTCAAGAACAACATCTGCAACTCCCAAAATAGCAGATTATCATTTTACAACTTTAGAGCCTAATTTAGGAGTTGTAAAAAGTGAGTATGGTGATAGTTTTGTTATTGCAGATATACCGGGAATTATTGAAGGTGCTAGTGATGGAACAGGTTTGGGTCTTCAATTTTTAAGACATATTGAAAGAACCAGATTGTTATTACATGTGATTGATGTATCTGGAATAGAAGGTAGAAATCCAGTAAGCGATTTTAAAATAATTAATGATGAATTGAAAAAATATAGTGAAAAATTGAGTAAAAGAAAACAAATTATAGTTGCAAATAAGATCGATGCAATGCAAGATGAATCTTTATTTTCAGACTTAGAGAAATTAGCTAAAGAGCAGAATATGGAGATATATAAAATATCAGCTGCAACAGGGGAAGGAATTTCAGATTTATTAAAAAGAGTAACTGAAGTATTAAAAGAGCTTCCTAAAGAAGATTTGTTTGAATATGCAGAAAAGAAGGTTTATACATTAGAAGAGCAAAAAGAAGGATTTTCTATAACAAGAAAAGATGGAATTATTTATGTTGATGGTCCTGCAGTTGAAAGAGTTATGGGAAGAGTAAATCTTAATGATAATGAATCAATGTATTATTTCCAAAAATGCTTAGATAGTTTAGGTGTAAATGAAAAGTTAAAAAAAGCTGGAGTGCAAGATGGTGATACAGTAAACATTTGTGGCTGGGAACTTGAGTGGTATGATTAAAATTTTTAAAAATAAACAAAACTTTTGTTTGACTTTTGTAAAGATATATGTTATCATTTTTTTAGTTATTTTTAAGGGGTGATTATATGCCAAGGAAGAAAAGTTTGGAATTGGGAAAAAGAGAAAAAGATATATTAAGTTTTATAGAAAAGCAAATAAAAGAGAATGGATATCCACCATCAGTTAGAGAAATTGGAAAATCTGTTGGATTAAGCTCTACTGCAACTGTTCATGGATATTTAACAAAATTAGAAGAAAAAGGCTATATTAGAAAAGAAAATCAAAAAGGAAGAGCCTTAAAATTAGTAAAAGGCAATAAAAATGAAGATAAGAAGCAATCTAAAACTGAGGAATCAAAAAATTTCTATTCAAATAAAGAAATGGTTGATGTTCCAGTTGTTGGAAAAATAACAGCAGGAGCTCCAATATTAGCTGTAGAAAATATAACAGATACATTTCCTATACCATTAGAATTTGTTGGAAATGCAGAAAGTTTCATGCTAACTGTAAGCGGAGAAAGCATGATAGAAGCAGGAATTTTGGATGGGGATTATATTTTGGTTAGAAAACAAAATGTGGCTAGAAATGGAGAAATTGTTGTAGCTTTAATTGAAGATGAAGCAACTGTAAAAACTTTTTACAAAGAAAAAGATTATATAAGATTACAACCAGAAAATAGCACTATGGATCCAATAATAGTAAAAGATTGTAAAATTTTAGGAAAAGTTTCAGGAGTATTTAGAAAATTATAAATAAGAGGAGAATATATATGAAAAGAATGAAAACATTCGCTATATATTTACTATTATTCATAGGGTTATATGTTGTTAGCAATATATTAATTTCAGCATATATAAAAACTTCATATCATAAGATAGAATCCTATGAAATAAAAGAAAGCCAGTTAACAGTAACAATTATTTCAGCAAAATCATCAAAAGATGGCGGATATATAGAAGGAAAAATATCAAATGGAACAGATGAAAAAGTTACAAATAAATATATGAAAGTGGAACTATATTCAGAGAAAAATGTAAATCTAGGAGAAGAATATGTAAAAATTGATGAGGTAAATCCTGGAGAATTGAAAAATTTTAAAATAAGCTTTTCTTGTGATAATGTAAAACACTTTGTTATTTCGTTTTTAACACAAGAAGAAAAAGAGGCTGAAGATGCTAAAAAAGATAAAACAATATTACCAAAAATTATTCCAAATGAAAATGTAGCAAATGTTATAAATGCTGTATCTTCGAAATAATACATAATTACTTATTATATAAAGGCATACATACTTTAAAGTGTGTATGTTTTTTTATTTATAATAAGCCGGATATGTGGATATATATATTAAAAATGCGTGACTTGCTGGTCGCCAATACAAAGTAGTGTGAGGATGGTAGAGTCCTTATTTTAGTTTTGTGGAATTAGGCTGTTATCTAAATGCTCCCAAGCTACACGTAAGTTATTTGAATGTAATGTTTTTGGGAAGCCGGATATGTGGATATATATATTAAAAATGCGTGACTTGCTGGTCGCCCATACAAAGTGGTGTGAGGGAGGTAGAGCCCTCGTTTGAGTTTGGGTGGTATTAAGTGTATTCTAAAAGCTCCCAAGCTGCACGTACTTTTTTTACATGTGAATTTACTATAATAAGCCGGATAAGTGGATATATATATTAAAAATGCGTGACTTGCTGGTCGCCCATACAAAGTGGTGTGAGGGAGGTAGAGCCCTCGTTTGAGTTTGGGTGGTATTAAGATGTATTCTAAAAGCTCCCAAGCTGCGCGTCACTTCTTTTAATATATATATCCACTTATCCTACTCTACTAATTTTAATTGGTTATTAATTTGATGATATTACTTTATTTTCTTTAATATCATACATATACTGTATCTAAAATGTGAGATTATGAATTGTACTGTTCTTGTATCTGATTTTAATATATTATATTGTTTTTTATATTACTCATAAGTAAAATTATATTCATATATTGAACTTTTCTATTATATAAAAATAAATATTAAAATCTGTTGCTATTTTATTTAATATGTAATATAATCGTAACAAAAATGCAACAAATGTGTAATATTATACCTGAAAGGAAAGATGTAAGATGTTCAATTGGGGTCAAGATATAGGAATAGATTTAGGAACAGCAACAGTAATTGCTTATGTAAAAGGAAAAGGAATTGTGTTGAGAGAGCCTTCTGTTGTTGCTGTAGATAGCAATACAAATGATGTTTTGGCAGTAGGTAGAGAAGCAAGAAGAATGTTAGGAAGAACACCAGGAAATATAGTGGCTACAAGACCTTTAAGAGAAGGTGTAATATCTAACTATACAGTAACAGAAAAAATGCTAAAATACTTTATTAATCGTGTATGTGGAAGATTTGTATTTTCTCCAAGAATTATGATATGTATTCCATCTCAAGTGACAGAAGTTGAAAAAAAAGCAGTTATAGATGCTGCAACACAAGCTGGTGCAAGAAAAGTATATTTAATAGAAGAGCCAATTGCTGCAGCAATTGGAGCAGGAATTGATATTTCAAAACCTTGCGGAAATATGGTCGTTGATATTGGCGGTGGAACAACAGATATAGCAGTAATTTCCTTAGGTGGATCTGTTGTAAGCACATCTCTAAAAATTGCAGGTGATAAATTTGATGAATATATTGTAAAATATATTAAAAAGAAACATAATATTATGATTGGAGAGAGAACAGCCGAAGATTTAAAAATAAATATCGGATGTGTATATCCAAAAATGCAAGATACAGAAATGGATATTAGAGGTAGAGATTTAATAGATGGATTGCCAAAAACTGTAACAGTTTATTCAAGTGAAATGCTTGAAGCATTAATTGAGCCGGCTCTTATGATTGTAGATGCAGTTCATTCTGTATTAGAAAGAACGCCACCTGAGTTAGCTGCTGATATAAGTGATAAGGGAATTTATATGACTGGTGGAGGATGTTTAGTAGATGGTCTTGATAAATTATTGCAAGAGAAAACCGGAATTAATGTAATGATTGCTCAAGATGCAATTTCTTGTGTTGCCTTAGGAACAGGAAAAGCACTAGATACCTTAGATTCTTTAGATATTAAAAATCGTAGAAGATAAAAGTTTCCAAGATGCGTGTACTTTTTAACATATAAAACTACGGTGTTAAGCCAGATATGTTGAGTGTTCTTGTGCAATTCATCAAAATAATAAGAATAGTGTAATAAACAAACATTGTCATTTAATCTTTAGTGAAAGAAAAAGATTAGCTGCACCTCAAATTACAGAAGAAAAAAATCTAGAAGAACATATTACTATGATGAGAAAGGTGCAAAATGTAGGAAAGCAGATTATATAAAACAAAACAACGCTTTGAAAAGATATGCAAAGAATATTTGTATGGCTGGAGATATAATAATGAATAAAGAGGAAGGAACTACATTAGAAGATTTTAAAAAGCAATATGGAATAGATAATTTTTCAGCACCTACTTATGAAGATAATATAAACAAAGTTTTTCAATTTCAAGACGAAATGAAACATATCTATCGTGATGAAGTAGAAAGCGAAGTAAAAGCACATAATAGAATTGTTGATGACGTTGAATTACTTAAAGTTCCATCAACTAGTTCTGTTTTTAGAAAACCTCAAGAAGAAATAGTTGAAGAATATAAAACTGAGTCTAAAATCAATGATATAGATAATAAGTTTCATCTCATTGATTTTTTAAAAGATAAGATGACAAATATTTTTATAAGACTTAAGAAACTTGTCAACATACAAGATTTACTTGATATTGAAGATAAAAATAAGATTGATATAGTAAAAGGTAAAAATGATAAGCTCTACATTGAAGAAAGTGATTACTCTAAAGAAATAAACCAAATTAATTACGAACAAGAATATGATGATTGGTACCTAGAGATTTAGCGAAGGTTGACTTTTATTATGATGTTATTGTAAAATTATTAGTGAAAATAGTAATAATGTAATAGAATGTATGTTCTAAGTTCGACAATTAAAAGTATTAAATATAAACCATTAGTCATAAAATAAATAATATGATTAGTGGTTTATTTTTATAAGTCATGAAACAATGATTAATGGAAATATTAAGACAAGTTGTTCTAAAGTTTTAAAATAAATTAATATATAAAAAATCTTTTTTACATCTTGGTACAGGTAAAATTTGACAAAGTTTACATAAAAAGGTATGATGTTCGTATAATTTTTTTACACTATTAAGGAGGAATTTACATGGAGAATTATTTAGACTTAATTAATGACTACTTCAAAGATAAGAATGATTTGATATGTTTCAATTCTTATAGCAATGATGTACGATTATTCAAAAATCATATCATAAAGTCTTTTAATAGTAGCCAACGGTTAGAAAGATGCATGGTAGGATTACAAATTATGAGTAATACATTAATAAATGTACCAACTATAAAATTTGTATGCCCTGAAAAAAACATAATGGTCCAAAACTATATTGTGGGAATTACATTAAATGAGTATACTATGCATCTATCAAAGAAACAATTGTATGATATAGGAAAGTTAATGGGTGATTTTCATAAAGTTAATGTTAGTAGCACTAATAATGAAAATTCATGGTTAATTACAATATTATCAGATATATTGGAAATTAGACAAAAGCTTGCACCATACGAAGAAGATTTTATTGATAGTATTACATTTGTAGAAAAAGATTGTAAAAGTATATTTAAAGATTTGCATTTTACATATGTACATGGAGATTTTAGACCAGCAAATATTATTTTTAACGAATTGAAAGAAAAATATTATTTGGTTGATTTTGAAAATTTCATGGTAGGCGATTCATTTTTGGATGTGTATAAGATGTTAAGTGTTTTAAAATCTATTAGTGCTTATAATTTTGAAGATGTATCTGCATTTTTAGATGGTTATTCAAGTGTTAGAGTTCTTCCAACAAAAATTGTTGATATGTGGAATTTTTACGATGTGTATTACTCTTTGAGAAGTGTTCGGAGGGCAATAAATGATAACACTTTTAGAAATTCTGATGATACATATATTATGAATGCAGATTTGAGTGCTCAAAGAAAGAATCCACGAACTCTTACAATGTCTAATTGGTTAGAAAGATATTTGGATAATTTACATTAAAAAGAAAAGGCAATGAAAAAATTTCATTGCCTTTTGTAAAAAATAAATTTTGGAAAGTATTAAAAAATATAAATGAGGTAAATATGGTATTTTATTATGAAAATAACATAACTAAAGAAAAAGATATTGGGAAAATTATATGTGAAGGTTTAAAAAATCCAGTTGTAAGATTTTTTTGTACAGAGGGGAAGGATAAAAGTAAGGAAGAGGTCAGAAATACAAGAATAGAGTTTGGTAAATTTATTGGATTTTGTATTTTATTCAGAAACACAAATGATATTGACAAGTATATGTTATTACATAATAGAAATGAAGAAAATCGCTAAAGAATTAGGGATTTCAGAGGAAACAATTGAACAAAGAAGAGATGAAATTATAAAATTTGCATATGAAAATTTTAAGAAAAATGGGTATGTATTTCATGCTGCAAATAGTGAATCGGTTAAATCAAAAATGATTAATGGATTAAAAGATAATATTGCAAGTAATGAAGAAAAGAAAGAATTATTATATATAGAATCGTTATATAGAAAATATGATCCAAATGGTTTATATAGCCCATTAGGACATGGCGCAACAGATATTTTGGAAGATAAAACTGGCTGGTTTTTTGACGGATTTCCAATTCACTCTATGGGATATGCAAATTCACCTCAATGGTTTGGATATTTATGTGGTAAAAGTTATATATATTTTGATGATATTCCAGAAGAAAAAAGAAATGGATATGCTAATAGGGATTATGAAACAGCTTTAGAAGTAGTTTTATGGTTGGTTATAAATAAAAAAATGACAAAGGAAGATGCAAAAAGTATGGTTAATTTTTTCAACAAATGTTGGAATAAGTATAAAGATACCGTTCCATGTTTAATGTTAATTCCAGTAAGTGAAGTTGGGATAAATGAGTATATTAGAATAGAACAATATTTAAGTGATGAAGGAATGAATTTGTTATTTGAAGATATTATTTTAGGAAAAGTTGATTATGGAAAGAACTATTGTTGTAAAAAATCAATTTCTTCAGATAAGTTATCATATGTAGAGTTAACACCAATTCTTCCAAGATTTAAAATAGAAAGAGTAAAAAGTAAAGAAAATCAATTTATAAAAAAAGAAGAAAATGAAAGATAAAATTTTAGATCTTGTGAATAATTTTAAATAGAAGTATAATCAGTTATGGAGGAAAAAGGTTGAAAAATAATAAAGATAAATTCGCATGAAAAATAAAAACCCTAAAAAAGCGCTTTTTTGAATAATATATAA
>CAKPRA010000032.1 GCA_934180065.1 uncultured Clostridia bacterium | reverse complement strand
GTTTGTTTTCCGGCTTTGTTTGCATTATATCCACTTACTGTAACACTGCTGTCTGTTAAATCTACTGCTGGCTCTTGTGCTCCACTTGCCATTACTTTCTGTACTTGGCCTCCTGTTAGATCTAATGCTTCTCCGTATTTATATTCTGTTTTTGTTGGAGCTGTTAGTGTTATGTCTTTTATGTAGTCTTTTACTGTTATCTCAAATGTTGTTTCTTGTCCTCCATATGATACTTTTACTGTTTGTTTTCCTACTGTTGTTTGGTCATATCCACTTACCATATCATCTGTTATTGGAATGTCTATTGTTCCACTTCCTTTTACTACACTTATTGTTGCTCCTGTTAAGTCTAATGACTCTCCATATTTGTATTCTGTTTTACTTGGATTTGCTTTTATACTTATGCTTGTTACGCTATCTTTTACTGATACTTCGTAACTTGTTTCTTTTGTTTCTCCATTTTCTGTGTATGTTACTTTTAATGGTAATTTTGTGTTTTCTTTGCTTGAGTCGAATCCTGTTACCATATTTTCTGTTATTTCTATTACTTCTGTTTCCCCTGTTTGTCTTGTTACAAGTATTTCGCCATTTGTTACATCTAATGCATCATTTACATTATAATTTGTTTTTGGCGTTGTATGCATTTGTATGCTTGTTATTTTGTTTATTATTTCTATTTCATATGTTGCTGTTTTTTGTATTCCGTCTTCTTCATATTTTATTGTTAAATTCTTTGTTACTTTGTGATTTTCTCCGTATTCACTTTCATTTGGACTCATATTTACACTAGAGCCTGTATTTGTTTCTGTTACCATATCAGATGTCATTTCTGGGGTTTGTTTTGTTCCATCTGCATATGTTACTTCTATTTTTCCGCCCTCTAATGATAAACTATCTCCGTGTCCATATGTTGTTTTTGTTGGTGCTGTTATTTCTATTGTTTGTGCATTATTATGTACTTCTACTTCAAAAGTTTTAACTATTTTTTCTGGAATTATTGTTCCATCTGATAAAACATAATTTGTGTCATATGTAACCGTTATTTGTTGAGTGCCAATTTTTGTTTTATCATAACCAGATATCATTGCACTAGTTAAATTTACATTTTTTATAGTAGTATCTTTATAAACAAGTGTTAGCTTTCCACCATTTAAATTCAAATCTGTATTATAATTATAATCAAGTTTTGTAGGTGCTGTTATTTCAGATGAAACAATGTAGTTATATGCTTCAACATCAATTGTTGAATCTGCATTCTTTCCACCAAAACTTACTGTTAAATTTTGTTTTACACCTGTTTTTGTATTATCAAAATTTGAAACTTTAACACTTCCATCTGGTAAATTAATAGTAGTAGAATTTCCACTTGCTAATAAAACCTTAACTTGAGCACCTGTTAAATTTAAATCTTCTCCTCTTTTATATACAGTTTTTGTAGGCTGGCTAATTAAGCTAACACTACTAATTGTATCATTTACAATAATTGTTTCATCAGCAGTTTTATTTTTATAAGAAAATGTAATAACCTGAGTTCCCTTAATTGGTACAACTCCATCAGCTGATGTTTGAGTAAATTTGTTAGAATTTACACTAGCTACATTTTCGCTAATTGAAACACCATCACTAGTGCTTGTTAAATCTTCTGTTGCTCCACTTCTTTTGGTTGCTGTAAGTTTTAAACCTGTGAAATCTAAGTTATCTCCGTGGCTATATTCAATAGTATTCATAGGAGATGTAACAGCTAATGAATCAACAGGATCATTTACTTTAATATTAAAAGTTGTTGTTTTACCAGAATAGCTAATTTTAACAACATTATTATTAATATTTGCTATACTTCCAGAATCAATACTTACTTTAGGATCTGTCATACTTACATCTTCAGTACTGTTATCACTATAAGTAACTGTAATAACACCACCAGCTAAATTAACTGTATCCCCGTGATCATATTCAGTTTTACTAGGTTCATCTTTAACTGCTATTGATGTAACAGTTTTACTTTGCTCTGCAAATCCGTCAAACTTTAAGTATGACGAATCTGTAGTGTTCTGTTGAGTTGGATTTCCATTTTGTTCATCTGCATCCCAAATAAGCTTAAATCCATCTGTAGCTGCAGTTGGGCTTAATGAAAAAATATCTTCTGTTAAATCATCATCTGTTAAAGACTCATCTGTCAACCTAAATGTCATTGTATAAATAAGCATATACCCATCATAAGTACCAGAATCATCCGGACCATAATCAATTGGATTTTCTGGTGCTCCTGTGTTTGGTATTAATCTAAATGTCGAAGCTTTTGTATCAAGATATGATGTTGATGTCATAAAACTTGTTGCATATGATGATTCTTGATTTATTGATTGTGCCAATGATGTAGCTTTCTTTTTAGTTCCCTTATTTGCTGGTTCAATTTTGGTTGAATCATATTTAAGTTTTAGGTCAAACATATAAGGCCAAAAATCTCCAACAAATGCAAATTGCACCTGAAACCATTTTCCATTTGCACTAGTTTGAATATCAGTGCTTTTTCTTATTACAACAGCTGGAGTTTGTGGTGTAGATGCAGCTTTTGAAACTGTCATAAATAATCCTAATGGAGAAAATATTTGTGATAAAATCATTATAGTTGTAATTAATGCTATTATTTTTTTACTAAAAACTTTCTCTTTTTCCATTTTTACATATCCTTTCTTATTTTTTATATTCTTTAACTGTTTTCATAATGTCATAATAAATGTTTATATATGTAAGATCTTCACCTTCTATTATTCCGTCCTCATTCAAATCATATGATAAATTATAATTTTCATCATCTGACATAATATCATAATAAATATTTATATATGTAAGATCTTCACCTTCAACAATTCCATCCTTATTTACATCACCGTGGTATTAATTCAACATTATCCAAATCTATTTCATCATTTTCATTTACTTGAATTGTTGTAACAATGTAATCTAAATAAGCAACTTTATCAATTAACACATCATAGTTTCCAGGAATCACCTTAATTTCATATGTTCCATCTTCATTTGTTTTTTTATTTAATACAGTTTTATAATTATCTAGCTCATCGTGGCTTGAAATGTTTTCCCAATCTATTTGATCTGAATTGTTGTATACTTTCACATCTGCAATATGAATATCATTTGAATTAACTGTATGTATTGAACCTTTAATGGTTCCATATGGTCTATGAATTGTTATTTTGTATGTTTTAGTTGTAACTTCATCTTCTGCCGTTACTTTCAGCTCTATTACTGTATCTGGTTCACCTAATTTATTTAGTACTATCTCGGTTTTTAAATCATCCAAATTTTTTTCTTCATATACAATTGTTGAACCATCATCTTCAAAAATTAAATCTCCATTTTCATCGTGTTTAGGTTGCTTAATTACTATAGAAGATTTTTCATCATCTTTTGTCACTTCCAAATTGACTTTATCTACATATTCAAGCAATTCGGTTGCATATTCTAATGTATTTTTATCAAAGCTAGGATTTAAAGCATATTCCTTGTAATTTTCATCATCTTCATTACCATTGCTTAGTTTTATATTAGCTAAATCTGCATTTTTTGACGCCGATTTATCTGTAAAACGAAATGTCGACTGATTTTCGTAATATGTACTATCATCTATACTTATTTTTACTCCGGTTTTAGGCGATACTGTATCTGATGTTTCCAATTTGAAACTGCTTATATCAAATTTATCTAATGTTGTTCTAAAACTTAGTGTTCCTAATAAAACACTTCCAGATGAATCAACAATCATTCCAACATTTTCTTTATTTTTAATATGTTCAGATTCTGAAATTGGTGGATTGAACGAAACAACCGCTCTCATTCCTCCTGTTGAAGTTCCTGTGTATGGAACTGTAAACAATTCCAAACAATCAGAAAATTCAGTTTCAAACTTAAAAAATTCAGTTTCATCATCTGTATACTCATTTGTATTTATATTAGATGGTGCAAAATGTGTTCCATCATAAGAAAATCTAACATCAAACCCTTTAAACTCAATTTCATGAGCCCAGAGCTCGAATATAACTTGTTTATCCTTATCAGTTACATTTTTTACCTCTACAGCTCTCAATTCTAAATATTGATTTTCATTCGGAGTTATATCTACACTTTCTGCATTTACAATATTGCAGTTAAATACAAAAATGAATATTATTAAATTAAATATAACTAACACATGCGTATTTAATCTTTTCTGCAATACTGATTCCTCCCATCTAAACTATCAATTTTACCAATTTAATTAAAATTATATATAAAAAAATAATAAGTACAAATTTACTTATTATTTTTTTGACAAAATATTACACATGTTTTCTTACGGATTTATAATTCTAAATATTTTTTTATCGAATTATTAAATTTTTATTATATTATTGTTACAAATAACAATAATATATCAAAAATACTTGTATTTTCCTTTTCCCTAAGGACTAAAATTAGACAAAAAAAAAATACAAAATATCAAATATCTTGTATTCCTTTTATTAAATTTTATGAAATTATTTATATATAGTAACATTTGCTCTGTTTAAAACACTTTAAAGTCCGCGTCTTTATTCGCAAGCCAAAATTACGCTGTAATTTTGTGTTCAATCTTTTGGCGTATCCTTTTTTATATAATAGGAAATATTACCATTATCATTTTTCCACCAATATACTATTTACCCTGATAATCTTATTATCTGATAATCTTACTTCAACTGTATTTTGCTTAGATGAAATATAGTAGTAATACTCATTTTTTCTCTTTATCTTCATTACCTCTAATTCATTTTCATTTACATTTTCACCTAACTCACGAAATTTATTTAAAGCCACATCTATTGCTTTTTTCTTTTTCTGTTCATCGCTATTTTCCGTAATGCTCTGAGCTACTCCAGATGATTCATTTTTGTTTTTTCCTATCACATTTGCTTCTTTTAACACAAATAAAACTATACATACTATTAATATGGTAATAATAATTCCAATACTTAACAAAATTGTTTTCTTTTTTCTCTTAATTCTCTTTATTTTATCTGCTTTGTTCATACCTTTAATAGATTCATTTTTCATATTATCATTCTCCTTTGTTCTATTTATTTCAAAATTTTTACTTTTACTAATTATACTTTTTCCATTAATGCAATTTTTTATTTCTCAAATCTTAATGTGTTTTATTAATTTTTATTTTAACATAATAGTAAAAAAAATTATACAAATTTAATAAAAATTTTTAAGTCTTACTTTTTGTTTACGCACAAAAAGACTAGGAATTTCTTATTCCTAGCCCTTTCTTTTAATTTATTAATCTTTATTATCATATATAATAAACACGAAAAATTTTATTTATCATATTAAACATCAAAAAATTTTTTAAGTTCATTATACACTTTATCAACCTTTTCTTTTTCTCCTTCGATTGCAGCAACCTTCATTGCTGGTTGTGTATAATTATCAATTTCAAATTTTACTCCATCTTTAAAATATACATATCTTTTTCTTTTAAGTTCCTTATGAAAAGAAAAATTTAACATTCCTAACATTGAATCTACAAATTCTGTATTATTTGTTACATCTATTTTTCCAGATTCTCTTAATATTTTTAAGACATCTTTTGAATCATTTTCATCTTTTAAATCAAAAAAAATCTTTTGATTTCCATTAACTTCATTTTTTGTTACTCTTGCTAAAAGTTTATCTTTATTTTTATATAAAGTTCTTATTTGGTCATATTCACTTTGTTTTTCATAACCGTTATTTTCACAATATTCTATAAATGGTGTTATATCATTAACTTTTGAACTATATTCATATTCATTAAACATAATATACATTCTCCTTTAAAATGATAAAAAATAAAATTAAGAAAATGTATATTATATATAAAAATAATCTTACAATTCTTAAATTCCAAAGAATACTATACCACTTATAAATACACTTTTCAATATAAATTTGCTTTTTTTTTTTCACTCAATTTTTTTATTCTAAAACTAAAATAATGGCTCTACAACTTTCACACTACTTTGTATGAGCGACCAGCAAGGAACGAATTTTTAATATATATATCAACATATCCGGCTTATAAAAAATGTGACCGTGAATAGTAATTTATGAGTAGATTGTAAAAATAAAGAGCGAATAAGTATTTTTCAACTTATTCACCCCAACTCTTGACTAAAAGTCTTATTTTATATCTTTAATAGTAACCTTGTTAATTGCCTGTCCAAGTGAATCGGCATAATCTACAGAAACCTCATAAGCATCTATACCTGTATTATTTAACTCATTTTTTAGTACTAATAATTCATCTTCTGTAGTAGCAGATTTTCCGTTATATACTACTGTAATCTTTGTATATGCATCTAATTTATTGTTTGTAATAATATCATCTAAATAGTCTCTTAAATGAAAAGCTGATTGAGTACCTTGTAAATTTGAAAATGTATACTTATTTGTTTGATAATTGTTTGTCTGAAAACTATTCGTTTTATCGTTCATTCTTATAATATTAACAATTGAAAACCCAATAACAAAAACAAAAAATATAACAAAAAATATAACAAAGAAAATCAAATAACCCTTTGCAAATCTCTTTGCAGCTTTTTTACTTTTTTCTCTATCGCCTAATAAAGATTCATCTACAAATTTTTCATTTTCTGGAATATACTTTTCATCTACTCCCACAAATTCTCCATTTTTTTTCATAATTTAAAAATCTCCTTTACTCTTTTATTCTTCTATTACAACTGCTGTACCAGAAGCTATAACTGCGAGCATAGAACCAGATTGACCAATTGTTTCATAATCGAATTTAACACCTATAATTGCATTAGCACCAATTTTTTCTGCTCTTTTCATCATTTCATTTATTGCTTCTGCTCTAGTATTAATTAATTCTTCTTCGTATTCAGTAGCTCTACCACCAATTATATTAGTAATACCAGCTGTAAAATCTCTCATAAAATTGACACCATTTATTACTTCTCCGAATACTACTCCTCTATATTCTTTTATTGCTCTTCCCTCTATTGATGAAGTTGTTGAAATTAACATACTTTTCACCCCCAAAAAAAATTTTTAATAATTGCACCATATTATGAAAATTTCGTTAAATTACTTTTCTGCAAATTTTTTGTTTTAATACCTCAGCTTGCTTTGTACTTAAGCTTTTATTTACTACTACTAAATTTAATAGTAATTTTATATTGTCCCATTTCATTCATTTACAACATCACTTAGTAGTAAGTTCGATATATTCTGTTATTTCTTCAAAAATGTAATAAGGTATATTAAATTCTTCAATTATTGTGTTCATATTTAACTACAAATGCATATATCTTGATTTATAGCTCATAATATAAGTGTTAACACTTATATTATGACATAGAAAAATATTAAAATCAATACATATAAAAAATTGGAGTGAAAAAATATGTCATTGATTGCAAAATTTGATGGAAATATGAATGTAATAAGTAAATTACTAAAAGAATACAGAATAAAACAAAATATGTCTTATGAAACCTTATCTGCCAAATTAGAATTAATGGGTATTAGTATTCATAAGCAAAGTTTATATGATATTGAAAATAACAAAAGAACTGTAAAAGATTATGAGTTATTTGGTATAGCATATGTTCTAGGAATTGATGTTAATGATTTATTAGCAGATATAAAAAAAGTTATTACTTGGTTTAATTACTATTTTTATACTTACATTAGGATTTTTTGTATTTTTCAATAAATCTAATCAATATGTATTAGAAACATATACATTAAATAGATAAGATCTAATGAAAATTGATAAAATTGTTCTAGACGAAAAACTTTGATGAATTTGATGAAAAAGAAAATATAGACTAAAATTGTGCAACAGTCGTTGCACAATTTTAAATTATTTATCAACTATGTCAGGTAAAATATGTAGTTCTTTATTATCTACTCGTTTACATTTTACATAATATAATTTTATACTAATTCTTTTCCCAAATTTTTCTAACTAGTTTCAAAGATAATGTAGATAATGTAAAACCGATTACTGGAACTAATGAACTTAAAAATATATTATCAATATTCTTTATTACATATGAATAGATAATTACTACAATATACGTTAATATCATTATACATAATTTTCTTGTCCAGCTTGTTTCCCATTTTTTATCTAATTCTACTCTTTTGTTTCTTTCTTTAATTTGTATTATTTCTTTTTCTAAATCTTTATTCTCCATTTTAATTTTCCCCCCTATTTATCATATTATACTGTAAAATTCAAAATTTCTCAATTATACATTTTTAACATTAATTTTTTATAAATATTGATAAAATCCCCAAATGATTAGATAACATATAATAGGAATATTGTTTTTAATTGATAGTAAGTACGCCCACTAAATACATCTATTTTATTCCTATTCTCATCTTATATGGATACATAGCACTCAATGTTTTTCCTCTAAATACCTTGTGTAATTTTGCATCTAAAATATTTAGTTCATCAACTATTTTATCATAATTATATTTTATTGCATGTTGCATACTGCTTTGGCTTAATAAAAACTTTTTAAATCTTTCTTGATCATATTCTTCTATATGTGAAAAGCATATCTCTCTTGAATATTCAAATAATCCACTTTTTCTTATATTATTTAGATGTTCTGTCTTATTGCTAACCCATTTATTTTCATAATTCTCTAAACTTGCTGTTTTTCTGTGAAGATAAGAATTTAATTGTTCAAGCTCTTTGTTTATCACTGGTGGGTAATCCGCATCTATTACAGCAAAGATTCCACCTTTTTTTAATATTCTATAAACTTCTTTTATTGTTGGTTCTGGCTCCATCCAATGAAATGCTTGTGAGCAAATAACAATATCAGCACATTCATCTTTTAATCCAGTTTTATCGCCATAACCTTGAATAAATTTTATTTTATTACTTTCTTTAGTTCTAGCTTTGTTTATCATATCTATTGACGGCTCTATACCAATTACATTGTTTGCAAATAAAGTACACACTTCTGTAGATAATCCAGTTCCACAGCCTATATCCACAATAGTATCAATTTCATTATCTAGGTATATTTTTAATAACTCGATTGCTATACTTGGCAATTTAGGTCTACCTTCATCATATGTATCTGCATAACCTAAAAATCTTTCGTATAATTTTTCTGTCTGCTTAATTTCATCACCTAATAATTCAAAATCTGCTAAACTTTCATTAATAAGTTCATTCATTTTGCATTTTAGAACACTACATAATTTGAAAATATTTTCAACAGTAGGATATGATTCCCCTAATTCCCACTTGGACACGCTTTGTCTTGATACTTCAACTAATTCTGCAAGTTGTTCTTGACTAAAATCTTTATTTTTCCTCAAAGTATATAGATTTTCGCTAAATCTCATAAAAATCTTCCTCCTTTGTATGCTATTATACTCTTATGTATATATTTTTTCTAGCAACCTTTAGTCGCATTTTATATTTTAGCCAAAAGAGCACCCTACTAGAGGGTACTCTTTTCCATCATATGACTTACCGTTTCCTTAACTTCATGAATAGAATTGCATCCGAGATTTCTAAACATCTTCCAAGTTATTAAAATACATTGTTTCAACATTATTCAATTTTATTTATTAGCATCATTATTATTATTTCCTAATATCTTAACTCCCCCAGTTGCTTCAACTGTTTTTGTCGCCATATCTTTTATTTGAATATATGCTTGATCTAATTTTTGCTGCAATGAATCTTTTTCTGCAGATACTCTATTCATTTCTTCTTGTAAAGATACAATTTTATCATTTTGTCTATCAATTGTGTTTTGAAAATCCTTTTTTAATAATTCGGTTTCAAATTTATTATTTTTTTCCAATTCATTAGTAACATCTTTTTTTCCTTTTGCATATTCTGTTTCTAATAATTTCGGAATAGAATTCACTTTTTCTTCAAGTTCTTTTAAATAATTAGCATTTGCTTCTGCATCTTCTAAAAGTTGATTCATTGTTTTTTCTTTTTCCGCTAATACTTTTTCTCTTTGTGCTTTTTCATCTTCCCATTTATTGTTAGCTAATTCTCTATCCCTTTTTAATTTATAATCATATTCTTCAATTTCTCTATCTCTTTCTAATTTTAAAGTTTTAGCTTTTAAATTATATTCGCTTTCTAATTCTTGCATTTTATTTTTATAATTCTCTTCTAGCTCTTTTACATTATTATTTAAATCTTCTAATTTTTGTTTTTTTGTATTTTCTAATTCTAAAATATAATCCTTTCCTGCATTAACAACAACTACTAGATTATTTAATTCGTTTTCTATCCCATATAAATTTTTTAATTTTTCTTCTTCTGCTTGTATCGCTGTTTCTAAATCTTTAAATTTATTATTTAGTTCCTCTGAAAAAATTTTATTTTCCACATTTTCTCTTGTTACTTCTATTGCCTTTTCAACTTTTTTGGATTTTTCTTCTTTTTCTGGTTCATATTTTATTTTTGCCATATTTTGTTCTCTTTCTAATGCTTCATTTAAAGCTTCTAGTATTTCTGCTTTTGTATTTTTTAGTGTTATTTCTTCTTTTTTCATAATATCTTGCTCCTTTCATTACTATATTTTATAGCTTTTGATGCTCATACAATATCATCATTTTAAAAAAAAATCAATATTATTATTTATAATTCCAGGTCTAAGACATGAAAAATTTTTTCATGTCTTAGACCTGGTGCTTATATTTTTTTATTTACAAAATTTTTCAACTATGCTATTATGTGCATATATAAAAATGGAGGACTTTATATGACAAACAAAAAAAAGTTATTACTTATTTTAATTATTATTTTTATACTTACATTGGGATTTTTTGTGTTTTTCAATAAATCTAATCAATCTGTTTTAGAAACCTATACATTAAATAGACAGGGTCTAATGAAAAACGATAAAATTATCCTAGACGAAAAATTTGATGAAAAAGGAAATTTAACATATTACAAATACAAATCACCAAACAACAATGAAATTTCAGAATTTAATTTTAAATACAAATATGATGATAACAATAGAATTACAGAGGTGATTTTAAACAATAAAGATTATATACAAATAGAATACAATGAAAATAACAAAATATCTAAAATGTATGAAACTATATCAAATTCTTTGTCAAATAACAAGGATATTTTAAATCTCACTTTCAACTATTTAGAAAATGATGAACTAATAGTTGATAATACTATTACAAAATATACAGACACTGAAAATGAATACAAAGAGCACTATACTCTAAATTATAAAACTATTAATTACCAAAATAAAGATTGTATTTTAATAACCGAAAAAAATGACACTGAAGACTCAATTATAGAAATTGCATATGAAAAAAACTTAAAAGAAATTAATTTTAGTAATTTTTGTGATTTATTAAATATTATTCCACTTGGTTATTCTACAGAAAACAATAATTTAAAAAATTCTCAAAGTAATGATAACTCTTTGCTATTAATGACTCCAATGATTTCTAATGGAAATCTAATATATATAAAAAATAAAGTAAAAGTTGATCAATATTCAGATTACCAAGAGACTTGAATTGATAATAATTATGATAATACTGGCAGACTTTTAAAATCTAGCTCTTATGGTTATGAAAATAACCAAACTATACATTGCATGTATAAATCCATTAATTCAAAAGAGTATTATGAATATAGAATTGTAAAAATATGCTTTTTTGATGCATCAACAGAATATAAATACATTAAGAATAAGATATATTTAAATGAAAACGGTAATATTTCTAAAAAGGAAACTTTAGAATCTGATAATATAAATGAAAAGGAATACACTTCTAAACTAAAGAAGTTCGAAAAATATTTTGAAAAAGAGATAGTGTAAAATAAAGTGTGTAAGTTAAAAGGTACCAAAACTTATACACTTTACTTGACCAAGTCATCACTCCATTTCTTTTTAATTATCTGTTTGCATATTTTTTCTGTATTTTAAAAGTTTTTGTTTTCTTATCTCATTAGATTTTTTTAAATTTGCAATTTGTTTATCGTATAAATTTAGTAAAGAAGATATTTCTTCTTCAGTCATATTATTTTCTTCAATATTACCTTTACGATATGCTTTTTGAAGTCCTAATATTTTTGCTTCTTTATTTTCAATATTCTTTAAGTTTGTCATAAATGAAGATTCATTATCTCTTTGAATGGTACCTATATTTCCTTCATTAGCAACATTATTTTTATTTATTCTATTTTTATTAAACAAATTTCTAAAAAAATTTTTTATTTTAGAAAAAACACTTTCTTCATTCACTTTAGTTAATGATTTTTCTTCTGTATTTTCTTTCATCTTAATCATCTCCTATATCTTGACCTTCTTTTTGTTGGTCTATTAATGCTTCAGCTTCAGAAATTGTTTTAGCTTCTGCCTCTAATGAAGATAATTCTTCTTCTCTTTTACCTAATTCAGATTTTTGACATTCTAAAAAATGTCTATGTCTTCTTAAATCTTCTTTATTTTCATATAGTGTACCCTCTTCATCGCAATATACAAACCCTAGTTCTTCAACCAAACAGTTTAGTGCACTCTCGTAATCATATGAATCTTCTCCTACTACTAAACCAGGATTAGGTTCATCTTCTAGCTCTTGGTTTTCTTCAAAAAAGTCATTAATAGCTCTTAGAAACGCTGTATCTACCAATTCTACATATTTAAAATATGCTTCTAGTATTTCCGTTTTAGATTTATATTTTTGACATTGCAAATCCTGTATTCTAAAATCCGATATTTTATCGAGAAAAAATTTTTTTACCTCATCAACAGTCGTTTGTTCTGTTATAGGCATACTTAATCTTACAACTGTATCAGTTAGATTTTCATCAACTATTTCATATCCAGCAATTTCTTCTTCGACTTTTTGCTGTATTATCTTTTTATTTTCTTCTGACAATTTATCATAATAAAAAGATAGATATGCACTACCTTTAACATCTTTTTTGTTGGCTGATGCCATATAAGTTAATATATTTTTATCATATAAGCTTTCTACTACTTCCACTAATGGTTCTTCAATAAACTCTCTTAAATTCTCTCTTGTAATTATTGTTGTTCCACTTTCTTCTATTGGTTGTATTTCTGATATTTTTTTCATATTATCTCAATCCTTCTTGTGTATTTTTATTTTAATATATCATATAACCTCTTATTTTACAAGATATTTAGCAATGTATTTTTGATTTCTATTTTTAGGTTGATCCGGTATTGTCAATTGTAAATTACCTTTTTCCAACAAAGGATTTATATAATTTTTCTTAAATGTTGATATATCTTTAAATCCCAAATTACTTGTAATCTCTTTTAAGGTTTTTGCTTCTTTACAGAAGTTTAGAATATCTTTTTCTTGTGGTTTTGTTTTAATTTTCTTAGTGGTTTTCTTGTCGATTTTTTCATCATATTCAAAAGGATTTTTTCTATACTTAAATGAAACTCTTAAAAAATGATCCATAAATATAAAACAACTTTTATCATAGGCATCCAAAATTCTTAAAACTCCAGAGCCAATATTTTCAATTAAATCAACATCTTTAAATACTCTTATTAACTCTTTATTTCTTGGAGCAGTAACTCCTCTAAAGAAATCTTCTTTTGATAATTGTTGAGGTAATCCTCCAGCAGAAGTTATTTCAATTCTATCAGAGTATAATTCTATAATTGGAGAATTTCCATAAGAATAATCATTATGAACTATTGCGTTGATAACTGCCTCCTTTAAAGCTGCACTATCAATCATTTCTTGTTCTTTTCTTCCAAAATATTCAATTTTAGCATAGGTTGTATTTTCTGCATCAAGTCTATCTAAAATTCTCTGAGTGGCAGTAATTAAACAACGATACCCATATTTCTTGATTTTTAACTAATTCCATTTTATCTGTTCCTAAATATTTTACCACTTTTATAGAAATATTATTTTCATCTGCTAATAGAAAAGCATTGTAATTATATTTTCCTTCACTTGTTAACAGGTCAAGATTTTGTAAAAAATTATCATTAAGCAATAAGCTATGTCTTCATAATAAATCTTTAACTGATTAAATGTAAGATCTTGCCTTGGAGATTCTATTTCCTTCAATGTATATTTAACTAAACATACCTTTTCTTCTCAAAATCTCCTATTCTATTTGCTCCCAACTCTTCAAGTCTATTTATTATGCTTTTAGGTTCTATTTCTAAAGCTCTTAATTCAAATTCAGTTTTCACTTTATTATTCTCCTTATAGATTAATTGTCAAATTCTTTTACAAATCCTACAATATCGCTATTAACTTTTTGTATTCTTTCATCATTTTTTAATTCATCATATGAAAACCATTTATAATTATCTGGTAAATTATCTAACTGTTCATTTGTTTCTATTTTATAAAAATAATGTTCATATTCTTTTTCAATTTGAGCACTTTCAGAAAATTTTGTATGCTTTTTCATCCCTAGATAATTACATTTAATATCTTTTAAACCTAAAGTATCTTCTACATTTTTTCGTATAATATCAATATCATCTGCTCCATTAATTTTGCAATTTAAAAATAGGTAAGATTGCCATCTTTCATCATAGTATTGTAAATATTTATTTTCCTTATTTTTTATAATTATAATTGCATGTTTTCCCATACCTTTCCTCCTAATTTTTCTTTTATTGTTGCTATATCTTTGTAAAAAGCTTTGCTATAAATTATTAATATTTTCATGTTTATTCCACCTGTGTTTATATTTTTTCATTATAGCATTTGCACACTGTCATTTCAAGAGATAAAATACATATAACTCAAAAAAACAGAATCCTTGCTCTGAACAAAAAGGGAGTTAAGGTTTATCTGATGCACCTGGATGATGTTGTAACAGCTGAGAAAATGGTTGCTAATTATCCTGGTAATGAGGTGGTAGAAACAGTTTAATCAAAAGCAGAAGGATTTATTGCATATTTTTCATAATTCTGCATAAAATTATTATAACATTTGTTGACAAATGTTCAAAAAACTGTGTAATTTTATTACAGATCACGCAAGAAGTTTATTTAATGTTCCATTCATCAACAATTCAGCATATAAGCATCGTTTGTGAGTTTTAAGATAAATCTAAACCTTGCTCTCCGCCATATTTGCCTAAAATTACGACATTCTGTATTGTTCTCAGTGTCTTCTTTAACTATTTGTTCTTTTAGTCTAGTAGCTTCCTCAGCAGATAATCCTTTTCCTAAATAGTTCAACTTTTTTATTAAGATTATTTGCAATTTCATAATGTTATGCCAAAATCTCTTTAGTTTAGATAATTGTTCCTTTTAAACCGTTTACATCTTGTTGTAATTTATTAATATTTTCATCTTTCTTATTTATTAGTACATTTAGTATAAATATCTCATTATCCTTTCTTGCTAGGATGATTTTTATTTGCTTATTTCAAATACGCAAAAAAAACAACCAGATTTATTTTCTGATTGATTTTTTTATCTATCTGTTTTATTAGTTCGAACAGATACGTCATTGGTGCAGATGGCCGGAATCGAACCGGCACGGTTTATTCAACCGCAGGATTTTAAGTCCTGTGCGTCTACCAGTTCCGCCACATCTGCATTTGTATTATTGAACTGGCTTTGTCCTACGACATGGTTTATTATAATATTTTCATTATGTTTTGTCAACACTTTTTTCAAAATTATACAAAAAAACTTAAATAAAATGTTAAATTTTATTTAAGTTTTCCTTTATCTACTAGCCTTCGGCCACATTCTCATTAGTTTTTCTTAATTGGTTATAATACTTTGTTATTAGTTCATCTAATCTTATACTTAATTCATATGTTACTTCATAATCTTCAGTTAGTATGCTTTTGTTCAACTTGTCTCTTAATTCACAAATTTGATCTATCAACATAGTAACCATCTCCTTTTTATGCTGTTATATAAGCTAAGTACTTCTTATTTTAGGATACCATATTTCTAGTTTATAGTCAACAAAAGTTCCCATTTTATAAGCTTTTTAAGCAATTTTCGTATGACAAAAAAAGACATTTTTCGAGTTTACGAATTTTATAATTTAGTAAAATATATTATTTTTTCTTAAGATTCCTGTCTTTCATAACAAAATAAATTATTATACAAATAACAAAAATAAACAATGATAAAATCTGTGAAATTCTTATATTTCCCCACATTAAGCTATCAGTTCTCAATCCTTCGACAAAAAATCTTATAAAAGCATATCCAATTAAATAAATTAATGTTATTTGCCCTGAAAACTTTCTGTTTTTACACAATTTTAATAATATAAAAAATAATATAAAATTTCCAACTGATTCATACAAAAACGTAGGATGCACATATTTTGTAATTCCGTTTTCAATTATTTCCATTTTAATAGGCCAATTGGTTTCAGTTCCATAAGCCTCAACATTAACATAGTTTCCCCATCTTCCAATTGCTTGGCACAATGGGATTATAGGTGCAAGATAATCTAATAAATCAGAAATTTTTATTTTTTTTATTTTACAAAATACAATTATAGTACCTATTGCACCTATCAATGCACCATATATGGCGATTCCCCCATTTCTGAAGTTAAGTATTTCTGATGGGTTATTCATATAGTAATTAAAATCGAAAAAAACAATATAATAAATTCTAGCACATATTATAGCAATTGGGATCATAAAAAAGCTCAAATCTAGCACATCTTCAAATTTTATACCATATTTTCCATCACGAATTCTAGCCCATATATATCCAACAATAATTGCAAAAGTTATGATAATTGCATACCAATATATATCAATTCCCCAAATAGAAAATGCTGATTTAGGTATTATCCCAGTTTTTATTATCATATTAGGCTCCATCCCTTTCTATATTTATTCAAGAACTCATTTTAACATAAAATTTCAAACAAAAACATTTATTCCAATTTAATTATTTCCTTTAATTACAGATAAAACTATATTATCATCATTAAAAATTTCATTTAATACATCTACAACATAATCTTCTGTAACTTCATCATATTTATCAACATAATCAAAAGAATTAATTTCTTTTATAGTATCTGCTAAAAACATTCTAGAAATGCTACCAACGTCATTAAATTCAGTAACAAATTCACCATAAATTTTTCTTTTAATTCTCTCAAAATCTTCAGAATTAATTCCATTATTTTTTAAATTTCTAATCTCATTTTTCAACAAATCTTTAACTAACTGTGGATTATTTGATTGACCACTTATCAATACATGTGCATAATTTTTAGAGAATTCATATTCATAATCTGGCTCTCCAAAAATAATCTGATTTTCATAAAGATTCTTGAACAAATTAGAGCTTTTTCCAATTAACAAGCCTAAAATAACTTCGATTGCCATATGTCTTTTTACTCTCTCATCAGGAGCAACTATTTTATCCTTTAATCCAATCATAAAAATAGGCATACTTACAGACATTGTTTTTTCCATATATTTTTGATATATTTTATCAGGCTCTTCATCAAAAATTCTAGTAATATTTCCGATATCTTCAACATCATTTAATCTTTTCTTAATCTCTTCTAAAATATCATTTGGCTCAAAATTACCACATACAACAAGAACCATATTTCCAGGATTATAAAATGTATTATAACATTTATATAAAATATCTGGGTCAATTTTACTTATTGATTCTATACTTCCTGCAATATCAATTCTCATTGGAAACTTTTCATATAAACATTTCAAAGTATCCAAATATAGCTGAAACCCAGGATCATCATCATACATCATTATTTCCTGACCAATAATTCCCTTTTCCTTTTCAACATTTTGATCTGTATAATATGGACTTTGAACATAATCCATAAACTCATCTAAACCTTTATAAAAAGACTCATCATCACTGCACTCAAATAAATATGCAGTATGATCATTTGTAGTATATGCATTTGCATCTAACCCTAAAGCCATTAAAGTATCTAGACTATTAGTTCCATCTGGTTGCTCAAACATTTTGTGTTCCAAAAAGTGTGCAACACCATCAGGTACAACAACCTCTTCATTTGTTTTAGGATATATAAATCTATTATCATTAGACCCAAAATTTGTTCCCCAAATTACGCACTTTTTATTAGTTTCCTTCTTAGGAACAATTATAACTTTTAATCCATTCTTAAGCTTTTCTACATAAGCCTTTTCTTTAATTTTTGAACAATTTAAAATTTCCATACATTTTATCCTTTCATTAAGAGCACTGCTCTCATTTAGATTTATTCACCTTGTAGCTCTTCGTTACCTGTCAAGAAATATATAGTATTAATTTGTAATTTTTTTGCAATGTCTATAATCTGATTTTTAGTAACACTTTCAATTTCTTGCATACTTTTATCAATATCAACAAATTTATCTGAAAGCTCTTGAGAAAGATAATAATTTATTTCTCCATCTTGAGTTTCTGAAATTCCCTTGTATGATGATAATATTAATTGTTTTGCACTATTTATATCATTTTCTGAAAAGTCACCATTTAGCATTTGATTTAATTGATCTTTTATTATATCTAACGCTTTTTTGTAATTTTTAATTTCAATTCCACATCTTATAATAATATTGTTTTTAGATTTAATGTAAGAAGCTCCCGCGGTATATGCTAAGCTGGCTTTTTCTCTTACATTCTGGAATAGTTTTGAATTTGCGCCACCACCCAAAACAACAGAATAAACAGATGCCATTGGTCTTTCCTCTTCTTTAAGTTCCATTAAATCAATACCAATCATCAATTTACCTTGAGTAACATCCATTTTTTCAATTACTTCTTTTGGAGCCTCAATTTTGTCATTTATATAATTATTTGTTATTTTAATATACTTTGCTGATCTTTCATTTAAACCTGCAAATATTGCATTCTCATTCAAATTATCAATATTAAATCCTGAAACAAACACATCTATTTTGCATTCAGCAATTAACTCCTTATAATAATTATATAAATCTATTTCATTTATTTTATCTAGGTCCTCAATATATCCAAATTTATACAAACCATAAGGTTTACCTTTATACATTTCCTCAAAACATCTATCTAAAGCATATTTTGATTTATTATCTATTTTACCATCAATAATCTGTTTTAAAGTATTTTTCTCAACATCAACATATTCCTTTTTAAATCCGCCATTTTCCACTAAAGGATTGAAAACAATATCCGCCAATAGCTTCAATGATTTTTCTGCCAAATTATAATTTTCTGGTAAAAAATCATCATTAATAGATTCTATATAAAACTTTAAAATTTGATTATCTCCATTCTTATCAATTCCACAATCAAAGCTAGCTCCATACATATCTTCAAGCTCTTTTGAAATAAGCTCTTGACTTTTAAAATTTTCAGTTCCTCTTCTTAAAACAGCACTGATTAAAGCATTTTTCGTAACATTAGCTCTTGATAGCGGTGTTGTAATAAAAATAGCAAATAAGTTTGTTTTAAATTTTGTTGTATTAATCTTATGAAGAGTTATTCCTTCTTTTACACTTTGTTTATTGTAATTCATATTTAATCTCATTCCTTCCTTGCCTTCGCTAACTCTACGTCTGCGGAAGGCACAAATCTTTATTAAAAATTC
>CAKPRA010000031.1 GCA_934180065.1 uncultured Clostridia bacterium | reverse complement strand
GAACCAAATCCAATAACTTCTGCATATATTTTAGCGTTTCTTTTTTTCGCATGCTCTAATTCTTCTAATACTAGTATTCCACTTCCTTCTCCCATAACAAATCCACTTCTCTCTTTGTCAAATGGAATACTTGCTCTATTTTTATCTGTAGATGTACATAGTGCCTTCATATTTTCAAAACCTGCTATTCCAACAGGACATATAGAAGCCTCCGTACCTCCTGCAACAACAACATCTTCATATCCATGTTTTATTGTTTTATACCCTTCTCCTATTGCATGTGTTGAAGAACTACAAGCTGTAACAATTGCCATGGATTCACCTTTAAATCCAAATTCTATTGAAATATTTCCAGCTGGCATATTAGCTATTGCCATTGGTATAAACATAGGTGATACCCTATTATTTCCTTTTTCGTAATTAACTTCACATTGATTTTGAATTGTTATCAATCCACCAATTCCTGTACTTACAAAAATGCCTACCTTTTTAAAATCTGTATTTTCTGAAGTTATTCCACTATTTTTTACTGCTTCTCTTGCTGCTATTAGTGCAAACTGTGAAGATCTATCTAATCTTTTGGCTTGTTTTGGTTCGAAGTAATCTAAAGGATTATAATCTTTTACTTCTGCACATAAACTTGTTTTAAAGTTGCTACTATCAAATAATGAAATATTATCGATTCCACATTCTTTATTTTCTATTCCTTTCCATGTTTCATTTACATTATTTCCTATTGGAGTAATTGCTCCTAGTCCTGTTATAACTACTCTTCTTTCCATTTTTCATCTCTCCTTACATTAACATTCCACCATCAATATGAATTACTTGACCTGTAATATATGAGCTATCACTAGATGCTAAAAATTTAACAACATTTGCAACATCTTGTGGAGTCCCCATCCTTTTTAGAGGAATTTTTTTTGCAATTTCTTCTTTAATATCTTCTTTTAATACAGCTGTCATTTGTGTTTCAATAAATCCTGGTGCTACTGCATTAACAGTAATGTTTCTTGAAGCTACTTCTTTTGCTAAACTTTTTGTAAATCCTATAATTCCCGCTTTTGATGCTGCATAATTTGTTTGACCTGCGTTTCCTGATATTCCTACAACTGATGATATATTTATTATTCGTCCATTTCTTGCTTTCATCATATAACTAATTACATTTTTAGTCACATTAAATGTGCCTACTAAGTTTGTATCTATAACCTGTTTAAAATCTTCTTCTTTCATTCTCATTAACAATGTGTCTCTTGTAATTCCTGCATTATTTACTAATACATCTATGTTCCCAAATTCTTCTACAATTTGTTTTACAAATTTTTCGCAATCCTCAAATTTAGCTACATCCCCTTGAACCGCAAAACACTTTACATTATTTGCTTCTATTTCTCTTTTAGTATTTTTTAAGTCATCATTTTCTGTTCTATAATTGATTGCAATATCATATCCCTCTTTTGCAAATGTTAAGGCTATTTGCTTTCCAATTCCTCTTGTTCCACCTGTAATTAATGCTAGTTTATTCATTTTGTCCTCCATATTCCTTTAATACTGTTTGCAAACTACAAACATTATTAATATTTAATATTTTTATCTCTTTATTTGTCGGTACTCTTTTCACAAATCCTGATAATGTTTTTCCGCGGTCCTATTTCTATAAATGTATCTATTCCACTATTTAGCATATTTTGAATTGTTTTTGTGAATTTAACTGGATTTATAATATGACGAGCTAAAATATCTTTTACATCATCCGTATCTTTGTAAATTTTGCCATCTATATTTTTAATCACTTTCGTTTCGAACTTATGAATAGTAATATTTTCAAGTACTTTTCTTAAAGCATTTGAACTTTCTATCAATTTTTCAGTATGAAATGGTCCTGTTGTTTTTAGAACTTTTACCATTTTGGCACCCATTTCTTTTGCAATTTTTTCTGCTTCGCTAATTGCTTCTTTCTCTCCAGAAATTACAACTTGACCTACTGAATTATAATTTGCAGGAACTACAAACCCAGATTTTACTTTTTTGCAAACATCTTCTACTTCATTATCATTTAAGCCCATAATTGCCGCCATTTGCCATTCTCCACTAGGAAGCAAATTTTGCATATATTCTCCTCGCTTTTGGACAATTTTTATTCCTTCTTCAAACATAAGTGCTTTACTATTGATTAGTGCTGTGTATTCACCCAAACTCAATCCTGCTGACATATTAGCTATTATATTATTATCTTTTAAAATTTCTAATATTGCTAAACTCTCTGTAAGTATCGCAAGTTGTGTATATTTTGTTTCATTTAATATATCTTCTGGTCCTTCAAATGATATTTTTGCAATGTCTATTCCTGTTATATTTTTAACTTGATTATATATTTTTCTTGCATCTTCATATTCTTCATATATGTCTTTTCCCATTCCAATACTTTGAGATCCTTGACCAGGAAATAAAAATCCAATATTCATTTTTTTATAACTCCTCTCATTTCTATTTCTTTTTCAAATTGATTACAAAACTCTATTATAAACTTTTTTGTATCTACATCTATTCCAAATTCTTTTTTTATGGATGTTGCTATATTTTTTATATCATCTGTAAATTTTTCCTTTTTAGTGTTAATTCCAATTCCAACTACTAAGTATTTAACTTTTTCATTAACAAGTTTAGTTTGAGTTAAAATTCCACCTATTTTTTTATTATTAAATGTAATATCATTTGGCTCTTTAATATTTAAATTAATTCCATATTGATTCTTAAAAATATCAACAATTATATTTGCAATTTTTATTGTAAGTCCATCTAATCTTTGAATATTACAATTTGTTTTTATAAAAAATGAAAATGCTATATTATTTGCTTCATCTGTATACCAGACTCTTCCATGTGTTCCTATTCCTTTATCCTGAATATCTGCAAATACTAAAGTACCATCTGGAGTATTTTTGTTTTCTATTAATCTCCAAATTTCATTTTGTGTTGAATCTATTTTGCTATAAAAAATACTATTTCTTCCTAAAAATTTAGTCTTTAAGTTTTCTAATTGCATCTAAATTTTCCTGCCTTTTTATTTTATTTGTTGTTGTTTTAATCAATGGCTCTTCTGTTAGTATCATTCCTCTTATTGCTTTATATGATGGCATAGTTTGGTTGACTTCTTTAATTTTCTTTGACAAGACTTTATATATGTCTTCATCTTTTTCAACTTTATAAACATCTTTTATAACATCTCTATCAAATACTATCTTTACATTTATTTTTATATTGTTCTCATCATTTGATTGTATTTTTCCAAAGATAAACGACTCTTTTATTCCTTCTATTTTATTAACTAAATTTTCCATTTCTTCTGGGAATATGTTTTTGCCATTTTTTAATACTATTACACTTTTCTTTCTACCACATATAAATATATATCCTTCTTCATCTATTTTTGCTAAATCCCCCGTATAGAACCATCCATCTTGTAATGATTTTTTATTTACTTTTTCATTTTCATAATATCCTAGCATTACACTTGAACCTCTAACTACTAATTCTCCAATTCCATCATCATTTACATCTACAAGTTTTGCTTCTACACTTGGAACTGTTTTTCCAATTGATCCTAACTTATAATTTTTATTTGTCCCAACTGCCACAACAGGTGAAGTTTCAGTCAATCCATATCCTTGAACTAAGTTTAGTCCTAACAATCTATATTTTTCTTCTATTGTCTTATCTAAAGCTGCAGCTCCACTTATCAATAGTTTTATTTTTCCACCTAGCATATCATGAATTTCTTTAAATACTTCTTTCTTTTTTTGCATAGAGGAATTTTTATATTTTTCTTCATTTTCTAATATTTCCTCAATTTTTCCTTGTTTTTCTAATTTTTTTCTAATCATCATAAATATTCTTTCATATATACCTGGTACACATGCCATGACTGTTACATGATATTCATTTAGGTTTTCTACTATATGTCTTAAACCATCACAAAATACAGTTTCTGCTCCTTTATATAGTGAAAATAAAAATCCTACTGTACATTCAAACACATGGTGTATTGGTAAAATAGAAAGAAAGACATCTTCCTGCGTTACATCTAACACACTTCCAATATCCATTAAATTTGTGCAGACATTTTCATGGGAAAGTGCTACTACTTTGGACTTAGATGTTGTGCCTGATGTAAATAACATAATATTCATTTCTTTTGGATTAATTTGTGCATTTAAGAACTCTTTGTTTCCTTCTTCTATTAGTTTTTTACCTGTTTGTATTAATTCTTTTTGTGAATATATTCCTTCACCATGTTCATCACTATCCATAGAAATTAAATGTTTTAATTTGTTTTTTTCACTAAACTTAATATTTTGAATTATATCTGAATATTTTTTTGTATAAAATATCGCTTCTATATCAGATCTTTCTATCAATAGTTCTAGTTCGTTTGCTGGCAATGATTTATCTAATGGAACAACAATTCCTGTTCCACATACAATTGATAAATATGCTATTTCCCATTCATATCTATTTTCTCCAATAACTGCAATTCGTTTTCCTTTTAGTCCTAAATTTATTAATGCTGTTCCTAAATTATTTATCATGTTTCGTACTTCTTTGTGAGTATAGATTTGATATTTTCCTTCTTCTACCTTAATTTTATATGCTGGCCTATCTGCATATAATTTTCCTGTTTTATTTAACATATCTTTTAAATCATTAATTTTTAAATAATCATATATTCTCTTACTCATATTTTCTCCTATTACTTCTAAATTTGTATTACATTTATATCACAATAATAAATTAATGTCTTTAGACTGGTAAGTCAGTACAATCTGTTTTCAGTGCTTTGAGAAATATATATTTTTTTAAAGCACTTATTAACTGAACACTTAGTCTAAATATAAAAAAATAGCTAACTACTTATTTGTAATTAACTATTGCACTTTTTATATCACTAAAACAATATTTTTTCATTTTTTACTTAATGTTCTTGTAACATTATCAATAAAGCCATTATATACTTGCATTGCATCTACTTGTCTATTCTTTTTTATTCTATAAATAAGACTTGAACATGTAACTCCAAAAATCCCGGATGCTATTGCTTCTACATCACCATCATAAAATTCCCCATTTGCAATTCCTTCATTTACTATTTTTTCAATGATTTTGATATATTGAAAAACTGCCTTTTTACACTTTTTATTTTTTTCTTCTTCACCCCATAATTGTGAAAAAACAACATTAAGAAAATATTCGTATTTTACAATTACTTTTATTTGTATTAGTATGACTGCTTTTATTTTTTCTAACGCAGTAGTACAGTTTTTGGTTTTTATTTCTATATTGTTTTTTAATAATTCAAATCCTTCTTTTAATAACATATCAAATATATCTTCTTTTTTAGAAAAATGATAGTATAGTGAGCCTTTTGCCACTCCTGCTATTGCTGTTATCTCTTCAACACTTGTATTATCATATCCCTTTTCTGAAAACATTTTGATTGCTGTATTAAAAATTCTCCTTTTTGTTTTATTCATTATAATTACACCTCTTTCATAACAATTTTTATAAAATCAGATATCTTATTATAATATATATCTGGTTCTTTATACCTTGATTCAGTATGTCCTGCACCACGTATTATTTAAAATTAAACTTTAATTTATATTTGTAAATTAAGAAATTTTAATTCTAATTTTACTTTTAAATTTATTTTTTTATAAGAAATTTATCTAAACATTTTTTTAGAATATTATTTTTACAATAAATAAAAAATCACATATCCAATTCTTTGAAACTCTCCTATTCTCCCCTGCTCTACTACTATATATATTAAAAATTCTTTGAAAGAGCGCTAATACCAATAAGCTAATTTTAAAAAAGAATTAATCAACTTGGCTTGTTCTTCTAATTCTTCATTTGTTTCAACATTATATTCTTCACCTATAATATCTCTAGAAGTTAAAGTCCATAAAAAAGCTTTAAATTTAGGAAACTTTGTTATATTTTTTTTCATATACTGCAATAAATCACACAACCTCTTATATAAATCGCTTTTCTTTCTCTTTTCTTCTTCAAACTTTTCAGTATTTACTATTAGTTCAAACGGCTTAGCAATCTCTAATCTATAACTTTCTTCATTAAATGTTTTTAAAAAATTCTCATAACTTTCACAAAAAACTCTATACATTATATTTCTCCCTAAATATTTTTAATTTCTTAATAAATTCATTTTTCTTACTTTCAAACAAATCTTCTCTATCTATTATTTCTTTTATGATAATATTCAATAATTTCTTATCACATTTTGGAATAATTTGATTTAAATCTTCAATGTCTTTTTCAGCTAATCTGATAATTTTGCTTACTACAACATCTTCTTTCGATAATATATAAACAGTTATATAATTAAATTCGTCTAATTTAATTGCTCTTTGTTTGTAAGTTGGCGATAATATTGTACTTTGATATTCCAACATATCATAATCTCTTAATAATGAAAAAGCCTTGCCATATTTTGCAGGATATCCTAAATCCACAAAATCTATATCAAGTGTTGCTCTGTTAGTATATTCTCCTAAAATGCAAGCACTTCCACCAATTATAAATATATCAAATGGCTCTAATTTAAATAATTTTGTAACTTCTTCCATTTCGTGTAATACTTCTATCAAGTTTTCTTTAATCATATTTACCTTCTTCTATATTTTAAATTTATATATATTCTAACCTAAAAAGTAAAATATCACAATATTTTTTCATTATTGTTACAAATATATTTTTAAAAATTTATAGTATAAAAAAACACCCACTATTATAATTAGTAGGTGTTCAAAATTATTTTACTTTGTTTAAGTTAATACTGGTACTATTTCCAATCTTTTACCATTCATCATATATTTTTATTTTGCAAATCAAATATGTATTTTTCTAAAATTAAGATTTTTTCTTTTTTATTTTTAGAATTATTGCCGCACATACTGAAACTATAATTGTAACTATATGTAATAAAAAATTATCTCCTGTTTTAGGGTAATTATTTTTTGAATTATCTTTCTGATTTATAGTATCTTTATTAATATTATTGCTTTCTGTTTCAGAGCTATTATTAACCTCATTTGATTTATAACTTACTATTACATTAATATCCTCGTTTTTACATTTAATCTGTAGCTTATTATCTGTTACTTCAGATTTTAAAGATTTTCCATTTACAGTAATTTCATCAAGCTCATATCCTTGATCTGGTTTTAAGGTTATTGTTACCATATCTCCAGATAATGCAGAATTTGAGGACGTATCTACACTGCCATGACCGTTATTTACACTTAAATTTATATTTACTTTTACATATACATTTAGTGTACTATCCATTTGAATATTATAATCTGCTAATGTTCTTTCATCTGATAATTCTTTTCCTTTATATTTTATAACTAAAATGCATTTATAGAATCTTTTAAACTTTTTGTAAAGAAAACGTATTGATCTTTAGAAATTATAGCTTTATCATCTAAAATTTTATTGACATTTTTCTTTAATGTATAATGATATAAGTAATTTATTTTTGGATTTATATTTATTATATTCATTAGAATTCACCTCATTTTTTATTTTCTTAAAAGAGTATTCAATTTTTCAATTAGTTCCGCATTGTTTTTAGTATTTACTGTTAATTGCATTATTTGATCACTAAATTCTGCATTTGAAGCATTTTGCATAGCCCTTCTTAGAGCATATATAGTTGATAATTCTTTTTGAGATAATAACAAATCTTCACGTCTTGTTCCTGATTTATATATATCAATTGCTGGGAAGATTCTTCTTTCTGCAAGACTTTTATCTAAGTGAACTTCCATATTTCCAGTACCTTTAAATTCTTCAAATATTACCTCATCCATTCTACTTCCAGTGTCAACAAGAGCAGTTGCTAAAATTGTTAAACTTCCGCCATTTTCAATGTTTCTGGCAGCTCCAAAGAATTTCTTAGGTTTATGTAATGCTGCTGGGTCAAATCCTCCTGATAATGTTCTTCCTGATGAAGGTATAACAAGATTATATGCTCTTGCAAGTCTTGTAATACTATCTAATAATATAACAACATCTTGTCCTTGTTCAACTAATCTTTTTCCTCTTTCAAGAACCATTTCCGCAACTTTTACATGATGCTCAGGTAACTCATCAAATGTTGAATAAATAACTTCTCCCTTTATTGATCTTTTCATATCAGTAACTTCTTCTGGACGTTCATCTATTAACAATACTATTAATTCAACCTCAGGATTATTTGCTGAAATACTGTTTGCAATCTTCTTTAAAAGTGTTGTTTTTCCTACTTTTGGTGGAGCAACAATCATACCCCTTTGACCTTTTCCAACAGGAGATAACAAGTCAATAAGTCTCATTGCATACTCATTAGATGTTGTTTCCAATCTTAATCTTTCTGTTGGATATATTGGTGTTAAATCATCAAATTTCTTTCTTCTATAAGCTTTTTCAGGAGCTTCACCATTTACTTCACCTACATATATTAATGCTGGGAATTTTTCTCCTTCTTTAGGTTGTCTAGCTATTCCTTTTACTTTATCACCTTTGTCTAATTTAAAACGTCTAATTTGGACTGGAGAGATATATACATCTTTAGGAGTTGATAAATAGTTTTCACCTCTTAAAAATCCATATCCATCCGGTAATACTTCTAAAATTCCTTCTATAATTTGATCATCTGCATTTGTTACTTTATATGTACCATTAGATGATGACTCAGCATTTTCAGTAGTTACTGAATTATTTTCTTTAATATTTGTATTTTCTGATACAGAAGCGGATTTTTCATTTGTTTTTTCTTTTTCATCACAGCTTTCAGAAAGCATTTGAATAAGCTCGTCCTTTTTTAGTTTTGATACGTTTTTCACACCTTTTTCTTTTGCTAGTTGTCTTAATTCGACTAAAGTACAGTCTTCAAAATTCATAAATTTTCCCCCTATTTAATATTTTATTATTATTGGAATTTTTTAGAAATAATAAATTTTTAGAATTTAAAAATTAGTTCAACTAGAGATTTTAAAATCTCTAGTTTGTGATATCAATATATACTCTTTCATTAGGTAAATACATACCAAGTTTTTCTCTTGCTACATTTTCGATATATTCTGTAGAATTAATATTACTTTTTGTATATTGTAATTCTTCATTTTTTTCTTTTGCTTCAACAATTTGGTTTTGATATGTTGAAGATTGTTTAGCATATTCATCTAGTGTTTGTTGTTGAGAAATACAAACATATACAAAATAAATTAAAACTGCAATTATAACGAATCTATTTATTTTTAACTTCTTTTTCATATGTAAAATCTCCAATACTAAATTTTTCTACACACTTACATTATAACATATTATCTTTCTTTTTCCAGCTTTTTTTTAATTTTTTACTAAGTTTTTTTATAGGGGATATTAAAATGTGTAATATTTTAATAAAAAAGTTAGCAATACCCACGGAAATTTTCATTATATATTTACTAAAAATATTAAAATATAAAACTACTCCAATAATAATTCCTAATATCATGTATGAACGAATTTCTCCATTTGTAAAATTCATTATTGAGATAATTAGTACAATTCCTGATAAAATCCAGAATAAAGCATCTTGCAAATATGTGATAAAATCAAATGTTTTAATTACTTTTCTTTGTATTCTAAAAAAATCAAATAAAAGTCCTATTATAATTCCTGTAATAGCGAAAATAATCAGTATCTTTATTTGGTCATATAATGAAGTAATCAAAGTTTTTTAACCTTTCTATTTAAATATTTTACCTAGGAAACCACTATCTTTTTTTTCAAAATTTTTATCACTATAGCTCATACTTCCTATTGTTCCGTCTACTATAACTTCCTCTGAATCAATATTTAATTTACTTATTCTTAAATCTTCCCCTTTGACTGTTAAGAGCCCCAAATGTGTTTGAACAATTACAATTTGATCATCAAAACTTAACACATCTAAAGCACCTGTTATATTTAGCTTTTCTCTACTTTCTAATATCAAATTTTGAATTATATTTGATTTTTGTACTGAATTTTTTCTTTCTTCTATATTCATAGCTTTTCCATCACTCCTTTTTTTAGAATATATTCACTATTTATTATTTTATTACCACATTTATACTGAACTTTCATATTAAAATAAAAGCGGACATTAATAACATTTAATTTGTTTAAAATATTTTTAAGTCCTCATCTTTATTTATGCAAAAAAACCCAGATTAATCTGGGTTTTTTATTAACTCATTATGCAATTTTTCTAAAATGCCATTATCTATAGTGCCTTTAAATGTTATCCTTATTTTTCCATTATTAATATCTATTTTCTGTATTTGATCTTTTACTTCTTCTAATATTAATATAATATTTTTTAATATATTTGTGTCATTTGTTATTCCATATCCTATAATTGATATTCTAGAAACTTTTTTTGTAATTATCTCACAATTATTTAATTTATTTTGTAAGATAACTTCTAACTTTTGAGATTCATTTGATTTAAATAAAGCTTTTATTTCATTTTCATTATCTATAAATTCAATAGGTATAATATTATTATTTACAAGACTTTTATAAATGTCTATATAATTTATGTCTTTAATCTTAATATGCATAAAAATTAATTCATCGTCTTTAACTAAGCTCTTAATCTTTTGCTCTTCAATATTATTATTTACGATGGTTCCCTTATCATCTTTAAATGTCGATTTTGCTAGTATCGGGATATTGAATTTTTTGCCTATTTCTACACATCTATTATGAAGAACTTTCGCTCCTTCATTAGAAAGATCTAACATTTCATCATAAGAAAGCTCTTTTAATTTAACAGCGCTCTTTAATTTCCTTGGATCTGCAGTAAAAACACCTTCCACATCAGAATAAATATAACAGCATTTTGCATTAAGGGCTGCAGCTATAGAAATTGCAGTAGTGTCAGATCCACCTCTTCCCAATGTAGTTATATCTGAATTTTCATTTATTCCTTGAAATCCAGCTATTATTACTATATTTCCATTTGTTAGCTCTTTATTTATTCTTGAAACATCTATATGTTCAATTATAGCATTTTGATTAACATTGTTTGTATATATTCCAGCTTGCCATCCAGTGAGTGAAATAGCTTTATATCCTAACTCATTTAATAATATACTTAACTTTGAAATTGAAACCTGCTCTCCAGTACTTAACAAAACATCAAGCTCTCTATTATTTGGAATTTTAGATAATTCATAAGCTTCATTTAATAATGAATCTGTTTTTTTGCCTTGTGCAGAAACAACAACTACAACATTATGGTCCTCCTCTACTAATGTAATTATTTTTTGAGCTACCATTTCTAGTTTTTCATTATCTGCAACAGATGTACCACCGAACTTCAAAACAATTGTATTCATTATTTTTCCTCTATATAAAAAATTTAGTCTACAATAATTTGTAGACTATACTATATTATATTAATTACTAGAAATTTATGATACCGTTTTGAAAACATAAACCATATAATAATGATTACAGCAAATGCTGTAAATATATTTTCTATAATTTTTCTTAAAGATCTTCTTTTTTCGTAAACAAAATATTTCTCATTTCTCTCATTTTTTACTATAAAATTATTTATAAATTTATCTGCTTGCTCATAATCTGCACATAATAATGGAAATTCAAATTCTCTTAAAAATTTGAGATTATCTTCACATCTAATAATAAATACATATGTTCGTACAAATGTTAGCCCTGCAGTTTTACTTATATATACATTTTTTATACTTTTATATGGTATGTTGAATTTTTGGAAACCCTGTTTTATATGAATATCATCTTTATTACATGTTATTGTATAAGTATTTCCATATATAAATAACATAATAAAAAATACTAATAATGCAATACATATTGAAAAATATACAATATTAAATTTTATTAGTAAAAAACCCACTGTAACAGCAATTATTAATAACATTATAATCCAATTATCTTTTATTTTTTTTAAAGGTTTTCCTTCTAATATTACTTTTTCGCTTTTTATTCCGGCAATTTCTGAGTATCTATTATTTTCGGTTTTTTTACATAGCTCCTTATAGTTCATATTAATTTCTCCTTTGTAAACTTATTTTATTAACCATTTTAAATAACTAATCATAAACCCATTTAAATCTCCATCCATTACATTTTGAACATTACCAACTTCATAATTTGTTCTATGATCTTTTACTAATGTATATGGACAAAATACATATGACCTTATTTGACTTCCCCATGCTATATCTTTTTGTTCACCTTTCAGGTCTTCGATTCGCTCTTTTTGCTCTTGCTCTTTTAAATCTAAAAGTTTAGATTTTAACATTTTCATAGCTGTTTCCCTATTCTGTATTTGAGATCTTTCAGTTTGACATGCTACGACTATATTTGTTGGAATATGTGTTATTCTTACTGCAGAAGAAGTTTTGTTTATATGTTGTCCTCCTGCACCTGAAGCTCTATATGTATCTATTCTTAAATCATCTGGATTTATATCTATTTCAATATCTTCTGTTATTTCCGGTAATATCTCTACAGATGCAAATGATGTATGTCTTCTCCCCCCTGCATCAAAAGGAGATATTCTTACTAGTCTATGTACTCCCTTTTCAGATTTCATATATCCATATGCATAATCACCAGAAATTAAAAATGTAACACTTTTTAATCCTGCTTCATCACCATCTAGATAATCCAATTCTTTAACAGTATATCCATTATTATTGGCCCATCTAGTATACATTCTGTATAACATTTCAGCCCAGTCTTGTGATTCTGTTCCACCTGCACCAGGATGAATTGTTACTATTGCATTATTTAAATCATATTTTCCTGATAATAAAGTTGTTACCTCTAATGTATCTATTTCTTTTGATATAGAAGCGGTATTTTTAATCAAATCATTAGCCATTTCATCATCATTTTCTATTTGAAGCAATTGATTTAGCTCTATTAAATTGTTTAATTCATTATATAATTTGGTATATAAATCTTTTTTATGTTTTATTATTTTAATATTTTGTAATACTTTACTTGAGTTTTTGGTATCATTCCAAAATCCGCTTTCAAGAGTTTTACTTTCCAGCTCTTTTAAATCATTTTCAAGCTTAGGTATGTCAAAGAGATTCACCTATACTTTCTATTTTAGATTTTATTGTTTGCAATGCTCTAGCATTTTCATCTAATTCAATCATTAAAACACATCCTTTCTAATGTTTTTAGTTTACCATATGAAAAATTTAAATTCAAGAGCAAAAATGTACCTTATTAACATTTATATCATTTTCTTACTAAGAAAAAAAGCACACTTTAGATTTTTTTTACCTTTAAGTGTACTTTTTTGTCTAATTTAGTTTATTGTTATAATACAATTAAGAAAATAGAAAGTAGTCTATTTTTCTCTTGATTTTTTTTGTTTAATAAATCTTTCTTCTAATTCACTGTTAATAAAATTAAGATTATTCTCTCCTTTTTTGGGAATTATAGAATTTAATGATATTCCTTCCATTTCTTCTAACATTTCTTTAAACATTTCCTGTAAAAAATCTGTATCATCTGCAAAAAAAACATCGTTAATATTATATTTCTTTTTTAGTTGTTCTATATAATATAAAGCACATGATATTTTTGCTTCTTTTAATGCTTCTGCATTTGGAAATTTAGGCATTGTCAATACATTATTATCAAAATATTTCGAAAGACGTTTTTCATAAGAATCTACAATATCGGAATGCTCTGTAGATAACATTCCGAAAATCAAATAATCACTATCATTTTGTTCTTTTACTTTTTTTAATAATTTGGCAAATTTTCTACATTCTTCTTCTGTAAATCCACCATCAACGGTACCGTAAATATCACAAAAAAACATTGTGATATTTTTCTTATTTTCACTTGAAATATTTTTTTTCAAATTTTTTCACCCATTTCTTATTCTTTTGACTTAAATAAAATTCCTAAATTTTACTTTATAAAAATTTTACCATACAATAAAATACATGTCAAATACTTTACTAATATCATTTTTTGGTATTTGTTAAGTAATAGTTAGTAAATATTCAAATCATATTTAGCGTTCATCATTTTTTTCAATCATATCAGTATCAAATATTACGGGCTCTCCTGGTTGTAATGTTTCCTCTTTTATATCATCATAATCTCGTATTCCTCCAACTCCATTGAATAATGCTCTTTTATTTGGCTTTAATAGTATTCCAATATTACCATATAAAATATCTCTACAAGAAATTTTAGATTTTGATAGTTTTTTTATTAGCTCTTTTCGTTGTAGCTCTGTTATATCTTTAGTATTTACTTGGTTTTGAACTTCTACTATTAATATATCTTTTCCATTTTTGTCCTTAATTCTTTCTCGTAATAATGGTTGCAAAATATTTGGATGATATGGTATTTCAAACTTATCTCTTGTTTCTCCTAATTTTATCACATAACCATTTGTTAATATTGCATCATTGTATGTACCAGCTTCCAAACTTTCTAATTTTTTTCCTTTTGAAACTTCTTTTATTAATTCCTCTATAAATATAGATAAATCACCTTTTATAATATTTCCAAGTGTTGACGCTCTAATAAAACCTTCTTTATATAAATTATATGAAAACTCATTTTTTTTGAAAATTTCATCTTGTTTTTGTTTATCTAGTAATTCAATAAATTCTAATATTTCTTCTCCTTCTAATTTTAAATATATTTCTTCTATATTATTAGAAAATAATTGATTACTATTTGACATATCTTTAATTATTAGTAAAACATCAAAAGTTTCATCTGTTAATGATGATGATAATATTAATTTAAAATTATCAAATATTGTTTGAGTATATCCATTTTCTATTAATACTTCAATTATTGTTGTCAAAAGACCATATCTATAAAATTCTTTATCAGTAATTATTGTCGAAAATCTTTGATTTAATATTTTAATTCCTTCATTGCTTTTTAATAAATCCCTTATATATTTTTCTTTTTTATCGTACATATATTCTCCTATAAAACTTAAAATTAATTTTCTATTATAGTAATAAAATGCGTAATAGCATTTTATATGAATAATCTTATTTTTAATAGGATATCATTGTAATTATTTTTTGTCAAACATGATTTTATTATAATTTTTAATTTGTTGTTGATACTGCATTTCTTATGTATTTCATGCATTTTTATTATGTTAACGTATTTTTTGTTTGTCAAGAATTCGGTTAATATACTTTACATAATTTGACATTTTTTTATTAATTTGCTATAATAATATTATTCACATATTGTGAGAAGTTCTTTGAAAACTTAATATTATGAAAGGAGTGTTTTTGTTGAGCAATAACAACAAGAAATTTCAGGAAACGGTAATTTCCACACTGGACAACAATCCATCAAAAAAGTTTAATGAATACGCCGATGAGCTTAATATAAACAAGTGGTATCGATACGATCTACTAAAAAAAGCGATTCAGGCAAATGGTGGATCCTTAGATGATTACAGAGGATATTTAAAATGCCCGAACATTTCCATAGGAAATACTGGCGTTTCAAGATTTCCATCATACAAAAGTACTAAGGAGTCCAATCATATCAAAAATGAACAATTACCAAACAGTGTTGTCAATGATGCAAAAAATTCATCTATTGACTCATCCACCCAGTCATTTCCTTCTGAAACAGAGCAAAGCGAATTTGATATTATTTTTCAGATTGAAGCTGAAGTTTTAAAATTGAAAGAGGAAATTGACACACTTATGTTTAAGGAGAATTAAAAAATGAAAACCATAACATCCAAAGAACTCTCATTGGCTATAAAAGATGGCAAGACCTTAAAAACAGTTGCGAGTATGTATAATGTGAAACCCGAAACTTTTTTTGATTTTCTTACTAATTCAGGAATTTCAAATAAGGCAGCCAGGTTCTTTATTAGATCTTTAAAGGGCAATGATAAGAAAGAAAAGAGAACAAAAAAAGATCAGCAATCAGAAAATACTCAAGAAACTACTGAAACAACGGTAATCCCTAATGTTATTAATGAAGCTCAAAATGTTGCTGAGCTAAATATAAATAAAAATGCGGATGCCACAGTAATTGCAGAGCCCCTTATAATAACTTCTATTGCCGAAATGCATAAAGCATTTGAAACGCATGAAGTATCTGATTTCACTGTTATCGAAACTGCTGAGGATTGGTGTATTGAACTTGAAATAAAGGCAGAAGAGCTCAGAACTTCACTTGGCAAATCAGAAAAAGAATGTAAAGAAATCTTTAACAGAATTCAGGATCTTTTTACTAGCATCTATAAAGAAAAGGAACTTTTAAGAATAGAGCTTAAACATAAGAACCAACTCAAAAAAAGTTTGAGCACTTTAAACAAAGACATTTCTCAGATTCATATCTCCTGTAAAGAAAGAAGAAAAAAATATGAGGAAAGTCATACTATTCTTATTATTGAGGATGAAAGCATAGAATGTTCTGATAGTGGCAAAAAAGTTTATGTCAACGAATCTCTTTTGAATATTGATGTTGACACAATCGCTTCAATACAGAATAAAATATTTCAGACAGAATGTGCAGAAGACATGACCGTAAAGCTGATTAAGCGTTACGCTAAAATCATTGCTGTGCATATGTATTGCAAAGAAACATACAAAAATGCTATCATAAAAGTTTTAGGAGATATTGACCAGAAAATGTTATATCAGCTCCTTTCTAATATTTAATTTTCAAGGGGGGATTTTTATAAAATCCCCCCCTCTTTCACTTGTTATTTTTCAAAAAACTTTGTTATTCAATTTGCTGCCAAGTAAAAATGTAGTATTTACAAGGTTTATACAATTTTCATTTTGTTTTTGCAACAATTTAATATTTTTTTATTTTTTTGCTTTTGCTAAATCGCTGTAACCCTTGCTATTACTGATTTCTTCCACAACAATTTTTATACTTCTTACCACTTCCGCATGTTCGAGTTTTTGTAGTATTTATAATACTATAAATATTATCTGTATTACTTGTATTTACTAGTGTTGTGTTTTTTGAAATATCAATATTATTTGTATTTATTGTACTTATTTTATTCATTAATATTTTGTGTTTGGCGACAAATTGGCGACATTGTCTACACATCGTTATTTGTCTTTTATATGTTTTAAATTTTACAATATTATTTATCTTTTGTCTAGAATATATATTAAAAATTTTTCACAATATTTTATTCAATAGTTTTTATATCACTAAAATACTTATCTTTTATCTTTGTTTGCAATTCCCTATCTCTCATAATTAATTTAAATATCTTATCTTTATAATTTTTTTCTAATTCTTTACTTGCTAATTCTAATAAATTTTCCTTACAATCAATTATTTTAATTGCACCTTCATAATCATTTAATTTTATAATATTAGATATTTCTTTAATTCTATTATTATATATTTGATCAATATTTTCGTGTTTGCAAATATTATCTAATTCATTTTTTAAATTTACAATCTTCTCATCTTCTTTTAAAAAATTATTTTTTATCATATTATTAATTGTTGTTTTTACATACCAAGTTGCTTGTTTTTCCTTACTTGATTCAAGTCTTTTTAATACTATTTTTTTAAATTTATCTATTTGTTCATCTTCCAAAATAAATGTAGATTTAACACTTTCCAAAATTAAATTATCACATAATAAATTTTCTATTTCATTTATTTTTAAAGTATATATTCCATCTTTTTTCCAACTATTAATTTGAGACTCTTCATGGCAATCTCCATCTATTATTCCTATAGCATTATTTTTCAATATTTGATTTTTACTATTGTATGCTTTGCAATAATTTATTACATTTAAATGTCCTCCTGCTGGAATAACTGTATATTCTGGAAATAAAATAGTATACAATTTATAATCATAACTTGTCTTATCATTACCTTCGCAAAAAATAATATCATTTCTACTTCCAAGTAGTTCCATTAAAAGTTTATCAGGTAAATTAAAATCATTTTCAATAATTTCAAATTTCCACCTAGATGGTGGTATAAATTCTTGATTCCAAATAAGTGTGGCATCATTCCTACTAATTGCAAAATCAATATTATGTGTTAAATATATGAATTTACAATCTTTTCTTTCAGATTCTAATCTATTCCAAAGCTTATTACATATTGATAGATTTATATGATTTTCGGGCTCATCAATTATAATATAGCTCTCTTTTTTTGCTAGTAAAACATGTGCAATATAATAAAATATTGCTTTTTCTCCATCACTCAATAAATTAAAATCATATGTTTTTTTGTTATCTAGAGTTTCAACCTTCAAACTATAATTAGTTGGATTAATTATCTTTCTATGAATCAATAGTTCATTCCATATATCAATTACTTTATTTAATACAGATATTCTTTTTTTATCAGTATCATAATATTCTAACGAAACTGCAACCTTTTCTATAAGTAAAGCTTTTATTAAATCTTCAAAATCTTGGCTTAATAAACTTACAATATTATCATCACTACCTAGTTTATTTCCCTGCTGATATTTATTTACCTTTTCTATCAAATTCTCCTTTATCGGTATAGTGTCAAATTTATTAACCACTAATAAATGCTGAGCTGGTATTATAGTAATATTATTATCTATTTTTCCTTTTAAAGTTCTTGCAAATGTACTTTTACCTGAGCCATTTGCTCCAATCATAACTATATTATTTTTTATATTGCTAACCTTTTTGAATATTTCAATTGAAGTAATTTTATCAAATATTATTTTCAAGTATTCAAAACAATAATTATTTATCACATAATATAAGTATTGCACGCCTTCATTATTTTCTTTTGTATATATTGATTCATTTCCTTTCAAAAATTTTTCTTCAAAAAGTCTAATTTTAGACATGCTATACTCAGTAATATATGTCATAGAATTCCAATTATAATTAGTTAATTCATTTATTATAAATGTAATATATTGTTCACTAGCACCGTCCAAATCATCTGTTACTTCAATATTTTCTTTATGGTTCTTTATCATTTTTTCTAATTCAATTAAATCAATTGTATTTATTTGATCTAATTTATCTTTATAATTTTCATCTGACATATATAAATTTGCTCTTGCAAATTCTTTTTTCAATTTTTCATTATATGTTTTAAAAATATTAATATATAATTTAACTGCATTAACTTTATTATAAATCTCATTATAACCTTGTATTATCTGTTTTTTTCGCTCATCCATCTTTATATTTTTCCTTTTTAATTACAATTTACTTATTTTTTATCTTCTTTTTTTATTTCTTTACTAATTTCTTTCAAAGTATTCAAATATTCTTGTTCAACAGGGCTAATAGTTTTAACTTGATATTTTTTATATTCTGCTCTAGCCTTTTCAACTGCTTTATCATGACTAACATTTCCAGATCCAGTTAATAATTTTTCTCCTGTAGAAGAGAGTATCATGTCTAAATGTTTAATATAATCTTCCATATGCATGGTATTATGTCTTATTGCTTGAATTTCAGCAAAATCAAAATATCCAGATACCAAATTATTTAAAACTTTCAATTCCTCTTCACTTAAATAATTTTTAGCAATTATAATATCACTTAATACTGGAATATCCCCCTTAAAAGTTGTTAATCCCATAAATGGTTTATCCGCATCTGCTCTTTCATATATTACTTCTGAAGCTGTATGTCCATGAGTTGCATAGTGTAATTTATTTTGAACAATTTTAAAAAATTGAATTGATTTTTCATCTTTAGGATCATAATCTACTGCTGTTGCATATAAATCTAGAACTTGTCTATATAATACTTTTTCTGATGATCGAATATCTTTAATTCTAGCAAGTAATTCTTTCCAATAATTACCTCCACCATTTCCTTTAAGTCTTTCATCATCCATTGTAAAGCCTTTAATCATATATTCTTTCAATCTTTCTGTCGCCCATTTTCTAAAATTTGTAGC
>CAKPRA010000030.1 GCA_934180065.1 uncultured Clostridia bacterium | reverse complement strand
CAGTAAAAGAAAAGTGCTATAAACACTTATATTTCAATAAAAACTAAACATTTCAATAAACTTCAAAAATGGCTAATTGAATTCTCATAACCCGAAGCTCTCAACAAAACACACCAACTACATCTTTATTTCTACATTTTTTAATGATATAATACAGAAAATTAACTAAAATTAGGAGTACAGTAATAATGAAAAAAATAGAAGAAATAATTGGTGATAAAATAATAGACTTAGCACATTACCTTTTAGCAAAAGTGGTAAAACCAGATATAACAATAGATAAAGTAAATGATTTAACAGTAGAAAGAATAGAGGAACTAAAACAAGAATATGGAATAGAAGCAATAATATTAGATGTAGATCAAACTATAAGAGCAGAAATGAAAATGATACCAAAATGTAATCAAGACTGGGTTGACAATATAAGAGGAAAAATAAAAATTATAGTTTTAAGTAATGGAATAGATAAAGATATAGAAAAATATTTTCAAGAAAGAGGAATAGATTATATTGGATTTGCACTTAAACCATTAAGAAAAAACTTTATAAAAGCATGTGAAAAAATGGAGGTAAATCCAGAAAAAGTATTAGTTATAGGGGATAGTTTATTTGATGACATACATGGTGGAAAGAAAAATAAAATGAAAACTGTTTTAGTAAAAAGTGTAGAAGATGAAAGAATATAAAAATATTTTTTCTGTGTTTTGTATAAAAATTTGTAATTATAAAATATAAGTGATAAAATAAGCTCAAATTAGAAAAATAAAACTAAGGAGGTATTTATGAAAATACTAAAGAAAATAATACCTGTTGCTTTAGTTATAGCAACAATTTTCACATTTTCAGGATGTCAAAAAAAGAATCAAGAATCAAATAAGAAACATGAAAAGAATCCAATTGTAACAATGGAAGTTGAATACACAAATGCAGAAGGTGTAGCAAAAGATGGGAAGATTAAAATCGAACTTTATCCAGATAAAGCCCCAATAACTGTTGCAAATTTTGTTAATTTAGCAAACAATCATTTCTATGATGGATTAAAATTTCATCGTGTAATTGAAGACTTTATGATTCAAGGTGGAGATAAGTTAGGAAATGGAACAGGTAATGCAAGTTTAAGTGATTTAGATACAACAGTAGCTTCTGACAGTAATTCTAATTATGATTACTCAATAAAAGGTGAATTTTCAGATAATAATGTAGATAATGATATTAAGTTTGAGGCTGGTGTAATAGCAATGGCAAGGTCTGACTATAGTTTATATGGAATGACTGAAGAAGGTTATAACAGTGCATCAAGTCAATTCTTTATAATGTGTACAGATAATAAAGACACTAACAACCAATTACAAGGCAAATATGCCGCATTTGGAAAAGTGATTGAAGGATATGAAAATGTCTTAGAAATTTCTGCAACAAAAGTTGAAGATTCTTTGGAAACAAGTGAAAAATCAAATCCTATAAATAAGATAATGATTAAGAAAATAACTGTAGATACATTTGGAGAAAATTATGAAATTCCTGAAGTAATAAATGCAAATGAAACAGAAAAACAATTAAGAAAAAGATATAATGAATTAATACAAAATTATTATCAAAACCAATAAAAAATTATCAAGCTTATTTAAAGAATAATTATTCTTATATTATAATTTATAGAATATTTGTATTTACCTCTGAATATATTTATTAAAAATATACAAAGGAGGATAAGCTATGTGGCATACATATGATATTGGTAATTTGATTTATAAATTAAAATCTAACTTACTTTATGGAATCTCAAATGAAGAAGCTCAAAAAAGGCTTGAAAAATACGGAAAAAATAAAATTGAGGACAAAAAAAAGGAAAGTATTTTTATTAAATTTATTAAGCAATTTAATGACATTATGATTATTATTCTAATAATATCTGCGATAGTTTCTGCGGCAGTTGCTAAACTTGAGGGAAGCGGAGATTATATAGATTCAATTATAATTATTAGTATAGTAATTTTAAATGCAATTATGGGGACAGTTCAAGAAGCAAAAGCAGAAAAATCAATTGATGCATTAAAGAAAATGTCTACACCTGTTGCAAAAGTTAAAAGAGAGGGGAATATTATAACCGTTCCAAGTGAAGAAATTGTTATTGGAGATATAATTATTTTGGAAGCGGGAAATTATGTTCCAGCTGATTGCAGAATAATCAAATCTTATAATTTGAAAATAGAAGAATCAAGCTTAACAGGAGAAACAATACCTATTTTAAAGGATGAAAATGTCAAATTAAAAGGTGATTGTAATATAGGTGATATGGTTAATATGGCCTTTGGAACTACAATTATAACAAATGGTAGTGCAGAAGCTGTTGTTGTTGAAACCGGTATGAACACGAAAGTTGGAAAAATTGCTAATATGATTATAAACGATGAATCACCTGAAACACCAATACAGAAAAAATTGGGACAAATTGGTAAAACATTAGGAATAGGTTGTCTAATTATTTGTGCAATTATTTTTATAATAGGAATCTTAAAGAAAATTCCAGTAATAGAAATGTTTATGACATCTGTAGGTCTTGCAGTTGCGGCAATTCCAGAAGGTCTTCCAGCAATTGTAACAATTGTACTTTCTATTGGAGTAACCAAATTAGCAAAACACAATTCAATAATTAGAAAATTACCAGCTGTTGAAACCTTAGGAAGTAGTAGTGTTATTTGTACAGATAAAACTGGAACATTAACAAAAAATGAAATGAATGTTGTTGAATATGAAGATGCTAATATGAAAAAAATAGATTTAATACTGGAACTTGGAACTATGTGTACAGATGTACAAATACAAAATAACGGAAAAATTTTAGGAGATCCAACAGAAATAGCAATAGTTGAAGGGGCAAATCGTATTTATAAGAATAGATCTGAATTGTATTCAAAATATCCTAAAATAAATGAAATACCATTTGATTCAAACAGAAAACTAATGTCTACAATTCATAAATTTAATAATAAATATAGAATAATTACAAAAGGTGCTCCAGATGTACTATTAGAAAGATGTACAAAGTATTATAATAATGGAAATATTGAAAGTTTGAATTATATAAAAAGGAATAACTTAAAATCTAGAAACGAAAATCTAGCAGATAAAGCTCTTAGAGTAATTGGAGTGGCTTACATAGATTTAGATATTTTACCTAAAAGCTTGGATGCGAATTTTATAGAAAATAATTTGATTTTTGTTGGGTTTATTGGAATGATTGATCCTCCAAGAGAAGGAGTAAAAGAGTCAATAAAACAATGTAAAGAAGCTGGAATAAAAATCGCTATGATTACAGGAGATCATATAGCTACAGCAAAAGCAATAGCAAACGATTTAGGAATTTTAAGAAAAAACGACTTGTGTATTACAGGAAAAGAGCTTGATCAAATTTCACAAAAAGATTTAGAAAAAAATATAATGAAATATTCTGTTTTTGCAAGGGTTACACCAGAGCATAAAGTGAAAATTGTTAAAGCATTTCAATCAACAGGAGCTGTTGTTGCAATGACCGGAGATGGTGTAAATGATGCTCCAGCATTGAAAAATGCAGACATTGGAATTTCAATGGGGTTAAATGGTACAGATGTTGCTAAAAATGCATCAGATATGGTTTTAGCGGATGACAATTTTTCTACAATTGTTGAGGCTGTAAAATTTGGAAGAAATATTTTTGATAATATAAAAAAGGCAGTTCATTTTTTAATTGCTACAAATATTGGTGAAATAGCTACAATATTTTTTGGACTAATTCTTGGATTAAAAAGTCCATTACTTGCAATACAATTATTATGGATAAATTTGGTTACAGATTCTTTCCCAGCAATAGCTTTGGGACTTGATCCGGCAGAGAAAAATATTATGAAGAAAAAGCCAAGAAACTCAAGAAAATCGTTATTTGCAGATGGACTTTGGACTCAGATTATAACCGAAGGTTTAATGCTTGGAGTCTTAACATTAGTTGCTTTTTATATTGGATACAACAAATTTGGATTAGAAGTAGCTAGAACTATGGCTTTTGTTTCACTTGGAATGCTAGAGCTTGTTCATGTATTTAATATAAGATCTGAAGAATCAATTTTTAGAACAAATATATTTTCAAACAAATATCTAATTGGAGCTTTTGTTTTGGGGACAGTGTTACAAATTTCGGTAGTGGTAATTCCAAGTTTGGCACAGATTTTTGAAGTTAAACCACTTAATGGAATTCAATGGTTATACACAATAACAATATCATTATTACCAATAGTAATAATGGAATTGCAAAAATTCTTAAATAAATCAAAGTTACCTAAAAAGTATGATAAAAAATTATTGAATAAAACACCAAATTATAAAGTGCTAGGAAATTAGTCTAAAAAAATATAAGATTAGTTAATATATATTTTTTTAGATAGGAATTTTAAAAAGAAAATAATTATAAATAGAAAGAATAATAGAATATAACACCTCATAGATTAGAGTATGGGGTGTTATTATGATTATTATAAGTAAAAAGAGAATTATTAAATTATTTTCATTAATTACAATTTGTTTAACAGTATGTTTTTTATCAAGATCAGCTTTTAACAAAAAAACTGTTTCCACAGTTACATTACCAGTTACTAATAAAGTTATAGTAATAGATGCTGGTCATGGAGTTCCAGATGAAGGCGCAGAAAGTAGTAATGGAACAAGTGAAGCTGAAACAAATTTAAATATTGCTATGAAATTACAATCTTTATTAGAGCAAAGTGGTGCAACAGTTATATTAACAAGATCTGATGAAAATGCAATTTATGATATAGATAGTAAAACTTTAAAAGAGAAAAAAATTTCAGATTTAAAAAATAGGGTAAAAATAGGAAATGAAAGCTCTGCAGATATCTTTGTATCTATACATTTAAATAAAATTCCTCAGCAACAATATTCAGGATGGCAGACATTTTATAGATCTTCTGATGAAAATAGTATAAAACTTGCCAGATCAATACAAAATAGTTTGAATGAGTCAATACAAAAAGAAAATAACAGAGTTTCAATGAAATTAGATACTATCTATATAGTAAAAAATGTTGAAATTCCAATAAGTATTGTAGAATGCGGATTTTTATCAAATCCAGAAGAAGAAAAATTGTTGTTAAATGATGATTATCAAAATAGATTGGCTTGGGGAATTTATAGTGGAATTGTAGATTATTTTTCTCAAAAATAATACAAAATTGCAAAAAAATGCCTAAAAACTCAAAAAAAGTAAAAAAAAATCGAAAAAAATCACATGCAGAAAATCCCGAAAAATCAGTGGCTTTCAGATTTATAACTTTTAAAATATGCTAAAAATGTATACTTTGATTTGAATTTGCAGAAAATATGTGGTATAATATAAAACAGTCGCAAATAAAAAAAGGAGAGTGAATTTTATTTTAGGCAATAGATTAAACAAGTATACTAACGACAAAAGAAAATTAACTGCAATAATATCTATAGCTGTAATGATAATATTAGCAATAATTTTATTAAGAAAAAATTATAAAATAGCATACAAAGTCACTTTAGATGGAAGCGTATTAGGATATATAGACAACAAAGAAGAATTTACTTGTATGGTGACAAATCAAGTATTAAATCAAAATAATGAAAATATGGAATTAATAGTATTAAATAAAGTTCCACAATATTCATTATCAGTTATCAATAAAAATACAAATACAAATGAGGAATCAATTATAAAAACATTAAAATTAAAAGCAGATGTAACATATAAATTATATGCAATTACATTAGCTGGCGAAGATAGAGCTTATGTTAATACATTAGAAGAAGCTCAACAAAAAGTTAATGAATTAACAGAAAAATATAAAGATAATTCTGAATTTGGTATTAGAGAAGTATATACAAATAATTTATTAGAATATAAAAATATGAAATATGCGACAATTACTAAATTAGATAATACATTAATAGCTGAACAACAGGCAAAAGAAGAAGCTAAAAAAGAAGAGGCTAGAAAAGTTGAAGAAGCTAAAAAGGCTGCTAAAGCTGCAGCTGCCAAAGCTACTGTAGCACAAAATAATTATGTAAGTGTAGAATCACAATCTTTATCAGACACATATGTAAATGGAATTGCTTTTACAGTATCACCTGTAACAGGAAGAATTTCTTCAAGATATGGTGTTAATGAAAGTATAAGAAATCATACACATGCCGGATTAGATATAGCAGCAAGTAATGGTACAACAATATATGCTGTAGCAGACGGTGTTGTAACATATGCCCAATTTAATAATGGTGGATATGGTAATTTAGTAAAAATTTCTCATGGAAATGGTGTTGAAACATATTATGCGCATTGTAGTAAATTATATGTTTCTGAAGGTCAAACTGTAAAAGCAGGTACTGCAATAGCAGCAGTTGGGTCAACAGGATATTCAACAGGAAATCATTTACATTTTGAAATAAGAATAGATGGAGCAACAGTTAATCCACAAAAATATTTGTATAACTAAAATCAAAAAAGATGTAACATTATAAATAAAATGCTACATCTTTTTTACATATTAGAAATTATTTACATAATTGGATTTTTTTGAAAATATGTGGTATAATATAAAAGAGTTTATTACGAAAGGATAATAATTATGAAAGATGAAATTAAAAGAGGTAAAAAATGGATATATTGGTTCTCATTGGGAGTATCGTTAATTATTATATATAAAATATTAGATTCATTTTCTGCTATAGGAAATTGGTTTTCTAATTTATTCTCAATTTTGAGCCCTTTTATAGTAGGAATTATAATTGCATATATTTTATACATACCTTCAAAAAAACTGGAAAGAGCTTTTTCAAAAATAAAGTTAAAGTTTATTAGTAAAAAAGCTAGGGGCTTAAGTGTATTTATTGTATATTTGCTTTTACTACTTATATTGTTTTTCGCATTTAAGTTTATAGTTCCATTATTAATAGAAAGTTTTCAAGATTTGGTTAATAACCTACAATCATATTATGTTGGAATTAAAAACTCAATTGCAGATTTACCAGAAGATTCATTCCTAAAAAGTGATACGGCAATGAAAGCTTTAAATGATTTAACTACATTTAAAATTGAAGATTATATTAGTATGGATAAATTGACAAAATATGCGCAAGGGGTAATTAGCTTTGCTTCAGGTATATTTGATATATTTGTTGCTTTTATAGTTTCTGTATATTTACTATTAGAAAGAAATGATATAGTTAAGTTTTTCAAGAAATTTGCTGAATCATCTTTTAAGAAAGATACATATAAAAATATTACTAAATATTTTAAGCAATCTAATGAAATATTCTGTAACTTTTTAATAGGTCAATTATCAGATGCAATAGTTGTAGGAATTATGACATCTGTAGCAATGTCAATAATGCATGTAAAATATGCAGTAATGCTTGGAATTTTTATTGGAGTATTAAATATGATTCCATATTTTGGAGCAATTATTGCTGTTGCAATTTCAATTTTTATAACGTTATTAACAGGAGGTTTAACACAAGCAATTGAAATGGCTGTTGTTGTAATTATTTTACAACAAGTAGATGCTAATATTATCAATCCAAAAATTGTTGGAGATTCAGTTAAGATTAGTCCATTACTTGTTATATTTGCAGTAACAGTTGGTGGCGCATATTTTGGAGTTATGGGAATGTTTATAGCTGTTCCAGTGGCTGCTATTATAAAATTATTAATAAATGATTTGATAGAATATAATTATGCAAAGAAATTAAAGAATGATAAAATTGACAAATCTGTGTAAATAGCGTAAAATATAGCTATTTGTGAAGAAAGAAGAGGAGTTCTATGGCAAATAATAATAAGTTTTTTGATAACTTTATTTCAAAAACAAAAGTTTATTTAGTTATAATTGCAATATTATTTTTCCTATTATGTATTTTCAAACCAGTATGTATTATACCATCAATCATTGTATACATAGTAATATTAATATATACTTTTTGGACTAATAATAAAAGAAAAGCTGAGTTATCAGAGCATATTAAAGAGCTAAATTTCAATGTTGATAAAGTTTCAAAAAGATCTCTAATAAATTCGCCATTTCCATTACTAATTACAGAAACAAATGGAAATATAATTTGGAAAAATACTAAATTTGTTCAAGAATTTTCTAATTGTGATATTAATAAATATTTAACTAATTTATTAAAAGATATTAAATTAGAGATAGAAAATAATGAAAAGATTAAGGATAATAAAATTGTTACAAACATAGTAATTGATAAGAAAAAGTACAAGGTTATAGGTGAATATATTAGAAATAAAAATAACATTAAACTAAATGATAAAAAACAAGAAAAAGAATATATGGCTACATTATATTTTTTAGATGAAACTGAAAAGGAAAAATTATCTGAAAAACTTGAAAAATCAAGGGTTTGTATAGGTGTAATTAAAATTGATAATTATGAAGAAACAATGCAAAGAATTGATGGTGAAGATAAAAGTCAGATCTTAGCCAAAATAGAAAAAAACATTTATGATTGGGCCAATGAGTTTAAAGGCGTGATTATAAAATCTGAAAGAGATACATTTATTTTAGTTTGTGAGCAAAAAGATTTGGAAAAACTAAAAGAAGAAAAATTCTCTATATTAGATACAATTAAAGGAATTAATATGCCTGAAAAAGTTCAAGCCACACTTAGTATATCTATTTCTAGTGAGGGAGAAGATAATTATCAAAAATTTAAAAATGCATTAGCTGGTATTGATATAGCACTTGGACGTGGTGGAGATCAAGCAGTTGTAAGAGAAAGTGGAAAATATGTTTTCTTTGGTGGAAGAACTGAGGACATAGAAAAAAGAACAAAAGTTAAGGCTAGAATGATTTCTCAGGCACTTGAAGAAGTTATGCTTGATTCTGAGAAAATATTTATTATGGGTCATGCAAATGGAGATATCGATTCAATGGGATCTTCTCTAGGTATTTATAGAATTGCTAAAACACTTAATAAAGATGCGTATATAGTTAATGAAACATATGGAATGAGCTTAGATAAATTTATAGATACAATTAAAGAAGATGAAACATATGATGATGTTTTTATTACTAAGTCAGATGCATTAGGTATGGCTGATTCAACAAGTTTGGTAATTGTTGTTGATACAAATAAAAAAACATATGTTGAAGTACCAGAGCTACTAGAAAGAACTAATAAAATAGTTGTTATTGATCACCATAGAATGAGTACATCATATATAGAAAACCCAATATTATCATTTCAAGAAGTATATGCTTCATCAGCAGCGGAATTGGTAACAGAGCTTATTGTTTATTCTAAAAACGATATAAAGCTAACAAATTTAGAAGTTGAGTCTTTATATGCTGGTATTATGATGGACACAAAGAATTTTACATTTAAGACAGGTGTTAGAACATTTGAAGCAGCAGCATATTTACGTAGATGTGGTGTAGATATAATTAAAGTTAAGAAATGGTTTCAAAGTGATTTTGACACATATACCACAGTTTCAGAAATTGTTTCTAAAGCTGAAGTGTTTTTTGATAGTATTGCAATAGCAGTATATGATAAAGATGATGAAAATGCTAATATAATTGGAGCGAAAGCAGCAGATACTTTATTAACAATAAGTGATATAAGTGCTTCTTTTGTTATAGGAATTCATGATGGTAAGGTATTTATAAGCGGTCGTTCAATTGGAGATATAAATGTTCAGGTTGTATTAGAAAAAATGGGCGGAGGTGGCCATATAACATTGGCTGGTGCTCAAATTGAAGGTAAAACTATTGAAGAAGTTAAGAATGAATTAATAGATAATATTAACGAATATTTAATAGATAGTATTTAACATGATAAAAAGGATAATGTGAATAATTTGCATATTATCTTTTTTTGTGGCTTAAATTTTCTACTTGATAAATTGAATGATTTAGTATATCATAATAAAAAATTACAGATGAAATATAAAATATATGCATAAGAAGGAAGGTTAAAAAATGTACTTAAAAAGATTAGAATTACAAGGTTTTAAATCTTTTGCAGATAAAACTGTTTTAGAATTTAAACCAGGAATAACAGCAGTAATTGGACCAAACGGATCTGGAAAAAGTAATATTTCAGACAGTATTAGATGGGTTTTAGGTGAGCAAAGTATGAAATCTTTAAGAGGGGCAAAGTCTGAAGATATTATTTTTGCTGGAACACAAAATAGAAAATCTCTTGGTTTTGCAGAAGCTTCTATAGTAATTGATAACTCAGATGGTCAATTACCTGTGGAATATTCAGAAGTTACAGTTACTAGAAAAATATATAGAAGTGGTGAAACGGGATATTATATAAATAAAGTTCCTTGTAGATTAAAAGATATTTTAGAGCTATTTATGGATACAGGAATTGGGAAAGACGGATATTCTATTATAGGTCAAGGTAAGATTGATGAAATATTAAGTAATAAATCAGAAGATAGAAGGCATATTTTTGAGGAAGCGGCAGGTATTGTTAAATATAGAGCAAGAAAGACTGAATCAGAGAAAAAACTAGAGCAAACAAAATTAAATCTTCTTAGAATTAATGATATTTTAACAGAAATTGAGTCAGGATTAGATCCTTTAAGAATACAATCTGAAAAAGCAAAGAGATTTTTAGAGCTTCATGAAGATCTTAAAGATATTGAGGTTGGATTGTTTATTTATAATATTGAATCATATAAAGAAAAATTAAATCAAATTGTTGAAGATTTGAAAATTATAGAAGAGCAAAAAAATTCTGAAGATGAAAAATTGTCAAAAATGCAAAATGAGAAAATTAGTCTTAAAAATTTAATTGATAATCTAACTGCAGAGATTGAAAAGTGTCAGAATATTGGCTTTGAAAGTACAAATAAAATTGAGAAAATCAATTCGGAAATTGGAATTTCAAATGAAAAAATATCTCATAATAAAGAAAATAGTGAGAGATTAATATCTGAGATTGATGAATCAAAACAGAGAATAGAAGATTTGCAAGAGGAGAAAGATAATAAGTCTAAAAAGAAAGACTCATTATTCATAAATAAAGAAAAATTTGAAAAAGAGCTTGAAGAAAAACAACAAGAGCTTAATAAACTAACATCAAAAATGTCTTCTCAAGAGCTTGAAATTGAAGAAAAGAAGCAAAAAATAGAAGAAAATACAGATCTTAAATATGAAAAAAATATTCAATTAAGTACAATGGATGCCAATTTTGAAAATCTAGAAAAAAGACAAAGAAGTTTAAAATCTGAAATGGCAGAGGTAATATCTGACTTAGATAGAGCAAGAGATGAAAAACATAATATTTCAAAAGATTTTTCGAAAATAGAAAATGAAAAAAATCGACTTTCAAAAGAAATTGAAGAAAATGCTAATAAAAAGACAGAAATAGAAAATAAAATTAAAGAATATAATGATAAAATAGACGAAATTTCATATCAACTAAGAATAAAAGAATCTAGACAGAAGTTTTTAATTGAAACAGAAAAAGAAAAAGAAGGTTATGCTAAAGCTGTTAAATCACTACTAACAGAATGCGATAAAAATGCAGACTTAAATAAAGGGGTTCATGGTATTATTGCAAATTTAATTTCAGTGGATAAAGAATATGAAATAGCAATTGAGATGACCCTTGGAGGTATGCTTCAAAATATTGTTACAGATGATGAAGATGTGGCTAAAAAATTGGTAAGACATTTAAGAGCTAATAATTTAGGAAGAGCATCTTTTCTACCAATTTCATCTATTAAGCCTAGTAGAATAGAAAAAATAAAAGGCAAATTTCCAGGAGTAATTGGTATTGCAGCTGAATTGGTTAAATTTAATAAAAAATACGAAAATATTGTTTACAATTTATTGGGAAGAACCGTTATTGTTGATAATATGGATACAGGTGTTGCTTTAGCAAAGGAAAATAAGTATTCATTTAGAATTGTAACTGTAAAAGGAGATATTATTAATAGCTCTGGTGCAATTACAGGTGGATCTATTTCTCAAAAGACTGTAAATATTTTAGGTAGAGGAAGAGAGATTGATTCATTAACAGAAGAAATAAAATCACTAACAAGTAACATTCAAAAAGTAAAAGATAATAAGCAAAAATATGAGGAATCTATATCTGAATTTGTGGAACAATCTAAGGTATTAGATCAAAAAATGTTGGAATTTAATATAGTATATGCTACTGAAAAGCAAAAATTAGTTTCTATTGAAGAATCTGTTTTAAGATTTGAAAGTTCATTACAAAAACTTAGATTAGAAGAAAGTAAAATTTTGACACAAAAAGATGAGATAAAAAATGAAAAAGTAAAAATTGATGAAGAATTATCTGAACTTGAAATAGAAATTAATGAGCTTTCTAATGTGATTAAAGAATTTGCAGAAAAGAATAGTGAAAACCAAAAATATATAGATGATTTAAATTTTGATATAACAAATTTGAAAATTTCAGTTTCTTCATTTGATGAAAGTGGATCATCTATTGATGAAATGATTGAAAGAATAGATAAAGATATTGAAAATTATAATAATGCTATTACATTAAAAAATAAACAAATAGAAGAATTAAAAGTTGAAGATAAGCAGTTAAATGAAAGCATAGAAAACTTGAAAAAACAAATTTTAGAAATTCAAAGTAGTGTTTCTACAAGTGCTGATAAAATTGAAAAATTAAAAAGTGAAAGAGCTCAAAAAAGCAAGGAATCTGAACAAATAGAAATATCTATAACAGAGCAGTTTAATTTATTAGAAGATATTAAAGGAAATTTAGTAAAGATAGATGTAAAGAAGACAAAAATAGAGCAAGATATAGAGCTTGTTGTTAATAATTTATGGGAAGAATATGAACTTACCCCAAATACAGCTACTGACTATAAAAAAGTTGAAAATGTTCAAAATACACAAAAAGAAGTAAATAGTATTAGATCTGAAATTAAGGATTTGGGAAGTATAAATGTTGATTCAATTGAAGAATACAAAAAAACAAAAGAGCGTTATGACTTTATGTGTGAACAAAGATTGGATTTAGAAAATACAATTGCAAAGCTAAGAAAAATGATTACAGATATTACAGATACGATGAAAAAGCAATTTGTCGAAAAATTCAAGTTAATAAATAAAAACTTTAATGAGGTATTTACTGAATTATTCGGTGGAGGTAAAGCTGAACTAATTTTAGAAGATGAGGAAAATGTTTTAGAGTGTGGAATTGATATTAAAGCTCAACCAACAGGAAAAAAACTTCAAAATATGATGTTACTTTCTGGTGGAGAGAAAGCTTTTACTGCAATAGCTCTATTATTTGCAATATTGAAAATAAACCCAGCACCATTCTGTATATTAGATGAGATTGAAGCAGCTTTAGATGATGTAAATGTTTATAGATATGCAGAATATTTGAAAAAATTCTGTAGTGAAACGCAATTCCTAGTAATTACTCATAGAAAGGGAACTATGGAAGTTGCTGATACAGTTTATGGTGTTACTATGGAAGAAAATGGAGTTAGTAAATTACTTTCAATGAAACTGGCTGAAAGTAAAGTTGAAATGGGATAATAAAGCAAGAAGAAAATTTAAATAATAGTTGTCAGTTATTTTATAATAAAATTATACACGTAATATATAGTAATCCTATATAAAGTAAAAAACGCTAGATAGCTCTAGCGCTTTTTATTAAGGATATTAGTTTTTTTCACAGACAGGCTCTAATTCTATACCAAAATAATGCATATAAATAGTTCTTGAACAGTTTACAATTTGCTGTGAAAAGTTAGTGTCCAGTATACCGATATCAGTTCGGCTTTTTTTGTATTCTTCCCAGTCCTCAGGTTTTAAATACATAATAAAGTTTGGACACTTTTCATTATAAAGGCATACATAAACACCTTTAGCTATGGTGCGACCATCCTTTTTTATATTGTATTTTGTCAACATATATATCCCTCCTGGATATTTTTAATCCTATGGTGGATTCAAAAAAGTTTAAGGATTGTATCAACTTTTTGAATATACGTATATAATAATAAATATTATATATAAAAATAAATCAAAAGTCAACAGTAACTAAAAATAAAAATTTACATAAATAAAGGAAAAAAAACAATATATTTCTTGAATTCTGAGGAATATTGTGATATAATAAAACACAGTTTTGTAGCAGAATAATGCTATAATAATAGAAAGGAAGGATCGTTGAATATGTTAAAAATGAAAAGAATAACATTTTTTAAGAATCCAATAGTAAGGGATGTCTTAATAGTACTAATGGCAGTAATTATGGTAGCTAGTATTATATCAATACCAGTTTCAAATGCTGATTCACAGATTAATGTGGCTTTTAGAGCTGCTCCAATGGGTGTAAGTGCTGGAAAAAAAGATATTGAAATGCCAAGTATAGCACCAGGTCAAGAAGAACAAGATACTAAGAATGCAAAGTACACAAATGTATTTTGTATAGATGAGGGAACAAACTTAAGTTTTTCAGTTTATAATAGTGAATATAATGCATATAATAGTGGAGAAGCAAGTAAATATTTTAAAAATTACGGATCTGCACTATGGTTATTTGATAATATGTATATATCTAATTCTAAAAATAAAGATGTTGAATTAGCTTATCTAGCAGAATTAGTAACATCACCTAGTGTTGCAAAAAAAGTTAATCAATATGGAACAATAACAAGTGATAATATTAAATCATTAAACAAAACTGTTGGTGGAAATAAAGATAAATATGGAAATATATTAAACAGGAATTTTATTGAAGTTATTGAACAATTAGTATTATGGAATTATACTAACAATAAAACAAATGTTAATGTTGATACATATGTAAATGCAGGTTTTTCAGGATCAAATATTGATGATAATGATCAGAATTCAGCTAAATATCTATATCATGCTTTAAAATACCTAGCAAATCAAAATTCTTCATATAAATCAAATGGAACTGTTTCAAATGTTATTTCACTTGATTCTAGTAAAGCAAAAATAGATACAAGTAAAAAATTAGTTGGACCATATTATTTGAAAGCAAATAATGTAATATTGAATATTAATAATGACTATAAATCAAAAATGTCTGCAACTATAACAAAAATAGACAAAACTACACAAAAGCTAGATAGTGAAAAAATAAAAGTTGAAAGTGATGGAAGTTTTTATATTAATATAAAAGATTGCGGAGATATAGTAAAATCTAAATTAGATATATCAGCAATATATACAGGTGCTAAAACAACAGTTGAAATTATGTCAAATGGTGGAAGTGCACAAAACTTAATTAATATTAGAAAAACTGCTAATACAAAACCATTTTCAGATGAGAAAACAATATCATATGAAGGTAAATACACTGTCTATTTAAAAAAAGTTAAAGACGATGGAACTACGGCAATAACAAATAATCCAGCTAAATTTACAATTTCAGGTGCAGTAACAAAAAATGGAGAAAAAACAGGAAATGATGGTATTTTAACTATTGTAGATGGAAAAGAAATTTCTTCTGTTTCAGCAATAGACTCTTACAAGATTGTTGAAGACGAAGCACCAAAAGGATTTACCAAATATGATGGAACAATTAGTTTAGATGTTAAATTTAAATCAAAAGGAACAACTTTTGTTGTAGATAAAGATAATACAAAACTTACAGCTAATGGTAAAAATGGAACAGTAAAGTTTGATGTTTCAAAAGAAAATGAAATTGTGATATATGTTCCAAATAATGAAATAGAAACAGAATTGCCTAAATTTGATTTAGCATTAAGAAAATTTATAACAAAAGTTGATGGAAAAGCAGTTGAAGATAGTAGAGAGCCTGTAATTAATGAGGAATCATTATCTATATTAGAAAAATATAAGACTGCAGCATATCATCATACAAAACAAAGTTTGATGGTTCAAGAAGATAGCTTAGTGGAATATACAATAAGAGTATATAACGAAGGTGAAGTTGATGGTGTTGCAAAAGAGATAACAGATTATTTACCATCAGGATTATCATTCGTAAAAATTGCTGAGGAAAGTTCAAATTTATATACGACAGATGCAAAATCTGATAGTAAAAAAATAGTAATAAAATATAAAGGGTCAGATGTTATAAAAGCAAATTCTATAAAAAGAATTCTTAATAAAGAAACTGAAAATGTATACCAAGAAGTTAAAATAATTTGTAAAGTAAATAAAGGTTCAAAAGGATATATAACAAATAGAGCTGAGATAACAAATTATGGATATACAGATGAATCTGGATTATGGCATGAAGCAAAAGCTATAGGAGATTCAGATAGAGATTCTGTAGAAAACACAATAAGTAATTCTTTAGATTTAGACAACTGGTATGAAAATGCGAAAAATTATACATATACTGAAAATGGAACAACAAAAACAATAAAAGATTATTATCCTGGTGTTCAAGATGATGATGATTTCGAAACTGTTGAAGTTATGTCTGGATCATATAAATTAATTATTAGAAAAGTAGATTCATCAAATAAAAATCAGGGACTAGAAGGTGCGTATTTCTCAGTAGGTACAGGAATCACAACTAAGGTTGGACCAACAGATAAAGATGGATATGTAGATGTATTCAAAAAACAAGTTATATCATCTCCAAATGAGAAAAAGACAGTTATAATTAAAGAAACAATTGCTCCAGAAGGATATATTGGATATGATAAAGAAATAAGACTAAACATTGCAACAAAAGTAAGCAATGGTAAATATGTATTAGATGAGAAAAATACAAAAATAGAAAATCAAGACGGAAAAGTATCTTTAGACGTTAAATCAAATATAATAACAGTAACAATTCAAAATGATAAAAAAGATTTTGACTTAGCTTTACGCAAATTTATTACAAATGTAAATAATAAAGAAATAACATCAAGAATACCAAAAGTAACTCTAACAGATGATTTTAAATCAGGAAAAGTAACAACAGCAATATATGAACATACTAAGGATCCTGTTGATGTGTGTACAGGTGATATAGTTACATATACAATTAGAATATACAATGAAGGTGGTTTATCTGGATATGCTTCAAAAATAATGGATGATATTCCAGATGGATTAGAATACTTACCAAGCAATGAAATAAATACAAAATATTCATGGAAAATGTATAAAGAAGTATCTGGAAATAATGTTGGAACAGCAAGTATTATTTCATATAATGGTAAAAAATATATAGAAACTCAAAATGCTAGTGAAGCAGATTTAATTATCTCAGATTATTTAAAAAATCAGTTAATCAAAGGATATGATGCTAATAACATGAGTACTTTAGATTATAGAGATGTTAAAGTTGCATTTAAAGTTATTGAACCAACAACTTCAGATAGAATTATAATTAATTATGCTCAAATAACTGAACACAAAGATAATACAGGAAAAACAACTGTTGTAGATAGAGATTCAACTCCAAATGAATGGAATGAAGGAGAAGATGATCAAGATATTGAGAAAATCAAATTAAAATATTTTGATTTAGCATTAAGAAAATGGGTTACAGAAGCTATTATAACAGAAAATGGTCAAACACAAGTAATTAAAACAGGACATAAAGCTGAAGATGATCCAGAAGACATAGTAAAAGTAGATTTGAAGAAAAGCAAATTAAAAGATGTAACAGTTAAATTTAGATATTCAATAAGAGTAACTAATGAAGGTGAAATTGCTGGATATGCAAAAGAAGTAAGTGATTATATTCCAGATGGATTAGTATTTAATGCAAATGATAATCCAGGATGGGCTCAAAAAGATGCAAAAACAGTAACAACTGATGCATTGGCAAATACACTATTAAATCCAGGTGAAAGTGCAGAAGTTACAATAGTATTGACATGGGTAAATGATGCAAATAATATGGGTGTGAAAATTAATACAGCTGAAATTAGTAAAGATTACAATGATCATGGAGCACATGATGTAGATTCAACTCCAGGAAATAGAAATGATGGAGAAGATGATATAGATATTGCACCTGTAATGTTAGCAGTAAAAACTGGATCTGAAGCAATATTATATGTTACTTTAGGTGTAGGATTTATAGCAATACTTGGAATTGGTGTATATGCAATTAAAAGAAATATTATATAATTAAAAACAAAGAGCTAAGCTCTTTGTTTTTTTGTCAAAATAGAAGATTAATAAAAAATTACACAAATTTAGATTTCGGTGAATTGAAAATTTAGCCCAAAGCTGCCAAGCTATGGTTACTATATATATCAACATATCCGCCTCTACTAAATTGAAATTTTTCAGTAAACAGCATTAAAAAAATAAAACAAATGTTCTTTAAAATATTGACTTTATTTTTCTTGTGTGATATAAAATATAAAAAAATAAGTGAGGTAAATTATGAAATTTGTACATATTGCAGATATGCATTTTGATACTTCTTTTTCTCAAATTAATGACAGTAATTTAGGTATTGTTAGAAGATTAGCACAAAGAAATGTTTTTAAAAAAATTATAGATTATATTATAGAAAATAATGTTAATTATTTATTTATTGCTGGAGATTTTTATGAACATAAATTTATAAAAGAAAGTACTATTGAGTATGTTAATAAATTGTTTAAAGAAATACCAAAAACAAAAATTTTTATTACACCAGGAAATCATGATCCATTAATAAAAAATTCTTTTTACAATAAATATAAATGGAATGAAAATGTTCATATTTTTGGTTCAAAAATTTCTTATATAGATGATGAAAATATTAGAATATATGGTTATGGCTTTGATGATTTTTATTATACAAATTCAGAAATTGATGATTTTGCTCTTGAAGATAAAGAAAAAATAAATATTCTTATAACACATGGAACTTTAAATGGAACGAATAATATAGATAACCAATATAATGCAATTCAAAAATCTAATTTAGAAAGGATTGGTTTTGATTATGTTGCTCTTGGTCATATACATAAATCAAATTATAGTAAAGAGCAAAAAATAGTATATCCGGGTTCAACAATTTCAATGGGTTTTGATGAATTAGGAGAGCATGGAATGGTTGTTGGAGAAATAGAAAATAAAAAAATAACAACTAAATTTGTTCCTTTAGATGAATCAGAATTTAAAATCATAGACTTTGATATATCAGATTCTTTATCATTGGAGGATTTATCTGAAAAAATTAATTCTTTGGAATTATATGAAAAAGATTTTTATGAAATATATATTACAGGCAGAAGAAAATTTGAAATAGATATATATAATTTGAAAAAAATGATTTTTAAGAAAAATATAATTAAGATAAAAGATAAAACTAAATTGTATTATGACCTTAATGATATAGTAGAAGACAACAGTTTAAAAGGATTATTTGTAAAAGAAATAATGAATAGATTAAATAGTGATGAGTATGATAAAGAAACAGTTGAAAAAGCATTAGAAATAGGATTAGATATATTAGAAAAATAATATAAACGTGAGGTGTATGTTACTTGAAGATAAATGAGTTAAAAATTAATTCATATGGTAAACTAAAAGATAAAAATGTAAATTTTAGTGATGGTATAAATATTGTTTATGGAGAAAATGAAAAGGGAAAATCTACTTTATTAAATTGTATAGTTAATATGTTCTATGGAACCTCAAAAAATAAAAAAGGAAGAGAAATATCAGATTTTGATAAATTTAAACCATGGGATTCAGATGAATTTTCTGGCAAAATCTCATATACTTTAGATAATAATGAGAGCTTCGAAGTTTTTAGAGAATTTGGAAAGAAAAATCCGAAAATATATAATAAAGATATGGAAGATATATCTAAAGATTTCTCAATTGATAAAAATACAGGAAGTCAATTTTTTCTGGAGCAAACGAAAATTGATGAGAAGACATTTACTTCTACTATGGTTTCTTTTCAAAACGAAATAGAAATTGATGATCAAACACAAAATATTTTGCTTCAAAAAATTGCAAATACCTCATCAACAGGTGCAGAGAATATTTCGTACAAAAAGGCAATCGATAAATTAAATAAGAAACAATTAGAGGAAATAGGAACAAATAGAACACAGGAAAAACCTATAAATATAGTTACTAATGAATTAAGCAGATTAAAAAATACAAATGAATTACTTAAAAAATATGAAGATTATAAATATGAAATTGAAGATAAAAAATATAAAATTGAAAATGAATTAAAAGATATAGAAAATAAAAATAACTTTCTAAATAAATTAAACAATATAAATCAAGAGCAAAATGTGGAAAATGAAAAGGTAAGATATAATGAAGGAAAAATTGATGAATTAGAAGACAAAATTCAAAAATTAATAGATAAAAAAGAAGAGATACAAGGAAGTTTAAAAAAAATAAATGCCAATAAAAATATAACTGAAAAATTGAATAAAACACCATATATAGCTGCAATATTAGGTAGTTTTGTTTTATGTATTATGTGTTATATATTTACAAGGAATATTATAGCAGTTGTGCCATTAATAATTGCAATAATATCAATAATTCTTATGGTAAAAAAAAGTAATAAAATAAACCTAAAAAATAAAGAGCTAAAAAAACAGTATGATGAAGATATATCATTTAATAAAGATATAGAAAAAAATATTTATGAAATAGATGCTCAAATAGAAATACTGGAAAAAAATCAAAAAGAGCAAGTTTATGAAACTGAAAATATAAAAAATGAGATAATAAAAAGTATTGAACAAAAGAGAGAGCTTTTGAAGAGAGAGTATTCTGATAAAATAAATAGCTCTAGTATGTCATATTTCTGCAATGCAAAAAATTTATCTTATGAAATGGATCAAAACTTAAGATTAATGAACGAAAAAAATATGGAATTACATAGATTAATCTTAGATAAAGAAAATATTATGCCAAGACTTGACGAGATTGTTGAAAATGAAGAAAAAATTGCCAGCTTGGAAAGTGAATATGAAGAATTGATACATAAAAATAATGCTATAAATATGGCAAAAGAGATAATTGAGATATCTTATAAAAAAATGAAAAATGATGTTACTCCAAAATTTACAGAAAGCTTATCAAAAAATATTGCTTATATAACAAATAATAAATACCAAAAAATTGTAATAAATGAAGAAGATGGTTTATTAGCCCAATTAGCAAATGGTGAATATAAAAATGCTAATTTTTTAAGTAAAGGAACAATTGAACAATTGTATTTAGCATTTAGATTATCTTTAATAGAGGATATAACAGAAGAGTCTATGCCGATAATATTTGATGAAGCATTTGCTTATTTTGATGATAATAGATTAAAAGAAACATTAAAAAGTATTAATAATTACAGTAAAAAGCATCAGATTATATTATTTACATGCACAAATAGAGAAGAAAATATATTAAGGGAGCTTGAGTTGAATTATAATAAGATAGTTTTGTGATATTAAGATATTATATAAAAGCTCCCAAGCTGCACGTACTTTTTTTGCATATAAAATTACTAGAATAAGCCGGATATGTGAATATATATATTAAAATGCGTGACTTGCTGGTCGCCCATACAAAGTAGTGTGAGAGTTGTAGAGCCCTCGTTTTAGTTTTTTGATATTAAGATATTTTCTAAAAGCTCCCAAGCTGCACGTGCTTTTTTTACATATAAGATTATTAGAATAAGCCGGATATGTGAATATATATATTAAAAATAAGTTCCTTGCTGGTCGCCCATACAAAGTAGTGTGAGAGTTGTAGAGCCCTCGTTTTAGTTTTGTGATATTAAGATATTATCTAAAAGCTCCCAAGCTGCGCGTGCTTTTTTTTGCATATAAAATTACTAGAGTAAGCCGGATATGTGAATATATATATTAAAAATGCGTGACTTGCTGGTCGCCCATACGAAGTAGTGTGAGAATGGTAGAGCCCTCGTTTTAGTTTTGTGATATTAAGATATTATCTAAAAGCTCCCAAGCTGCACGTGCTTTTTTTTGCATATAAAATTACTAGAGTAAGCCGGATATGTGAATATATATATTAAAAATGCGTGACTTGCTGGTCGCCCATACAAAGTAGTGTGAGAATGGTAGAGCCCTCGTTTTAGTTTTGTGATATTAAGATATTATCTAAAAGCTCCCAAGCTGCGCGTCACTTTTTTTAATATATATATTCACATATCCTACTCTGATAAATTAAATTTATATTTAGCTGTGAATTGTAACAGTAAAACGTATTTATAACTAAAATAGTGTGAAAAAACATTGAAAAATCAACGTATTCATGATATAATAGTAAACGTATTAGTTAATTTCTAATATAAAGGAGAGGAATTTTATGAATAAATATAAAATGATTTCAATTTGCTCTTTTATTATAGTATGTGTACTATTAGTGAGCATGTTGTTACCAATTAAAACAATTGCAGAAGATAAAGAGAGTTTAGAGCTTAACATGCATTATGAAGATTCAAAGGTTACAGCAGAAATAACTGTAAATTCTGATATATATACAGGAATTGTATGTAAATATCTAATGGTTGATGATGTTCTAAAATCTGATAATATATTAGCACAAACAAAAGAATCAGGTATTACAATTAATATGGATAAAAATGAAAATAATATATATAAAACAGTAATACCAAACGTTACAAAAAGATATGTTGTAATATATGTTTCTATTGGTAATTGTAGTTTATGTGATTTTATAGATTGTCAACCAAATCAAAACCAAAATGAGCAATCAAATCAAAACCAAAATGAGCAACCAAACCAAAATCAAAATGAGCAACAAAATCAAAATCAAAATGAGCAACCAAACCAAAATCAAAATGAGCAACAAGATCAAAACAAAAACGAGCAACCAAACCAAAATCAAAATGAACAACAAAATCAAAACAAAAACGAACAATCAAATCAAAATGAACAACAAAATCAAAATAAAAATGAGCAAACAAATCAAAATCAAAATGAGCAACCAAACCAAAATCAAAATGAGCAACCAAACCAAAATCAAAATGAGCAACAAGATCAAAACAAAAACGAGCAACCAAACCAAAA
>CAKPRA010000029.1 GCA_934180065.1 uncultured Clostridia bacterium | reverse complement strand
AATTTACGCACCTAAACCAGTTGATATTGCTGGGTTACAGGTGCGTTTTTCCATTTTTTTACTATCAAACTCAGGTTTTTTTACAACAAAAAATTGAAATTTTAAGGATATCAATTGCTACTATTTAAATATATTAATTTAGTAAAGTAGGATATGTGGATATATATATATCCACATATTCAGTTTATTTAAAAATATGAAAAAATGAATAGTAACTATTAGTTGTATTTTAAGTAATAATGTGGTAAAATTTTAAAGAATTATTATAATAAACAGGTTTATAGGAAACCAAAAAACCTAAATATAAATGTAAGGAGATAGGTAGTTTTACTACTAATTATATGAAACAAGAAAAAGAATTAATTAGAAACACTTTTATAATAGCAATAGGAAAGTTTAGTACTCAGATAGTGTCTTTTTTGTTAGTATCATTATATACTGCAAAATTGACAACTCAAGAATATGGTAGTTATGATTTAATAATAACAATAATTACATTTATAACACCATTTATAACATTAACATTTGAAGAATCAATGTTTAGATTTCTTATAGATGCAAAAAATAGGCGAGAAGAGAAAAGTATAATAACACAAACTGTTGTAACAATACTTACAATGCTAACAATTGCATGTTTTATGATATTTATAGTTATAAAAATATTTTCAATAAATACGACTAAATTATTTATTCCTTATGTAATAGCAGTGGTTTTAATGGCACTCATGAATGCTCTTGTAAGAGGTTTAGGAAAGATAAAATTGTATTCATTATCTAATTTTATTTTAAGCGTATTAACTATAGTCTTAAATGTTGTATTAATATTGGAAACCAACTTAAAAGTTGACGGATTATTATTATCAGTAATAATTGCTAACCTTGTGATGGTCTTATTTTTATCAATTAAATTAAAATTAAAAGAATTTATAGACTTTAAATTAATGAATAAAAAATTGATGAAAGAAATGTTAACATATTCAATTCCATTAATTCCACATAGTTTATCATGGACAATAATAAATTTGTCAGATAGACTTATAATTGCAGGGGCACTTGGAACTGCAAGCAATGGTATTTATGCAATTTCAAACAAGTTTCCAACAATAATAAATACAGTTTATAATTATTTTGCAATAGCATGGAAAGAGTCAGCAGCAAAAGCACTTCATGAAGAAGATAGTGGTCAATATTATAATAAAATATATGAGGCATTGAAAAACATGGTTTATTCAGCTACGGTTTTAGTAATTGCTTTTGTACCATTTGTATTTAACATATTGATTAAAGGTGGATATCAAGAGGCTTATTTGTATATTCCAATATTAGTATTTTCTGTGTATTTTTCAAATATGGCAAGTTTTTATGGAGGAATATTTAGTGCATATAAGAAAACAAAAATAATAGGAACAACTACATTGGTATCTGCAATAATAAATTTGGTAGTAGATATAGTATTTATAAAAACTATAGGAATTTATGCAGCAGCAATTTCTACACTGTTAGCTTCAATGTTTTTATATGTTTATAGAAAATATAAAATTAAAGATTTTGTGAAATTAAAGCATTCAAAAGATATGAGTTTTACAATAATAATAACTCTAATAGTATTTTTATCATATTATTCAAATAATATAATTTTTAAAGGAATTGCATTATTATTTACAATTATATATGCACTTATGATGAACAAAGGAGTTGTAAAAATGTTTGCTGGTAAATTTATAAAAAAGAACAAAAGCGGACATTAATAACATTATATAAAAATAAAGGACTTTAAAATGTAATAATTATACATCTTAAAGTCTTTTTTTGCTCTTTTAAAACTTATACGAAAATATGCCATATCAAATTTGTAATCATGCATAAAATTATTCCACACAGTGTTGGTATGATGAATCCAAGAGCACACCATTTCAAGCTTCCACTTTCCTTTTTTATACTAATAAGTGTTGTACTACAAGGAAAATGTAATAGGCAGAATATCATAACATTTATTGCAGTAAGTAAAGTCCATCCATTATTTTTTAAAATTTGACCAATTGAAAAAGTATTTTCCAAATTTACCAAAGATGTATCTCCTAAGTAAGACATCAATATTATAGGAAGTACTATTTCATTTGCAGGAAGGCCTAGTAAAAAAGCTGTCAATATATATCCATCAAGTCCCATAATCTTGGCAAAAGGATCTAAAACATTTGCAATATGTGTTAATATTGTTAAATCCCCAATATGAATATTAGCTAAAATCCAAATTAATAAACCTGCTGGAGCAGCAATTGATATAGCTCTACCAAGAACAAATAAAGTCCTATCAAAAATAGATCTAATAATGATTTTACCTAATTGTGGTTTTCTATAAGGGGGAAGCTCTAAAATAAATGAATTTGGAGTTCCTTTTAATATTGTTTTTGATAGAATTTTAGATACAATTATAGTCATAAAAATTCCTAGAATAACAAGAAGTAATACTGTTAAAGTGGCTGCCAGAGAGGAATAAATTCCTATAAAAAATGAGCCAATGAAAATGCTTGAAATTGTTATCAAAAATGGAAATCTACCATTACAAGGAACAAAGCAATTTGTAAGCATTGCTATTATTTTTTCTCTTTTAGAATCTATTATTCTACAGCCAACAACACCAGCAGCATTGCAACCAAAACCCATACACATTGTTAATGACTGTTTGCCACAGGTACAGCATTTTTTGAAACATTTGTCTAAATTAAACGCTATTCTTGGAAGAAAGCCTAAATCTTCTAATAATGTAAAAATTGGAAAGAATATGGCCATTGGAGGAAGCATTACACTTATTACCCAGGCAGTTGTTTGATATATGCCATATACCAGAGGATTTTTTATAAAATCTGGTAAGTGTACATTATTACAAAAGACTAGTAATTTTTCCTGGATATTATCAAACATTATTGATAAAAGTTTAGATGGATAATTTGCACCAACAATTGTAATCCAAAAAATTAAAGCTAAAAATGCAAGCATTATTGGAATTCCAAACTTTTTTGACGTTATTATTTTATCAAATTTTCTAGTGAAATTTCTTTTTTCATTATTTGTTGTTGATAATACTTCTTTACAAATAAATCCACATTTTTTTATTATAGAAGAAACTATTTCATCTTTATACTGTGCCATATACTTACTTTTATATAAATCACAAATATGTATTAGTTTTTTATCAAAAATTCTTTCATTTATTTTTGATATTATTGTTTCATCATAGTCCAAAAGCTTTAATGAAATCCACCTTTTAAGATAAATATGATTAGAAGGAATGATTTCAGATAATTCAGTTGAGATTTCGGATAATTTATTTTCAATTTCATCTGAATATTTAGTTAATTTTGGATTTGAAGTTATATTTTTCTCACATAAATCGTATATTGTTTGCTCTAGTTTTATTAAAGTTTTCTTATTATTAGCAATTGTTCCAATAACAGGTACTCCCAAAGCAAAGCTAAGTTTTTCTAAATCTATTTTAATACCTTTTTTTGTTGCTTCATCTAATAAATTTACGCATACTATAATATTTTGGGTAATTTCCATTATTTGATATACAAGATTCAAACTTCTTTCTAGGCAAGTAGCATCAACTACAACAACAGTGACATCTGGTTTTTCGAAACAAATAAAATCTCTTGCGATTTCTTCTTCTTCTGAATTAGACATAAGTGAATAGGTCCCAGGAATATCATAAAGCAAGAAGCTTTTTTTATTAAATTCAAATGTTCCTGAAGCATTTGAAACTGTTTTGCCTGGCCAGTTACCAGTATGTTGGTGCATTCCAGTTAAACCATTGAAAATTGTTGATTTACCAACATTCGGATTACCAGCCAAAGCAATTATATAATCATTTCTGTTTTGTAAAGTATTTTTTGAAGAGCCATTAATTAAAAAATTACCAGTAGAGCTAGCAGTAAGTCCCATAAAATCACCTCGATAAAATATATTATTAAATAATTTTAAAAGTGTGCAAGAAAAACTAATTTACATCTACAACAATTTTTTTTGCATCTTCATTTCTTATTGCAATAACACTATTGCGAATTAGGTAAGCAATAGGGTCATTAAAAATACTTGAAAAAATAGGAGTGATTAAAGTACCTGGAATAATACCTAAATCTAAGAATCTACGGCGTAATTTTCCTGTGCAATTTATGGATTTTATAAGTACACATTGGTTTAAATTAATAGAATCTAAAGTTTTCATAAAATAATCCATTCCTTTCTTACTTCACTCAAAGTACATAGTAAATTTTTCAAAACTATGACCTTACTATAAAATATGTAAAAAGTGAAAAAAAGTTAAAAAAATGTTGAAAAAAATATTTTGTGATAATATAATTGCCATGTAGAATAAATTTTAGGAGGATTAATAATGGAAAGAACAAGAGGATTTGAGATAGCCAAAGGATTTGAAAATGAGGAAATTAATTTACCAGAAAGAAAAACAAGATGCTCTGCAGGATATGATATAGAATCAGCAGAAGATTGCGTAATACCTGCATTTAAACCAGGTATCAAACCTACTTTAATAAAAACAGGAATAAAAGCATATATGCCAGATAATGAATACTTAATGTTATGTAATAGAAGCTCTAACCCAAAAAAGAAAGGTTTAATTTTATCTAACAGTGTAGGAATTGTAGATGCTGATTATTATGGAAATGTCGATAATGATGGAGCAATTATGTTTGCTTTTTACAATGTTTTTGCTGAAGATGTTGAGATAAAAAAAGGAGATATTATAGGACAAGCAATATTCCAAAAATATGAAATTGCAGATGGTGATAATGCACAAGGTGAAAGAGTAGGAGGATTTGGATCTACAAATAAATAATAAAAAAATGCAATATTTACTGTTTTGTATATATCAAAGTTTCTTATATATGAGATTATAATTATATATTTAAATTTCTAATTTTTAAAAAATATTTTGAATAAATCGCTTTGACTTTTGCCAATTTTTGTAGTATAATTATTCATGTAGTTGAAAAAGAACGATACCTTTATTAACTTCAATAAAATTTTAGCTAGAGGAAGGAGTGATCTTACATGTTCAATGTAGGAGACAAAGTCGTATATCCTATGCATGGTGCTGGGACAATTGATTCAATAGACAAAAAGAATATTTTAGATGAAGAGATTGAATATATAAATATTTCAATGCCCGGAGGAGTAAAGGTAATGGTGCCTAGTAATCAAGCATCAAAACAAGGACTAAGAAATATAATTTCACAGAATGATGTTGAAAAAGTATTCTGTATATTAGAAACAGATGAAACACAGATGTCTGATAACTGGAATAAAAGATATAGAGATAACATGGATAAAATGAAAAGCGGAGATATATATGAAGTTGCAGATGTTGTAAGAAACTTAAGCTTTAAACAAAAAGAAAAAGGATTATCTACAGGTGAAAAAAAGATGCTAAATAATGCAAAACAAATATTAGTTAGTGAATTAGTTCTAGTAGAAAACACAACAAATGCTGAAATGGAACAATTAGTAGATAATAAAATTGATGTTTCTTATAAAGAAAACAGAGAAAATGTTGGTATTGATGCTGAAATAAATACAAATAGTGTTGTAAGCAAATTTATACCATTTAGTGTTGAAAGTACAGGAACATCACAAGAGTAATTTTATGGGGAGTTTTTATACAAATGGAAACTGCCCATAATTAGCATTTTATAGGAAAGCAAATCGCTTTCCTATAATTACATTATAAGAGATGTTTGGCTCACAGATGAATTTACTAAAGATATATTTAATTTTCGAATTAATAAAATAACTTATGTAAATTATAGAAGGATTTCGGAAATTTGTGTCGAATTATATAATATAGCAATGGAGGAAAGGTAGTTAAATGGTACGATATAGTGATGAGCTAATAGAAGAAATTAGAAATAGAAATGATATTGTAGATGTTATAGGTAGCTATGTTGCATTAAAAAGAAGCGGTCGTAGCTACTTTGGTTTATGTCCATTTCATAATGAAAAATCACCATCATTTGCTGTATCTCCAGATAAACAAATCTTTCATTGTTTTGGTTGTGGAGTTGGTGGAAATGTTTTCCATTTTGTAAGTAAAATAGAAGGAATAGGATTCAGAGAATCTGTAGAAATGTTGGCAAACAGGGCAAACATTGCATTACCAGTTTCATCATCATCAGCAGAAGATGACAAATTGTATTATATGAGATCAAAAATATATGAAATAAATCAAGCCACTGCATTATTTTATCATAAAAATTTATATAATTCATCAGCAAAAAAGGCTCAAGAATATGTAAAAAAGAGAAGATTAGATAATAATACTTTAAAGACATTTTATATAGGGTATTCAGGAAATTATAATGAATTATATAAGTTTTTAAGATCACAAGGATTCAAAGATGAGGAAATATTAGCTTCAAAATTAGTCAATAAAAACAATAATGGAGAATTTATTGATAGATTTAGAAAAAGGTTAATGTTTCCAATACAAGATGAAAGAGGAAAATTCATAGCATTTGGTGGTAGAATCCTAATAGATCCACCAAAACCAGATGCTAGCGAAGAAGAAAAAATGGCATTTAAAAAACAAGCTAAATATATAAACTCTACAGAAAATCTAGTATATTCAAAAGGAAGACATTTATTTGGTTTATATGCAGCAAAAAAGGCTGCTCATGAAACAAGCTTAAAGAAGATTTTAGTTGTAGAAGGATATATGGATACGATTTCTCTTCATCAAAGAGGAATAACAAATGTGGTGGCATCATTAGGAACAGCATTAACAGAAGCACAAGGAAGATTGCTTAGAAAATCAAGTGAACAAGTTATTGTTGGTTATGATGCAGATGGAGCAGGTCAAGCAGCAACATTAAGAGGTTTAGAAATATTACAAAATCTAGGTTGTGATGTTAGAATTCTTCAAATTGAAGGTGCAAAAGATCCGGATGAATTTATTTTAAAATATGGTCCAGAAAGATTAAAAAAATACATAGATAATGCAATATCATTAGTAGAATTTAAAATAAAAAATTTAAAAAAGGATTTAAATTTAGATGTAGCAAATGATAAAATTAAATTTTTAACTGAAATCGCTAAAGAGCTTTCAAGAGTAAATAATAGCATAGAGAAAGAAGTTTATATAGAAAAAATTGCATTAGATTATCAAATATCAAAAGAAGCTATTTATGCAGAAATAAACAAAATTCTTTATGCAAAAGAAAATAGTGATAAACTATTGGAAAAAAAGAGCACTGTTGTAAAACCAAAAATTGTTAATGAAAATGACGAGAATATAAATTCATCAATAATACGAAGAGAAAATCTTGTAATATATTTGTTAATTAACTATCCAGAAGAAGCTTATCAAAAATTAAGGCAAAATATCAAAATAGATGATATTAGATTAGATAAAAACAAAGAAATTTTGCAAAAATTGTATGAAGAGATCGAAAATGGGAATAATAATACAGCAAGTATATTGGATGTTTTTAAGGATGATGAAATTATAAGTCACTTAAGTGGTATTATGGCAACAGATTTTGAGATATCAGAAGTTAAAAAATGTATAAATGATGTAATTATTAGTTACGAAAAAGATAAATTAATAATTAAGAGAAACGAAATAATAAAAAAATTAGAGAATACTAATGAATTAACAAAGGATGAAATAGCTAATTTAGAAAAAGAATTAAGTGAATTAATAATAAAGTTAGCTAGGATAAAGTAGGAGGTATTAATCTAAATATGAAAAATTATAGTATTGAAATAGAGCTTATAGATGAAACTGGAAAAAATGTCAAAAAAGATATAACTTGTAAAATTAATTATGAAGAAATCATCAAAAATAAGAACGGAGTATATGTATTTAAACAAAAATTTGAGGACTCTGAGGAAAAGAATAAATTTGAAATAGAATTTGGAAATAAAAAATTAGTATTAGATTTATTCTTAAATCAAGAGAGCGAAAGAATAAATGAAAAGAAAAGTAAATTATACGGAATAATTAATGATAAAAAAATTGAAATTAATCCAGAATCAATTGTGAATAATATTGCTTGGAATATTGATAATAAAAGGGATATAATTATAATAAAAGTAATTAATAAATCAAATGATAATATTGATGGTGAGGAATCTGGTAAGATAAATAAAGAGGAATCTAAAAAATCAACTAAGACTGATAAAAATATTGATAGCCAAGAAAAAATAAATAGAGTAATTGAAAAAGCCAAAAAACAAGGTGGAATGACCTATGGAGAGCTAGCTTTAGAGCTAGGAGATGTTACTCCTGCGCAAATTGAAGAAGTATTTGAAAAATTTGAAAAATTGGGAATTAATATTGATAAAGATGACCAAGATGATGAAGAGCCAGATTTAGAAGATTTAGAAGAAGTTGAAGAAATAAAATTAGAAGATTTTGATGTAACAAATATAGAAGGTGTTAGCGTTGATGATCCTGTTAGAATGTATTTGAGAGAAATAGGAAAAATTCCTTTATTAACATATGAACAAGAAATTGAGCTTGCAAAGGGAATTTTAGAAGGTGATGAGGAATCTAAGAAAAAACTTTCTGAATCAAACTTAAGATTGGTTGTTAGTATTGCTAAAAAATATGTTGGAAGAGGAATGTTATTTTTGGATTTAATCCAAGAAGGTAATATGGGACTTATAAAAGCTGTTGAAAAATTTGATTATACAAAAGGGTATAAGTTTAGTACGTATGCAACTTGGTGGATTAGACAAGCTATAACAAGAGCTATAGCAGATCAAGCTAGAACTATAAGAATTCCAGTACACATGGTTGAAACAATTAATAAATTGATTCGTACATCAAGACACTTATTGCAACAATTAGGAAGAGAGCCTACCCCAGAAGAAATTGCAAAAGAAATGGAAATTCCAGTTGAGAAGGTTGTTGAAATCCAAAAAATTGCTCAAGACCCAGTATCTTTAGAAACACCAATAGGTGAAGAAGATGATAGCCATTTGGGAGATTTTATACAGGATGATGATTCACCAGCCCCTCAAGATTCAGTTGCTTATACTTTATTAAAAGAGCAATTAGAAGAAGTTATGCAAACATTAACTCCAAGAGAAGCAAAAGTACTTAAATTAAGATTTGGATTAGAGGATGGAAAAGCTAGAACACTTGAGGAAGTAGGAAAAGAGTTTAAAGTAACTCGTGAAAGAATAAGACAAATCGAAGCTAAAGCACTTAGAAAATTAAGACATCCAAGTAGAAGTAAAAAATTAAAAGATTATATGAATTAATATAATCTTTTATATAAAGTCGGATATGTGAATATATATATAAAACTACTATAATAGGCCGGATATGTGAATATATATATTAAAATTCGTGACTTGCTGGTCGCCCGTACAAAGTAGTATGAAAGCGGTAGTGCCCTCGTTTTAGTTTTGTGATATTAAGATATTTTCTAAAAGCTCCCAAACTGCACGTACTTTTTTGTATATAAAACTACTATAATAGGCTGGATATGTGAATATATATATTAAAATTCGTGACTTGCTGGTCGCCCGTACAAAGTAGTATGAAAGCGGTAGTGCCCTCGTTTTAGTTTTGTGATATTAAGATATTTTCTAAAAGCTCCCAAACTGCGCGTCACTTCTTTTAATATATATATTCACATATCCTACTCTACTAAATTAAATTGGTATTTAGCTGTGAATAATAATAAATTGTAATGAAAATGAAGGAAAATTAAGCATTTATACTTGATTTTTCTTTTATTTTATGTTAATATATATGCATGTATATTTTGATTGGTAAAATGGAGGTGCAAAAATTAGCCAATGGAAGATAAAAAAGAAAATAAAGACAAAAAGAGAATAGGTTTTTTATCAATATTTAAAACTACTATTTGGAATTTGGCAAATGGTGGAGTAGAAGAAGATATACCTATAAATAAGAAAAAAGAAGCTAATTTTAATGCAACAATAGAAGCAATAACAAACAGAGAAAATAATAATTATAAAGAAGAGATAAAAATAGAAAGCAAAGGGCTTAACGGAAAAATAATTAGTAGAAGTAAAAAAGTAATAAAATCAGAAAAAGAAATTGAAGATAAATAAAAAAACGAAATAATTAAATTTATTTCGTTTTTTTATTGACAAATAAGAAAAAAACAATTATAATTAAAATCGTTCACGGCGAGATAGCTCAGTTGGCTAGAGCATCCGGTTCATACCCGGCAGGTCGATGGTTCGAATCCATTTCTCGCTACCAATTATTGAGGAAGATTATCCTCTGAATAGAAGTAAACATCGATAAAATCGTTCGTTACTTCTATTTTTTTTCTAATTTATGCAAATTTTCATATTCTTTGCATTTTATTTTGTAATCCATTTGTTGTGATAAATACCTATAATACATATAGGCTTGCTCATATTGTACAGCAGGATTAAATAGGTTTTGTTCAGGTATTCCAGATTCCATAGAATTTCCATCATAAGGTGGGTATGGTACATATCCTGTATAATTATTATAGTCCATAAAAAATTTCATCCCTTTCTTTCTGAAGGTATATAATGCTATGAAAGTTTTTTTTTCTTTCAAACTAACCTCCTAAAATTAATTTATTAAACTATATGAAGATGATGTTTTTTTATTCCTAAATTTAGAATTTAAAAATATAAAGCAAATTGATATTATAATTAAAAATAATAAAAATATAGAAACATAGTTATAATTTATACTATCTGAATAGGTTGGTAAATCAAGCTTAAAGAATGGTACTTTTTCTATAAAAATACTTGTATACAAACTTGCAATTAGACCTTGTAATAATTTTCCATAAAAATAATTTTTTATGCTTAGTCCAACTTTTGAGATAATTCCTAATACTTGAAGTAATACAGAAAATCCACCAAAACCTAATAAAAAAGCACATAAAATAATATTGATTGATATATTTTTTGTATGTAAATTAGATGCAAGACTTACACCATTAGTAAGCTCTAAAATTCCACTAATTAGACTTTTTGAAATTTCCTTTGGAATATGTATATAGTTAAATATAGTACTAAAAAAATCTATTATATTTAGTTTGTTTAAAATTGATAATATTACTGAAAACAAAACTACAAATCCACCTATTTGTAAAACCGTAGAAATTGATTTTGATATGCTAGTTGACAAGATGTTTCCTAAATCAGATAAAGAGCTATTAATTTGTTGTGATGTGTTTTTTGAAACCATATACTTTGTTAAAGTGTTATTATTTTTTGTTGTATTGCAATGTCTAGAAATAATTCCTAAGATAATTCCTACAGTTATGCTAGATAGCAAATGTGTAAAAAAGAGCAATATTCCAATATTAGAATTTCCAAATAGTAAAATACCTACAGTACCAATTATAAAAAGTGGTCCAGAATTATTTGTAAATGCAAGTAATCTTTCTGCTTCATTTTTTGTACAAACTTTATTTTCATAAAAATCTGATACAATTTTGGCTCCAACTGGATATCCACTAATAATTCCCATTATAAAAGCATAACCGCCTTCACCTGGAACATTAAATAATGGTTGCATTATTTTTTTCAATAATTTTCCGAAAAATCTTGGTTATATTAGTATAATTTAAAAGCTCTGTTGCGATAAAAAATGGCAATAAAGATGGTACAACACATTTTGCCCATAAAAGTAAGCCATCTTTTGCAGCTAGTAAATTTGAATTTGAAAGTAAAACTAAAAAAACTAAAAATAAACTGAAAATTATTGTTAATATGTTTCTTTTTAAAATAATAATTAATTTCATATAATTACCTTTCCATTATTCTATTTTATTTTTATAAAAAGATTATATGCAAGAAAATGATTGATAATTTTAATATAAAGAAGATTATTATACATGCATTGCAAATTGACAATCCTAATTTTAATTGGTAAAATATATGATAATTTTTAAGATTAAGAATTGTGATAGTTTTGGAGGAAAATAAAGATGTTTGATGATAAAATAAAATTTAAATATAAGTGGAGACCATATCAAGATAGAGTTTTAAATGAATCATATAAATATTTAGCTGATGGTAAAATAAACATTGTAGCTGCTCCTGGATCTGGTAAAACAATTCTTGGTTTAGAGCTTGCAAGAAGATTAGGAAATCCAGTTATTATTTTTGCACCAACAGTTACAATAAAAAAACAATGGATAAACAAATTTTTATCAAGTTTTACTGATTTTAAAGAAATTCCTGATTGGATTAGTACAGACATATATGATTTAAAATTTTTTAATGTAGTTACATACCAAGCTTTGCATTATGCATATAAGAGAAAAAAGGTTAAATCAAGTAATGATGATACAGATGATATAATTGAAAAAGAGCAAAATTCTATAACATCAGATCAAATTAAAAGTTATGATGTAATTGCTGAACTTAAAAAAAGAAAAATAACGACACTAGTTTTAGATGAAGCTCATCATTTGAAAAGTGAGTGGTGGAAAAGCTTAAATGATGTTGTTTCTGAATTAAATAATATAAAATTGATTGCATTAACAGCAACACCACCATATGATGTTGAACCAAGTATTTGGGAAAATTATGTATCTTTATGTGGTGAAATTGATGCGGAAATTTCTGTTCCAGAATTAGTAAAAGCAAAAAATTTATGCCCTCATCAAGATTATATCTATTTTAATTATCCAACTGATAAAGAGCTAGAGCATATTAAGCAGTATAAAGTCAGCTTGAATAATTTAATTAATGAAATGAAAATTGATGAAAATTTTATTAATGCTATATATAATCATAAATTTATAAAATTTCCCTATAAGTATGATGAAGAAATATTAGAAAATCCTGAATATTATAGTAGTATGCTTGTATTTCTTAATGCAACTAATAAACAGATAGTCACATCTAATATTAAAGTCCTTGGGCATAATGATAAAATCCCAAAATTTGATTTGTCTTGGTTTGAAATTTTATTAAAAAATGTTTTTGTTACAGATAGAAAAAACTATAGTGAATTCGAGGACATTTTATCTAAATACGAGAAAAAGTTGAATGAAATAGGAGCAATTGAAAAAAAGTCTATATCTTTAACTGATAATAAAAATATGCAAACTTATTTTGTCAATAGCTTAGGTAAATTAAATAGTATATCTGAAATTGTTGATATTGAGTTTAATAATCTACATAATGACATGAGATTAGTTATTTTAACTGATTATATAAGAAAAGAATATATAACAACTGATAATATTGAGATAGATAAAATTGGTGTACTTCCAATATTTAAAACTATAACAAATAATAAGCCATATTTAAATATTGCAGTACTTACAGGAAGTTTATTTGTAATACCAAAAAGTAAAGCCGAAAATTTATATGGTTTATGTTATACAAGATCAATAAATCCAGATAAGCTAACTTTTAAGCCTTTTGAGATGAATAAGAATTATGTGGTAGTATCCATGCCTGAGAATATGAGAAATGATGTTATGAATTGTATTTCTAAACTATTTGAAGTTGGAGAAATAAACTTGATTGTTGGTACAAAATCTTTATTGGGAGAGGGTTGGGATGAACCTAGTATTAATAGTTTGATATTGGCTACTTTTGTTGGTTCATATATGCTTTCAAATCAAATGAGAGGAAGGGCAATAAGAATTAATTCTAATCCTAATAAAACTGCGAATATTTGGCATTTGGTATGTGTTTGCGATAGTATCGATGATGATTCACAAATAGAAAATACAGATTTAAAACTTTTAAAAAGAAGATTTGAATCTTTTACAGGAATTGGATATAATAATTCTTCTGTTTCAAGTGGTTTAGAAAGAATTGGTAATTTTGATGGTATATATTCAAATGAAAGAGTAAAAAAGATTAATGAATATATGGTATCTAATTCTATTGATAGAGAAAAAATGTTTAAGAATTGGCAAAATGCAGTTGAAAATAAAAATGATAATATGCAAATGACAGAAGAGCTGGAAATAGAAGATGTGGAACCATTTTCATCTGAGTGGCTTATATCAAAAAATCTTATTAAAATTATAATATTGGCTATTGTTGTGTTATTGATTTTGATAATTGGAATAATTCCAAGATTATTAACATTGGTTGTGGAAATAGGATTAGTAACATATATATATGTGAAATTTAGAAAAATAAAACAATTATCTAATACAGAATCAACTGTAAAAGCAATATCTGAGCTATTATTAGAGCAACTTGTAAAAACTAAAAATATTAAAGAACCTTTATCAAAGATTAAATTAAAAACAAATAATCAAGCTGGTAAAGTATCTGCATGGATAGAAGGAGTATCTTTACAAGAAAGCAATTTATTTATAACTTGCTTGACAGAGATATTTTCAAAAACCATGAGTCAGAGATATATTATCTCAACCAAAAGAAGTAATTTATCAAGATATTATAATGTGCCTAAAATCTTTTCAAATAATAAGGAAAATGCTAAGAAATTTGCAGATTTATGGAGCAATAAAATTGGAAAAGTAGAATTAGTATATACTAAAAATGCAGAAGGTAGAAAAGAATTATTAAAAGCAAGAATGCAAAATATGAGTGTAAAAGATAAGATGCAGAGAAAACAAAAATTGACAGATTGGAAATGAGAAAAAGGGACGGTTCTCTTTTCCCAGTTTTGGGAAAAAGGGACACATTGAATAAGAAAGATAGTGTATCTATGTCCTAGTTAAGATTAGTGTGTAAATTAAAAGATAAAATTTACACACTATATTTTTGCACACAGGAAGAATCATAAAATCAACAAAATCAAATAAACAAACAACAATAACCAATCCATTCTTTCAGAGTAGGATAAGAGGATATATATATTCTCTTATCTGACCCCCCAATAAGCACAATATCCAAACTAACACTACCTCCCCACTTGACTACAGAACATTTTTTTGCTATTATTATGTATATTAAATTCACACAAGGAGGAAACAATGGAATATAGATATAAAACCCAAGGCGTATGCTCATCAGAAATAATATTAAACGTAGAGCATAACATAATAAAAAGCGTAAAAGTAATAGGTGGATGTGATGGCAATCTAAAAGGAATATCACAATTACTAATAGGAATGAATATAGATGATGCAATATCAAGATTAAAAGGAATAAAATGTGGATTTAAAGACACATCATGTCCAGACCAAATAGCAAAAGCCCTTGAAGAAATGAAAAGTGCTATGTAAAAATATATAATAGCAATCCAATAATTTTGCTATCATAAAAAGGAGAGTTATTTATAACAATGAATGAACTTTGTAAAGATTTAGAGCAAAATCAAAAGTTTTTAGAGCTTATAGAAGATATAAAAAATAACACCAGCCCGATAACCATATCGGGCTTATCTGACGTTGGTGAAGCTCAATTTATTTCAGCAATAAAAGATGAAACGAAAAAAAACATATGTATAATAACATATAATGAATTACAAGCCAAAAGAATAGCAAGAGATCTAAAATATTTTTATGATAATGTAGAAATATTTCCAAAAAGAGAAATTGCAACATATGACTATCTTGTAGAAAGTAAAGATTTACCATATGAAAGAATTGATGTTTTAAATAAAATAATAACAAATAAAGTAAATATAGTAGTTACAACAATAGAAGCTATAATGCAAAAAATGATTGCAAAAAAAACATTGTATAAAAATATTTTAAAATTGAAAGTTGGAAGTGAGTGTAAACTTGAAGACTTAAAAAAATATTTAGTATCACTAGGCTATGAGCGTTCAGATATGGTAGAAGGAAGAGGACAATTTGCAGTTAGAGGCGGAATTGTTGATATTTCATTAACTGAAAAATATGGTACAAGAATTGAATTCTGGGGAGATGAAGTTGATTCAATAAGAAAATTTGAAATACTTTCACAAAGGTCAACCGAAATGAGTGATAGTATTGATATATACCCATGTCATGAATTTATTTTAGAAACAGATATAGATGATATAAAACATAAAATAGATTCTTATAAAAAATGCTCCGAAGAAGATAAAGAGCTAATTTGCTCTGGAAATTATTTAAGCAAAATAGATAAATATTTTGATTTATTTTATGAAAATCAAGCCAATTTTTTAGATTACATATCTGATAAATATCTATTAATACTAGATGAAGAAACAAAAATAAAGCAAAGAATAGATAATATAAAAATAGATAATAATAATTTAATAAAAAGTATAGCAGAAAAAGGAAGAATAATACCAGATGCAATTGAAAGTATAAGTGATTATTCATACGATATAGCAGATTTAAATCATATAAATATTGAAAAAACAGATGCATCATATGGAAATAATGTTTATTACTTTAAATATAGAGATGTAAACTATTATAGAGCCGAAACAGAAATATTACTAAACACATTAAAAGAATCAATTGATTTAAAAAAGAAAGTTGTAATATTAGGTGGTAATGAAGAAAATGCAAGAAAACTATCATTATTATTAACAGATAACGATATTCCACATCGTTATATAAAAAATATAAATAATGTAAATTATGGCGAAGTAGTTGTAACAACAGGAGCATTATCATCTGGTTTTGAATGTAAAGATACTAAATTATTAGTAATAAGTAGTGAAGAATTTTTTACAACAAAAACAAAAAAGAGAAAAGCAAATAATGTATTTAAACAAAGCGAAAAAGTTGTATTTGCAGATTTAAGAATTGGTGATTATGTAGTTCATAAAGTTCACGGAATTGGTCAATATATAGGTGTAAATACAATAAAAACAGGAGAAATAACAAAAGACTATATTAAAATTAGATATAGAGATGACGATATTTTATATGTTCCAACTAATTCATTGGATACAGTAAGAAAATATGTAGGTGGAGACGGAGTTCCTAAAATTTATAAATTAGGTGGAAAAGATTGGTCTAATACAAAAGCTAAAGTTAAAAATAATTTAAGAGCTGTTGCAAGAGAGCTAATAGAGCTATATGCCAAAAGGCAAAAAGCAAAAGGTCATGCTTTTTCTAAGGACAATGAATGGCAAACTCAATTTGAAAATAGCTTTCCATATATAGAAACAGATGATCAATTAAGATGCATTGATGAAGTAAAAAAAGATATGGAAAATCAAAAGCCTATGGATAGACTTTTATGTGGTGATGTTGGATATGGAAAAACAGAAGTTGCAATAAGAGCAGCATTTAAATGTGTTATGGATCAAAAACAAGTTGTATATTTAGTACCAACAACAGTTTTAGCAGATCAACAATATGAAAATTTTAAAGAGCGTATGAAGGAATATCCAATTAGAGTTGAGGTTTTAAATAGATTTAAAACTAAAAAACAACAAGATGATATTATAAAAAAATTAAAACTTGGAGAAATTGATGTTATTGTTGGAACACATAGAGTATTAAGTAAAGATGTTGAATTTAAGGACCTAGGATTATTAATAATAGATGAAGAGCATAGATTTGGAGTTAAAGATAAAGAAAAAATTAAACAGCTAAAAAATACAGTTGATGTATTAACTATGACAGCTACACCAATACCAAGAACTCTACATATGTCTATTGTTGGAGTAAGAGATATGTCTGTAATATATGAACCACCACAAAATAGAAAACCAGTTCAAACTTATGTTATGGAATATGACCCAGAAATTATAAAAGAGGCAATTACTAAAGAGCTTGAAAGAGGTGGTCAAGTTTATTATTTATATAATAATGTAGAAGGAATTGCTAAAAAAGCAGCAGAAATTTCTAGTTTAGTTGATGAAGCTAAAGTTAGTTTTGCACACGGAAAAATGACTGGTAAAGAAATTGAAGAAATTATGGCTGATTTTGTTACTCAAAAAACAAATGTGTTAGTATGTACCACAATTTTAGAGTCTGGAATTGATATTCCAAATGCTAATACTATTATTGTAGAAAATGCAGAAAGATTGGGTCTTGCTCAGTTATATCAAATAAGAGGTAGAGTAGGAAGAAGTAATAAACAAGCATATGCATATATTATGTACAAAAGAGACAAAATATTATCAGAAGTTGCTAATAAAAGATTAAAATCTATAAAAGAATTTACTGAATTTGGCTCTGGTTTTAAAATTGCAATGAGAGACCTTGAAATAAGAGGAGCTGGTAGTTTATTAGGAGAAATTCAGCACGGTCATATGGAACAAGTTGGATATGATATGTATTGCAAATTGCTTGATGAAGTAGTTAAAGAAATGCAAGGATATGAAGTTGAAGAAGATATTGATGTTCAAATTGATATAAATATTTCAAGTTATATTCCAGATGAGTATATTAGTGATTCAAGTCAAAAGATTGAAATATATCAAGATATAGCTTTATGCAACAATGAAGCGGATATTCAAGATGTAATAGATGAATTAATTGATAGATATGGTGTTATGCCAGAAGAGCTTGAAAATTTAATAGAAGTTGCAAGAATTAAACAATTAGCTAAACTTGCTAATATAATCAAAATATCTCAAAGAGGAGAGAATTTCGTATTCTATTTTAATCAAAAGAAATTTGATGTTGATGTTAATAAGTTAGTTGAAATGTACAAAAACAGAATATTATTTTCACAAGCTAAAGATCCATATGTAACTTTAAAAATTAAAGATTGTAATGATAAAACTATCTTTGAAGAAATTAAAAAGTTTTTAAATGTGATTTGTGGTGATAAATCGAATTAAGGAGGTTGGCAAAATGCAAGTTATTACTAGTAAAGATAATGAATTAATTAAAAGTATTAAAAAATTAAAAGAAAAGAAATATAGAGATGCATATAATAAATATATTATAGAGGGCATTAAAATTGTAGGTGAAGCAATTCAAGAAAAAGCTGATATTGAGTATGTTGTTATTTGTGAAGACTGCATGAATGAAAATATTTTTGATAAAAAATTGATGTATGAAATTGCAAAATTAAATTGTATATATGTTACAAGTAAGGTCTTTGCGAGCATAACAGAGGTTTCAAATCCTCAGGGGATTTTGGCGGTTATAAAAAGAGCTGAGAAATCTCAAAAAATAAATTATAAAGAAGATGTAATTATTGTATTAGATGGTATACAAGATCCTGGTAATTTGGGAACTATTCTAAGAACTGTAGATAGTGCGAATTTAAAACAAATAGTTATATCAAATGATACAGCAGATGCATTCAATTCAAAAGTTGTAAGATCAACAATGGGAGCTATATTTAGAGTTAATATTATAAAATCTGATGATTTGATAAAAGATCTTATTAATATGAAAAAAAATGGATTTAAAATAGTTGTTACAGCTCTTGATACAAATGACTCTATTTATGATATAGATTATATGAAAAAAGTAATAGTAATTGGAAATGAAGCTAATGGTGTTTCTCAAGAAGTTCAAGAAATTGCTGATAATAAAGTAAAAATACCAATGTTAGGAAAAACAGAAAGCTTGAATGCTTCAGTAGCCGCAGGCATAATGATTTATGAATATGTAAGATTAAAACTTGGAGGTGTCAGTGGGGACGGAGCTTTTTGACAACCAATTTTTTGTCAGTAGGGACGGAGCTTTTTGACAACCATTTTTAATAAATATTTAAAAAATGGTTGTCAAAAAGCTCCGTCCCTACTGACAAAAAAGCTCCCTCTCCATTGACATCCATCGACATAATGATATAATAATGGCATAAAATAAGGATTGGAGGAAATCAAATGAAAAAAGAAAAAATTAAAAGCATATTAATATTATCAATAGTATCAATATTATTAATAATGCTAACAGGTTGTGGAACAACTAAAGAAAAAGATGAAGGAGAAAAAGCAGGTAATCAAAATAAAAATGAGCAATCAAACCAAGTAAAGCAAGATGAACAAATTACGACAAATGTAGCTGATTTTGTGGAATATAAAGATGCAACATATTTTTGGAAATTAACTGCAGATAGTAGAGAAACTACTGGATTATTTGACAAGTATTCATTTTATCACAATATTAAAAATGAATTGATAAAATTAGATAAATCTGGTAATCAAACTACCATATTAACTGATAAAGGTTTTGGAAATATATGCATTTCAAATGAAAAAATATTTTTACAATATACAGAAGACCAATATGGAAATAATAAAATTTATTCAGTTGATATGAATGGAGAAAATAAAAAGGAATATCAAAAAGGCGAAATTATAGGAAGTATAGATGGATATATAATTTGTCAAACTAATGCGAATGGGAATATATTTGCAATAAATACAAAAACAGATGAAATAGTTAATTTAAAAGAAAAAGCTAATATTGTCGATATAATTGATAATGTGATATATTATAGTGAAAATAATGAAGGTGATATATTAAAAATAGGAACTATAAAAGATAATAAAGATAATGGAACAATAGCAACTTTTTCAAGAAAAGATTTATTTAAAGAAGCAACTGATCAATCAATGGAAATTGTAGAATTTGGCGAAGAAAATGGAAAAATAAAATTCTATATAGGTTATCGTGCTGGAACAGCACACATTTTACAAGATGAATATTGTTTTACTATGAATAAAGATGGAAGTAATTTGCAAAAAGAATCAGTAGAAAATTTAGAAGATGAGAATGCTCAAAAATTAAGTGGAGTGTATATTGATTCTAAAATGGAAAATGGAAAAATTGTAAATAATTTAGTATATGTTGATGAATCTACAAAAGAAAGAAAAACAATATTAACAGAAAAAGAAATAAATGCAAAGTTTGGATTTACTTCAGATGATGAACATACAATTAATTTGGCTGAAAGTGCAATAATTGGAAATGAAATATATGTAACTTTAGACTATGGAGTACATTATTCTCAAGAGGACATAGGATGGAGATATGCATATAAAAGACAAAAAACAGTTTGTTTCAAATATAATACAAATACAAAAGAAATAACAGAGCTATATAAATTTTAGAGAAGAATCAGTGTCAGTGGGGACGGAGCTTTTTGACAACTTATTTTTTGTTGTCAAAAAGTTCCGTCCCCACTGACATTTTTTTTTAAATAGGAATAATTATGAAATTTATGAATATAATTTAATATATTTTATTAAGGAGGACAAGCAAATATGCATTCAAAATATGAAAAAGATGATATTATTTTAGAAAAAAGTGAAGAGGAGAAAAATCAGGACCTTATGGATACAATTTTGAAAACCAAAAAGATAATTAATGATGCTAATATAAATTATGAATATGCCGAGGGAAAATTAATAGATTATTTTTTATATACAATGAAGGCTGAGCAAGCTAAATTGGATTATTTAATAGGAAAAGCAAAAACAATTGGAATGACCATAGATATGGGAGAATGTGCGAATTTAAAGAATGGATAATAATTTAAAGTAATTGCAATATATGTGAAAATATAATATAATTATACAAAATTTTAAAGAGGAAATAATTATGGTAAGATTAAGTAATATTAAAATTAGAAAAGATATGAATGAAGAAGAGCTATTTGAAGAGATTTACAAAAAATATAGAATAAATCCTAAAAATGTTACAGAAAAGAGAATTATAAAAAAGTCTATTGATGCAAGAAATAAAAATGATATTTTTTATAATTATACTGTTGAGATTAGTTGTAAAAATGAAGGAAAAATAAAAAATGCTCAAAAAGTTATCGAAACTAAAGATATAGTAATTGAAATTAAAAGAAAAAGTAATGTAAGACCTATAATAATTGGAGCTGGTCCTGCAGGTTTATTTTCTGCTTTAACATTGGTAAAAAACGGGATTAAACCTATAATAATAGAGCAAGGAAAAAATGTAGATGAAAGAAAAGCTGATGTTGATGAATTTTTAAAAAGTGGTAAATTAAATACAATGTCAAATGTACAATTTGGAGAAGGTGGAGCTGGCACTTTTTCTGATGGAAAATTAACAAGTGGAATTCATAATCCATTATGTAAAAATGTATTGCAAGAATTTTATAATTTTGGTGCACCAAAACAAATACTGTACATGAATAAACCTCATATAGGAACAGATAATCTTATTAATATTATTAAAAATATGAGAAATAAAATTATAGAATTGGGAGGAACATTTCTATTTAATGAAAAAGTTGTGGATTTTGAAATTCAGGGCTCTAAAATAGTTGCTGTAAAATGCAGTAGTGGTAAAACATTTGAAACAGATACGGTTATTTTAGCAATTGGACATAGTGCTAAAGATACCTTTGAAAAATTGTATGAAAAAGGTGTAAAAATGGAAAAGAAAAATTTTTCGGTTGGTGTTAGAATTGAACATAAACAAGAAATGATAAATAAATCTCAATATGGTGAAAATACCAAATTAAAGTTACCACCAGCAGAATATAAGCTAGTGTACCATGGAAAAGACAGATCTTGTTATACTTTTTGTATGTGTCCAGGTGGAACAGTTATGGCATCATCAAGCGAAGAAAATACAATTGTTACTAATGGAATGAGTAAATTTGCAAGAGATGGAGAAAATGCAAATAGTGCTGTTTTGGTAAATGTCACACCAGATGATTTTAGAGGAGATTCTCCTTTGGAAGGTATGTATTTTCAGAAAATGTTGGAGCAAGAAGCCTTTAAATTAGGTGGAAGTAATTATTTTGCACCAATCCAAAGGTTTGAAGATTTTAAAAATAATAAAAAGTCAACATTTATTGGAGAAATAAAACCAACATATAAACCAGGAGTTACTTTATCAAATTTAAATGAGATATTGCCTGATTTTGTTTCTAAAACATTGATAGAAGGAATTGAATATTTTGAAAAATCGATTAAAGGTTTTGCAAATCCAGATGCAATTTTAACAGGAGTAGAAACAAGAAGCTCTTCACCAGTTCAAATTACTAGAAATGAAAAAAAAGAATCTAATATATCTGGTTTGTATCCTTGTGGAGAAGGGGCTGGATATGCAGGTGGAATAATGTCGGCTGCTGTAGATGGAATTAAATGTGCAATTGCAGTTTTAGAAAAGTAATATAAATTTGGAATATTTGTCCAGTTTTGATATATATAATAAAGAGGTGGTTTTATGGAAAATTATTCTTTATTAATTTATATATCATGTATTATTTTTCTCATAATCATAGGAAAAATTTTTATTATGCCATTAAAGAAGATAATGAAATTAGTTATAAATTCTGCTATAGGAGCGGGATTAATTTATATTATTAATTTAGTAGGCGCTAATTTTAATTTTCATATAGGTTTAAATTGGTTTACAATAATATGCTCTGGAATATTAGGAATTCCAGGAGTTATATTAATAATTTTGTTACGATAGGAAAAGGAGAAAAGAGA
>CAKPRA010000028.1 GCA_934180065.1 uncultured Clostridia bacterium | reverse complement strand
TCTGTTAGCATATCAAACTCCTATCACAAGCTGGTTCATATATACATTTCTTGCATTTTTCCTTATTTGTTTGTTTAAAATTTTCTATATCAAATTCATGAATTTCTTTTATTAAGTCTTCAAATTTTGTATTCATATCATTATCATCTGCTGGTAATTTTACATTATATTTTTTATTATCACTCAGACTGTATAAACTTATTTTCTCAACCTTATATCCCATTTCAATTAATCCATAATATTGAGCATATACTTGAAAAATATATCCATCATAAATTTGCAATATTTTATTTTTTCTTTCAACAAGTTCTTTTTTTGCAATATCGAATATGTCGATTTTCCCTTCTATTCCATATTTTGAAGAGTATATATCTATTCCCTGTAGAATATTTTTTCTAGAGGAGTACTTTTTATTATCTATTGCCTTGTGAGCATTTGTTCCATTAATTTGATATTCTGACTGATATAATTTTTTATCAAGTTTTCCATACAATTTGTGAAAATATATTGAGACAGGGCAAAATATAAAATCATTTAAATATGATATATGTATTGTTTCTTCCATCACATACCTCTATTTTGTATATAATTCAACCATTCTTTTTCAGTAATGTTATATTTTATCTTATTTAACTTTTCATCTTCTACATTTTTCATCTGTTCAATAAGCATAAGTCCTTTTCTAGCAATGTTATATGCACCATTAGCATCTGCATCTATAGGAAGTCCTTCAACCCTTTCACTAGTGTTAAAGAATTTGCCATGTTGATTTTTTACAGGTGAAATTAGATTATCCTCCTCTTTTCCTGTTAGACTATTTCTCATTTGAACCATCAATTTAAACAATTGTATAAATCCTAGATTTTCTCCATTACCTTTGTAAAATTCTATGTTGTCTTTATCTAATTTCAAAATACTATCTTTTATATTGTTTAGATTGATACCATACTTTTCAAATAAGTTTTTGAATTCAATAGATAATTGAATTCTTCTATCGAACCACTCACCATTAGCATTCTTTTGTGTAAGTATTCTCTCTCCATAGCTACATAAAGTCCACTTATTTTTTGTATCATTTAATCTGTCTGTAAATTTGCTATAGTCAATATCAAATTCAAATAAATTTTCTTTTTCATTATATCTAATGTCATCAATTCTGTTTACAAATTCCTTTGATTTATCAAAGTTTTCATATTTTAAATAAAACCTATTTATAAAGCCTGTTGTTGGATCTATTTTACTTGTACACCACGCTGGAATATAATATAAAATTCCACTTTGTTTTCCTAGTTTCGTAAAAGATTCAAATTTATTAGTTAGTTGGTATGCATTTAAAACTCCGCCTTTAGCCATTTTATCTTCGTCTTTAAACACAAGATAATTTAGCTTATCAATAAACATTTTTTCAAATTTTTGGTAAACTTGCTTTTCTACTTTTATTCTGGAATTTTTAAATCCTTTATTTAAATCTTCTATAACAATAATTGCATTGTATTTTTTCATCAATTCAACCAATATATGAATTACCTGGCTCATGTAGCCTTCTTTTAATTCTTTTATATTTTCTATGTTTTTCCAATCTTCTCTAGCAATTTCTCTTTCTTTCTCTTTTCTATCTAAAAGTCCATGATAATCCGTTGTGTATCTGTTATTATTATACTCACTTACAATTTCATTTAATGATTTTTGGTAAACAATTTTTTCATCTTTATCGATTACACATACATAAAGAAGATTTCTTTCACCTCTATCTATTCCTATTACATGTATATCATCATTATATTTTAAATATTTATTTACAATTTGATTTATATTAAGTAGCCTTTCACTTTTAAAATTCATTGTAATTGGTACATGAAATTGAAATTTATCCATGGTGTATCTCTTATCTTTTATTAAATCGTATTTAAAAGTGCTAGTTGATCTTCCCGCTTCTATTGTACTTATATTTTTATTGGCTATTGGTTGGTTTGCAGGGTGTGTTACCTTCATTTCTAAACTCTTTTTTCTGTAAAAAACTTCTGCATTTCCATTAAGTTTATATATTGGATTCATTATGTTATCTGGATCAAAAACAGCTTTCCAATATAGTGTATGCAAATTTTCCTTGCCTTTTGAATATTCCGAAAAATCTTTATTATAGATTTGGAATAGATACAATTCTCCTCTATCTACTAACTCATTTATGTATTTTTCTGAATATTCTGTGTATTCAATTTTATATCCTTGCTCTTCTACTTCTCTATAAAACTCGCTAATATCATTATATTCAGATGTGTCCCTAAATTTAAAATTAAATTTTTTCCAATCTTCATGTTTGTTTAACGACATCTTATAAAAGTCGATTAATTCATGACAAAAATTAATGTCGAAATCTTTTCCCTTTTTGTGGTATCCCTTATTATATTTTTCTTGTAATTCTTTTGATGGATTAAATTCTTCAATTCTTGAATTTGAGAAAAACACTTTTGGTAACATCTTATTTGGCCCAGGTAACAACTTATACTCCATCTTTTTATAATTGTTTTGCTCATTCGAATCCTTTTCATCAACCTCAAATATTTTTTTACAATAAGGATTCATTATTCCTAAATAGTATTTTCCTTCTTTCAGTAAAATAACACCTAAGTTAGCCTCTTCTTTATTGGCATCCCATCCATTCAATACTGTAGGACATTCAAAGTTTAATTTTATTTTTTCTGTTGAATATGGCTTTTGTGTAACATAATTTCTTACTTTATTGTATAATGGTATAATCTCTTTAATCTTGTCATAATATGGTGTTAATTCAGAATAAAACTTAGCTTCTTTTTCTACAGTTCTATCTTTAGGAATAACCAATTTCACAAATTCTTGCAAAGACTTAACATCATCAAGGAATTTTTTTATTTTTTCAATTGATTTTTCATCTTTTATTAGCTCTTTTGTACCATCTTCCACCTTTATATTTTGAACTGAATTATAGTCTTCTTTTATTGTTTCAATATTCTTGTTTTGAATTATGTAATTTTTTAAATATTCACAAATCGCATTATTTTCAATACAATCGTTTAAAAACTTCAAAGAATAAATTTTCTGCTTTTTTAAATATTCCTGTTTTTTCTGGGCATATTTCTCTGTTCCGTATTTTTCTTTACCAGAATATTCTGCATCGTATTTTTCAGATATTGCTCCTTTAATATAACTCCATTCATTAAAAACCATATTAGAAAGAGTACTTAATGTACCATCATTATTCACTAAAATAAGTTCAAGATTATAATTTGAAATTTTTGTAAATAAATCCTCAATCTTATTTAAAATTGGCAAAATGTTTGCATAATATACTTCTATTAAATTCATCAATTCTTTGTCATTTTTAATAACATCAATTTTGAATGATGCAGACTCCGCATCGCTTAATATTTGTTTATATAATTCTTGCAATTTAGGAATTTTCTCATTATGCGTTTGATTAAATTCGTTTATATATTCATTTAGTCCTTTTATTTTATCTCCATCATTTTTAGTTCTTCCCGATATTAAAATGTTATAACACTCTATTCCTCTTTGAGTTAAAACATCATTGTAATAGCTAATATTAAAAATTTCATCAACACTATTAACTTGAATATATTCTTCTAAATCTTTATATATTTTTTCTATGTTCTCTGGCATAAGACTAACAATCTTCTTGTAAATTTTTATATTATCTATAAATGTTGGAAGATTCTCATTTATAAGTCTATATGAAATCGCAGTTGACTTATCCTCCTCTGAATACATATTTTCTCTATTCTTATTATATCCAGTAAAATATGTTGTGAATCGGTTAAATTCTCCAATATTCTGCATCTTTTCTTGATTTTCTTTGTACATTGTTACCAAATATGATGTAATCATGTCTTTTTGAAAAAGGCCTTTATATTCTGCACTTTTCTTAAATGCATCTGAAATTTGCTTTCTCAAACTTGCTTCAAGTTGGTCAAGCTCTTCTTTTTGTTCGTCATCTCTGTTGTTTATGGAATATAATTCATAATACTTATCAATTTCATTTAGTTCAATATTGCTTAAACATCTATCAATAAATGTCTTATGATATTCATCACAATATTTTTTTACTTTGCCATAGACTTCTGCTCTATGTTCGTCAGCTTTTAAAATTCCTGTTTTCTCCATATTTTCTTTTGTTTTGCCTTGCGGTTTTAGTTCAAACCTCAATGTTTTTTGAACCGGATAAAGATTGTGTAAATTGCCATATAAATTTGACATATAAACCTCCTTTTTATTTTTTAATTCTTTATATTAATTATTGAAGTCATGCTAACATGTTTTCAAATATAAATTCTCAATTTTTCATTCAAAGTATATCACTATTGCATTGTCATATGTTGTCGAAGTTTGTCGGATAGAATAATTTTTTGTAAACTTTTTTGTATTCTTTTTTGCATTCATTCATATATCTTTAAATTGTTTTGTTCTCAAAATGCTGGGCACTTCTAATTTCATGATTATAGCGTTTTTGCGGAAATCCCTTAAAATCAAGAGATTCCCGCAAAAGCAGAATTTTATTTACTTTTTATTAAATTATCTCTCATTATCTTCTACTTCTTTTACAAGTGCTGTTTTCATATTATTTCTTTTTCCACCATATATATCATCAAACAAACTATTGCCGATTGCTAATACATTCTCCGGCTTCACATTCATTTTTTCACAGGCTTTCAAAAAATTTTTCTTTAATGGTTTGCAGGCAAAACCTATGTAATCTATTCCATTTTCTTTAAAATATTTTTCTATATCTTTGTCTACTCCATTGCTTACAATCATAATTTTTATCTTGCCTTTTAAACCTTCAATCCATTCCTTATTACATTTTGGAATATCTTTCATTTCCTTACGCAATGTGTCATCTACATCTAAAATTATGGCTTCAATTCCATATTGCTGTTTCATTTTTTCGATTACTTGTATGTCTAATTCATTTACTTTGTTTAAAGTCATATCAGGCTTTATGATTTTTGATAGTGCATAGTGCACTAAATCACATAATTTTTCTGCCACCAAATCTTCTAAAGTCTTCATAATTGCTCCTTAATTCAGCCATATATTATTCTATTTTTATCCCCTCTAAAATGATTCATCTTATGTTTCTTACTAATTTACTCTTTATAATTTTGAGAAAACTTTGCCCAAACTATCATTTATAACAAGATTTGCCTTATTGTCATAAAGAGTTGAATCCCTATTTATCAGTACAAGATTTTTTCCTCTAAAATAATTTATCAATCCACTTGCTGGTTGAACAGTAAGTGATGTGCCAGCAACAATCAATAAATCAGCTTTTTGAATAGCATATATCGAATTTTCGATTGTTTCCTCGTCCAATCCCTCTTCATACAAAACTACATCTGGCTTTATTATTCCTCCACAGCTACATCTTGGAATGTCGTTGCTGTTAAACACATATTCAGCATCATAAAATTTGTGGCAATTCATACAATAATTTCTTAACACGCTACCATGTAATTCATACACCACTTTAGATCCAGCTTTTTGGTGTAAACCATCTATATTTTGCGTTATTACCGCCTTTAACTTTCCTTTAGCTTCAAGTTCTGCAAGTTTTGTATGAGTAATATTAGGTTGATATTTTAACGAGTTCATCTTTGATTTATAAAACTTAAAAAATTCTTCCGTTTTGTTCATAAAAAAAGTATGACTTAGTATTGTCTCTGGTGGATATTTATATTGCTGATTATACAAACCGTCCTTACTCCTAAAATCAGGAATTCCACTTTCAGTTGACACACCTGCACCACCAAAGAACACAATATTATCACATTTGTTTACTAATTGTTTAAATTGCTGTATTTTGTTGTACATGATTTATGCTCCTTTTCTTTTTTACAAATGTTTGAAACTGCTCGATTTAAAACCTTCTTTGTGCTCTAGGAATTATTTTTCGTTTTCAAGGTCGTACTCCCATAAGCTCAAATTACCTTTTGCATCTATTGGCTCATCAAAGACATGCACATCTTCTAATTGCCACCCATAATTTTCCTGAAAAGAACTTTTTGTATAAATATCACTATTCTCTTTTAGAAGTTCTTCTTTAAATTCAGGTGTAATTTTTATACAATCAACTAATGTTACTTTTCCCAGTATTTTGCCTTGTGGCAATTCTTTTGGCAAATAATTTGCTAATCTTTTTACCGCTTCTTTATCAATTCCTTTACCAGCATGTATAAGCAACTCTCCCCTGTATTTTGTCTGCCAACTTCTAAATTCAAATCGCTTATTTTCTTGCATAATTAAAGTTGCCCATGGTTGCTTTATAGTTAAAACTTTCATCTTATTTTTCCTTTATTTTTCATTTTCTCACTATATTGATATTGTTCTCACGTTATTATACGATATTTTTATAAATTTTGAAGAATTATTCTCATATTGGTAAAATAGTTGTTCAAGAAGATTTATCGTTAAATCTTTTTTGTTTAGAACATATCTCTTTCATATAGTTGTTTTGCAAAATCTTTATATTCTTTTAGTTCATCATTAATAAAATCCAAGTTTAATTCTTCTCTTCCTTCATCATTTGAATAATATTTTTCATATCCATATGTTCCTCCACAATCTTCTGGATATGCTCCTGATTTTGCCTTTACGCACAAAGGATATTCTATTTTCTCATTTATTTCTTTTTCTATTATAATATCATGTACCCAGTTATCTCCAAAATCATATATAAATTTCATTCTTTTATATTTTTTGAAATATTTATCTATTTTCTCTTTTCCAGAGTCTAATGTCTTTCCTCTTATTTCTTCTATTCCATATTCATCTTCTGCTGGTACTGCTATAAATTGTCCCATTTCGTGTAGAGTTGCACCTACCTCGAATTCATACAAGTGGTAACCACACCATTCAAATGAAATTTCGATAATTGCTGCTAATTCATTAAACGTAATATTTGCAGGTATTCGTAATCTTCTCCATGTTGGTGGATGTGATTCTCTTATTGTAACTTTTATTTCATAATATTTATTCATAATGCTTTCTCCTCTCATTTTATAAATAATTTCTCATTATATTAATAGATGTTTCTAAATCTTTTAATGTAACTTTTCCATTATCTGCTTGATGGTGAATTTGATTTCTAATATATGTATGTAAGCTTACTTCATTTGGAGCGCCTTTCCATGGATATGCTTTGTTTTCTCCTTTATTACTTATAAAAAATTGTTTGTCAAAATCTTTTATTCCAAAATTAGCTCCATATCTATTTTTTATTTCTTCATATAACTCGTTATGGTATTCTTCTGTAACTAGATTAAACGCCAAGTAGTTTATTTCATTTGCAGAATTATATGACAATTTCTTTTGTCCAATTTTAGAGTATGTAATGTCCTTATTTAATATTAAAACTTTTACATAGTTATTTTCTAATAATTGCTTTATTAAAATTGGAGAATGTGTTGTTATTATCACTTGAGTTTCCTTTGATATATCAATCAAAAATTCAATAAATTTTTCTTGTATTTTGGGATGTAAATGTAATTCAGGTTCATCAATTAATGTTATCATATTTTTTCCATTTTGCTTTGACAAGTAATAAGAATATAGAAGAGAAAATATCATTTCATATCCTGAGCCAATTCTTGATAATAAAATTTGCTGATTATTATCTTTCCTTGTAACAAAACAAGCATTATTAAATGGTTGGTAGTTATCTATAAAATCTAACTGTATCTTATACTCGCTTATTTCTTCAAATTTTTTTATTGCTTCTGCCAAAAAAGTATTTTCTACTTTGCCTTTTTTTACATTTTTACTTAAATAAACATTTAAATCTTCTATATTATTACTTTTTTTATTATATTGATAATTGAAATCTTCCATTAATCTATCAAATTTTGTTTCATTATATGTTCCAGATTTTGTCTGAAACATCCTATTTCTATCTAAATAAACTACATCTGTATCATTAAATCTTTTTCCTGAAAATGGATTATTTACATTTAATCTTAAATCTGGACTTCCATCTTTGGGCTTATCTTCCAAATTTACTTTCAAAAAGATTTGATCATGTACTACCATAGATTGCAAATATGATTTGTTTCCTTTCCCTCTAATTCCTCCTATAAAAGATATTCCCTTAAATTCATATTCAGTATTAGGAAATGTACCTGCTACTTTAAATGGTTTATCCGCATATACTTTTATCTCTGTATTTTCATTAATATTATTCATATCCTTTATATCAAATAAATCAGCTTTGTATTCTAGCATTGAAGAAGCTATTGCATCTAATATTGTAGTTTTACCGCAACCATTTTCGCCTGCAATAACAGTAATTCCAGAGCCGTTATTTTTCATATTCGGTATATTTATATCATCTATTTTATATTCCTTGTCACTTTTAAATATTCTATAATTTTTAAGTAAAACTTTTGAAATATACATTTTTCTTTCACCCTCTTAATTTATATTATTTCTTATTTAATTTTGTCGAAACTTGTATTTTATTATCAAAAAAGCAAAATAATTCTGTAACTTTCAATTACTTTCATATTTTGCTTTTCATCAGTATATTTAATTGTTTTTTTCATCAAGCAACCAATCCAACACATTTATCTTCTTTATTCCATCAAAGTCTGCATCTAAATCATCATCTAATGTCAAAATGTATTTAGGATAATTATCATTTATTTTCTTCAATGGAGTTAATTCTCTATCTAAAATTTTATTATCTCCTTCATTTTCTCCTCTAGTTGTTAATGCTACTTGATAATATATAGTATTTTCTGGCTTTCTGGCTACAAAGTCAACTTCTAAATCATCATATTTTCCTATATATACTTCATATCCTCGTCTCAACAATTCAAGATACACAACATTTTCTAATATATGACCCATATCTCGACCAGAACCTTGTCCTAACATATAATATCTTAATCCTATATCTATTGCATAATATTTTTCTTGAGTTTTCAAAAATTCTTTTCCTTTAATATCATATCTGTTGGCTTTAAATATTAAATAGCTATCTATTAATGCATCTACATAATTTGAAATTGTATTATATGATGAATTTTTTTCTATTCCTTCAATATTATCACTTATGCTTTTCATACTCGTTCTATTCCCTATGTTGTCATACAAATATTTTGTAACTCTTTCTAAGACATTTTTATCTGTTATTCCTTTTCTTTGCATTACATCTTTAAATAAAATAGTATTATATATTCCATCTAAAAATAAATTTATGTTTTCTGGGTTTATTTTATATAATTCAACTGCTTGAGGAAATGAACTATATCTTAGATAATCTCTAAATTTTCTTGACAAGTCTGTTTTATCTTCAAAGCTTGATAAATATTCTTTAAACGATAATGGCAACATTTTTATTTCTATATATCTTCCTGTAAGCAATGTGGCTAATTCTGAAGATAATAAATATGCATTTGAACCTGTTATATATAAGTCTACATCTTTATTTATAAATAGGCTATCTACTGTTTTTTCAAATTCGTTTACATTTTGAATTTCATCTAGAAAAACGTATGTCTTTTTTCCTTTTACTAATCTTTCTTTTACATATTCATACAATTTTTTTCTGTCTTGTAATTCCTCATAATCTGCATTTTCAAAATTTATTGATATTATTTGCTTTTCTTCTACTTCATTTTCTTTTAAGTAATCTTGAAAAATTTCAAGTAATGTTGATTTACCACACCTTCTTATTCCTGTGATAACTTTTATTATTTGTTGATCTTTGAAATTTTTTAATATAGATAAATAATTTTCTCTACTTATTCTTTCCATAAATCTCCTCCTAACTATAATAATTATACTATCTTTTATTATTATAGTCAAGTTTTTTCAAAATTATGAAAAAAGTTTTGGTTTTTTAGTGGTTTTTTCATATTTAGTAATTTTACATTAAATCTTCATTATATAATTTCTTATATCTTTCAATTTCTTTTTATAAGCTTTCTTCAATTTCGTTAATAAATTCACTTTGATTAATCCTGTTATTGGGAACTACCAAATAAACTTTATTTCTAGTTCTTGTTAATGCCACATAAAATAGTCTTCTCTCTTCTGCAAATGGCATTTGTTCAGTAATTGAATCTAGTTTAAAATATTCAAATATCCAATGAGATGGTCTGCCCTTACTTGGAAATAATTTTTCTCTCAATCCAAATACAATTACTTGATCTGATGTCAACCCTTTTGAACGGTGCATGGTTAATGCTTCTATCTTAGCTTCTGGCAAGCTCTTACAGATTAATACATCGTTTACTCCTTTCATAAAGAACTCACTTTTAGCTAATTTGTTTAAGCATTCATTCGTTCTTGCTAAAATCAAAATATTATTATCAGGATTTTCCATATATAATTTATGAACTATTTTATCTATTTCTTCATATTCCTCATATCCACTGTATTTGCAAAGTTCTATCGGATGTTCTAAATTTTTTATTGATTTTATATTTTTTATACTTTGCTCATCATTTTCAAGAATAAATTTACTTGTTATGTCTGCAAGTTCTTGTCCATATCGATATGTTGTAGAAAGATACATATCATCTCTTGAATTTAAGAACATTTCACTAAATTTATTAAATAATTCTAATCTTGAGCCTGCAAAGGCATAAATAGATTGCCAATCATCACCAACTGCTATTAGTTTAGCATCAAAGTATTCTATTAATCTCTTTACAAATAAGAACCTTTGAAATGTAATATCTTGATATTCATCTACAATTATATACTTATAATTTAACTCTGGATATTTATTTTTAACTTCTTTTATTATGTATTTGTATGAAAGATTAATCATATCACTATAATCTATCATATGATTTTCTGATAAATACTGCTGGTAATATTTATAAATTTCTTTTAAATATTCTATTGCTTTTATTCTTGATTCAGCTTCTTTTTGTTTATTTACAAAATAACAGTAATATTTAAAGTCTTCATCTTTAATTTCAGATATCCTCTTATTAAATATATAATCTTCATTATCTACTAGCATGTTTTTAAAAACGTCTATGAAACTTATTATTAAATCAGTAAATTTAAAAAATTCAGCATTCAAATTGTTATCTAAAATTCTATCAAAAATTTCTTTATCACTTTTTCTTTTAAATTCAATATTTCTGCTTAATAGCTCTTTTGTTAATGTCGTTATAAAATCTCCATCTGGTGTTTTATAATCAAGATTAATAAAGTCTCCATTATTACTTTCTTGAAATCTTTCTTTAATTTTTCTTGTCCTATTATATTTTGCTATTTCCTTTCTATTAAGTTCATTTTTCTCATTGTAACAATTAGATAGTCCAAAATATTCTATATAAATATTCTTTCCTTGATATTCTATTGTAAAGTCCGGAACATAGGTTGTATCTTCGTTAACTTTTTCCTCGTATATTTTTTCATACGTATACTCTAGTCCATTAATATAGAGAAAATTTGCAATTCTAACCTCACCTATTGATTTTACTTTTTCGCCTTTAATTGTATAAAGTGAATTTCTTAAACTCAATCTATTTATTAAATATTGATGTATTCCTCCTGCTTTACTATTTTCACTTAAATATTTTCTTTTTTTATAATCTTCAAAGTATTCTTCAAATGTATTAAATTTTTCAAAGTTTTCTATAAATCCCTTTGCGATATAACTTTTGTTTTCATATTTTTGAAATAGATCAATTAATTCTTTTAATTTAGTCTTATTTTGAAATAATTCTTTAATATAATTGCAAATTATCTGTTTTTGTTCATCTGCTCCTACTACTTGAATTGGATATGGATAAAATTTCTTTATAAATTTCATTCCTAATGAATGAAATGTTGAAACTGGTATTCCTAAATCTAATAAATCATTTACCTTTTCATCTAAATCCTCGCTAGATTTTTTAGTGAATGTTAGCATTATTATCTCTTTTGGTTTGATATTTAATTTATCAACTAAATATTTTACTTTTGCTGCCATGGTTGTACTTTTTCCAGAACCTGCCCCTGCATTTATTAAGCAATATTGATCATCTCTTAAAATTATTTTCCTTTGTTCATCATCTAAATTTATGTTTTCTCCTACATCTGTAAAAATATGGTCAAAATATTCTTTATATTCTATAAGCTTTTTATCGACAAACTTATTATTTCTTTCATTTAATATATCTTCATTTATTTCCAAATCATTTTTTTCACAAAAATCTTTGTATTCATTATAATCAATGTATTTATCTTTATTCAAAAAAATATTTAAATTTTCCATATTTATTATTTCCTTTTTACTTTTTCTTTTATAATTATTGCTTTACATCTATAGCATAAATCTTTGACAGTAATTTTATACTGACTCAACGATTACACGCATCAATTTATGTTATCTTCATTATTTTTTCTACAACATTGTTACAATTAATGATATTACTTCACTTATTATTGCTATAGTTTTTCTAATAAAAAATAACTTACACCAGGTACAATTAAAACAAAATAAACATTTTTAATTAACACCTCGAATTTTTTCATTAATTTAATTGCATTTTATTATATTTAACTCTTATATTTATATATATCGTATTGGCTTTTAAAAACCTATCTAAACATATCTCCAATTATCAAAAGATAATTGGAGATAAAAAATCGGAATCATACTTATTGCTTTGCTTCTCTTAAATTCTATTTTAACACTCTATTTTTATGAATTTCCAAATAATTATGCATATTTTCATTATAATCCCTTTTTTTAATATAAAATGCGGGTTCCAATATATAAGATTCCGAACCTTCTGCAATCATTCCAAGTTTTTTTTCTATTTTTTCATATGAAGTATTAAAAGTAATATTCTTTACAAAGTTTCTTTGTATATCATTTAATCTGTCAGAAATAATCATTTTATCTTTTTCAAAATATATGAATCCATATTCAAACAGTTTATCGTGATTTGCACATAGCCAAAATCCATTATCTCCGTCAACAGCCATAGCTCTTCTTTCTTTAAATGGTATTTTCAATTTATTAATATCACAAATTCTATGAATATGTGAAGCTATAATTAGATTTTGAATATTGCAATGACATAAATAACATTCCTTTTTATCAGTATTTCCAAATTTATGCATAAGATTTTTCATAAATTCCAATTGATTTCTACTATCTTTTTGTTCTGGTATTTCAACATCTGGGTTTTCTTCATAATCCATCAACTCATCATATACTTTTATTTTAAATGACTTCATAATATCAATATTATCTGATGTAATTGGTTTTGCGTCTCTATTACTTGTTCCATCTCGTCCCAAGGTATCTTTTATTTGTAAAAAACATACTTCTTTTCCTGTATCTTGAGCCAACTTTCCTACTGCACATGCAATTAAAATTATTTCGAAGCCGTTATTTCCAAAAGTTTTACCATAAATAGCTATCATATCATCAAATTCTAATATGTATGAACTTTTATTTCCTGTATTCCTTCCGGCTAGCATATCTCTCATATTTTTTAAATTTTCTATATTTGAAAAACCAGTTTTAGCTAATATTCTATTCTTTCTATACTGATATACTTCATTTTGAACTGTATCTTTATATAAATCATATGGAAGTTTATCTTCATTTATTATTTTAAATCCTAATGTTTTACATAATTTATATGCAAAAGTATTATAATTATTGATTGTTCCACTACTTTTTAGGTCATCTAAAGGAATACCCTTATATATTTCTAAACTCTTATATTTGGTATCAATATCAAGTAAAAATATACCTAATTCTTTCTTTTTATGGGTATCATCATTATACCAATTCCTAAATGCAATAGGTATTTTCGCAACTAAATAGCCGTTACGCGTTTCATTTGGAAATTCATAAGTAAAAAAAATATATTTTCTCTCCGTTTCACTTTCTATTATTATATATTGTCCGTCTTGTTCTTTTTCTTTTCCATCTTTTCCTATTTTTCGAAATAATTCTACTTTGTATTCAACACTTTTTCCAATTGATTTTTTTACCACATAGTCAAGATTATCTTTTAATAAATATTCTAAATCATCTCCAGCTTTATCCGTATTAAATAATTTATTTATCAATCTATTATGTGTTGGTAATATTACTTTCATAACTTCATCTCCTAATAATTTACAATTATAACTTCTTTTCTTCCTCTTGCTTTTCCATTATAGTCTATTTTTCTATAATTTTCGTGTTGTTTTAACCATTCTATTAGAATTTTATTTTCTTTATCTTTATGTTCTATAACATTTGAAAGCATAAATTTTCCTTTTGCTTTATCAATTTTATCCAAAAATTTCAATAATCTAATTTCATTTTCTTTATTCCAACCATTAAAGCCTCTTTTTCCGTCATTATAACTTCCCAAAGTAATTAAATACGGTGGATCACAATAAAAGAATGTATCTCTATTGATATATTTCTCTAATCTTTCAAAATCCTCTGACATAAATGTTATATTTTTTTCTTTTAGCGTTCTTGAAAAAGAAACTATTTTTTCTAATATTTTGTCATTAAATCCAGATTGTCCAACTGGATTATTATATTCCAATGATGAATTGAATCTAATTTGTTGTTGAAATCCATATAATACCAAAACATATAGTAGTCTAGGATCTCTTATTGGTGGCTCAGGATGATTATAATCTTTTCTAGCCTTTACATATGCTTCCTTATCTTCTTTCTGTAACTTGTATTTTTTTATGGTATTAATAATATATTTGTATAAGTCATATGTATCAATATCTCTAAACATTTGAATTAATTCTTTAACTTTAAAATTACAATCATTATATATTAAATCATTTACATTTATATTTACACCAACATTAAATCCGCCCGCAAATAAATCAACAAAACGATTCATTTTTTTAGGCATGTTTTCTTTCAGAAAATCAATCATTTCAGACTTTCCACCCATATAATTTAATGGTGAATAATAGTTTATTTTTTCTTCATCTTTTTTCTCTATGAAAAAGATATATTCAAAGTGTTCTCCATCTTTTCTTGCCTTTGTATTTAAATATTTTCTATATGTAAACTTCTTAAATTGATATGTTTCCTCTTTTCCATATCTCTTAAGAACACTTTCTATATATTCTTTACTCATTATACCATCTGAACTATAACTAACAATAATATATTTAAATTTTGCTTTTGCAATTATCTTTTCAAACTCAATATGTACCTTACCGTCTTTTGAAAAATCTGATGTTTGAGAGCTTGTATTCCTAGCTCCTGTTTTTCCTTTTATTACTGGATTATCATATTTGGCTATTGTTTCTAAAAGGTGATATTGCACAGAATATTGATTTTTAGTATATGGAGGGTCTAAATATAAAATATCCCCTTTAACATTTTCAATTAAATCTTCAATTTTCTTATTATAAACTATATTTTTTGTTTTAGTATTTTCTTTTGTAATTTGAACTGGTATATATTTCATAGCTTTTACTGCTCTTGGATCCCAATCCTTTAAATATGCTCCATAAACGCCTGCAACATTTGCGACTTTTGAAATAGATTCAAGAAGAGATGCAATAAGAAAATAATATTCTTCATCTGTTATTAGTTGTTTCTGTTTCCACTCTTCTATTTTCCATCTTATAAAGTCAATCTTTCCAGCATTTTCTTTGCTAAAATATTTTCGTTGAGATCCTCCTGGAGAATAGTTTTTATATATAAATCCTTCTTCTATTTCGTCTGTCGAGTTAAAATACTCAAAAGGATTCATTCCTAAATTCTTATATTGACCATCTGGTGTATTTAATTTTGCTTGACTTATAACATATGACATATATAAATTATCATTTGCTATTATTTTAAATCTATCCTTAAAAAATTCTCCAACAGTTGATGTTCCACTAAACGCATCAAAAAAAGAGTGGCTTTTTTTATCAAGTTTATTATCAACAATTATATCTTCGATTTCATTTAATATTTTTTCCTTGTTTCCTATATATCTCATAATGTACCTCTTTTATTTATTTTTCTTTTCCCATTTTATTTCATAGCCCAATATCTCCGCAATTTGTTTTATTTCCAGATATTTTATGGTTCCCCTTGTAAGTTTATTAGACAAATTTTGTAAAGCCACTTTACTCTCTTTATCAAGTAAGCCGGCTATACTTTTCATTGTAAATCCTTCTTTAACAATATAAGCTTTTACTTCATTTTTAATAAGCTTTTTCTCTTCTTTTTCATTCATAGTCAAGCCCCTTTTTAAGGTATTTTATTCAGTATACTATATTATTTATTTTTTTGCAATAAAGTTTTATAATATTTATTAATATTTTATTTATATAAACTTTGGTATATTATTATTCATTTATGAATATAATTTTAAATATTTATTAGCGTCTACTGAAAAATTTATATTCAATTTGCCATATAACGAATTTTACTTAATGTTTTTACACTGTAAATATACTTTAATAAAACATAAAAAAGAAGATGATGACAAATTAAAGTCTTATCTTCTTCTATTATAAGTTATAAAAATTCTATCAAGAAATATCTATATTAAGTAAATATTGCAACCATTACATACAAATTTGGTATTATATTCAAAGATTTAACTCACTTTTTTCTTGTCTATATTCTAATTTTGCATTAGAATTAAGTTAGTTTAAATCCTTACACATTAGATATGATTTGTAAATAACTTTTCGTCGATAAATAGAATTTAATTTTTCTAAATAAGTGAAAAAGTAAAAGCAAGTTTCGACAAAGTGCATTGCAATAAGTCTTACATTTGGTCTTAATGTACAGGATAGTGCAATTTTGTTATAATTACCTTATGTAAATGTTTTGGTAGAAATGGAGAAATATTATGATTGAAAAAGCTTACATTGAGCCAAAGAAATAAAATTGAAGAAATGTTAAACCAAAGACGTAGAAAGTTTGAAATAGTCAATGAATTAGATAAAACACCATCAACAATAGCAAGAGAAATTAATCGTCATAAAAATTTAAAGCCACACAATATATACAAATCATCAAATTTGTTTAATTGTAATTTTTTTGTTAATTTCAAAGTCTGTACAAATTTAAATAATCATCCAGAAATACAATTCTGTGAAAAAACAATATACAATTATATTGAAATTGGCTTATTTAAAGATTGAGTCGTCACAAATATTACATTGAAAAAAAAAAAAAAATCAGAAGAAGGCTTCCCAATAAACAATTAAAGAAGCGAAAAGAACCAACAAATTACAATGGTAGAACTTATACAGATTATTTAGAATATAAAGTACAAAATCCCAATATAACACCAACAGAGATGGATACGTTATATAGAAATCAAACAGGTCCATATATTCAAACATTTATATTTGAGAACACAGAATTTATGATTGGAATATTACATACCCAAAAACGTCAGATTCAATGTCAAAAAGCTTAGATTCTTTTCAAGAAATATTATCTGATAAAGAGTATGAACGATATCAACATCACATATATATTCTATCGTTTTTTCTTTAATAAACTCTAATTTTCTATATATATGAATTAGTGCTTCCATTTATGTTGACCGTTAATACTGATTTAATTGAAGCTGTTCAACATAAATAATTTTTCATGTTACTTGTTTTCGCATTTAGGATTTTATTTTTTACAACATTAACTCACACTTATATACTTATTATAGATATTTTCACTCTTAAAATTTCAAAATTTCTAGATTATCTTCTACATAAATTAATTTCTTTCATCACACATAACTTTCATGGAATAAATATATGATTTTAATCTTACTCTTCTTCTTCTTTATTTATCTCAGCAAATGTATATTGCCTATTTGATTCATATATATTTAATTCAATATTTGTATAAATATTTCCTTTAACTAAAACTATTTTTTCAATTTCTTTCCCATTTTTATTAATTGTCACATTATATATTTTATAATTCCAAAATAATAATGTTGGATTAATATATAAATCATCATATCTTATAGAAATAATACCCAATAGTAACATTATAAAAACTAATGTAACTATATTACTAATTGAGCTTAAATCAAAGTCAATAAATGTAAGTATGTAAATTGATATATAATTTAATATTGAATCGCTTGATTCATTATTTATTCTAATTGTTTTATATTTATTTTTTTGATATTTCTTCACATCATTTAAAGATTTAGATATATAAATTAGAGAAATTACAGTCAAAACTGCTAAAATAACTAAAATATAATCATCCAATGTATTAAAATACTCTATATCTTTTATTTTCAAATTTATTCTTTCCAATTTTAATATTGCATTCTTTATAATTAATATTAAATATAATGGAACATATGAAGATAAATATAATAAAATTTTATTCATTTATTCCTCCTTTTCATAATCTAATGCTTTTGCAATTGCTCTTTTATCTGATAATTCACTTATTACACAATGATCCAATAACAAATTTAAAATTCCATCTATTTTATCCTCTTCGTAGATAATTCTATTATTCTCATCAATTTTTATTCCCAACTTATGTTTCTCTATGACATCTTTTAATTTATGCTTATTTTTTTCTAAATTTTCAAATCCTTCTCGAACAATTACTTTTGATATCCTTTTTACATAATGCCCATTTTCCTTACATTTTTTTATAAATTTCTCAGGATTATCAATAAAATTTGCTTCTACAATAAACTCTTCCTTTGCTTCAATTAATTTGCAATACATGTCTTTAAATTTAAATATGGAATTAAATCTATCTCTATTTAAAATAAAAAAACTTCCATCATACTCAAATGCATCTACCTGACCATCTAAATAGATAACATCTTCATCTATTTTTTTCATTCTATCTCCCAACCATGCAAATTTCATGGCTTGTTTTAGTACCATACCCGGCTTATTAAATTTTTTTATTATAGTAATCTCTTTTTCTTCCCCATAGTTTGCCTTCATTCTAAAAATATTGAAATTCATATTTTCCAAATTAGTTTCCTGTTTTATATCTGCCACTTCATCCTTTTTTATTTTTTCGTTTATTATGTTATAATTTTCAACATCTTTTGATGGATATAATTCTATAACATCGTCAAAAGAACACTCTAAATCATAATTATTTATAACTCTATTTTCTAAAGCCAATTCTATAGTGCTAATAATTCTCTGTTTAAATTCTTTTATTTCCGAGCCTTCAAATATAGTTCTATATAGCTTATAATTTCTATTATTTCCCCAATATAAATATTCATTTGTATCATTATTTTTAAATTCATCTATTACATTTTTTAGTTCAATTAATGTTAAATCTTCCTTCGACATTTTATACCCCCTATTTTCAAATTATAGTATACCACATTTTAAGTCTTTTAATAGAATTCTAATTATTCTTCAAAGATTTCCGCCGTTTATTCGTCATTTTTCCTGGCGTAATGTAGAAATCAAAAAATTTTTCCTTAATAATTCTAATTTTGTGAGCAAAATTTCATATTTCCATCCTCGCTTTATGCTCTTTCTATTTTCTTATATCTCTAAGTTCTAAAGCAAATTTTCCTACTCACTTTTTTTTAATCTTCTGTATACCCAATATGTTCCTCCACCTAATAAACCTAATGTTAAAGCACCTCCAAGAATATTGGAATTATCTTCATTCCCGTCTATAGAATTTTCTGTATTATTCTGTTTCGTAGTTGTTATCACCTCTGTTGTATTTTTATCCTCTTCTTTTATTAGCTTTTCTATCTTTATTTTTATAGTACTTGTTTTTCCATCGTAGCTCTCCACTGTTATATCTACCATTCCAGCTTTTTTTGCAACAACATTTCCTGTTGAATCGACTGTTGCAACATTCTCATCACTTGATTTCCATGTAACGCTTTTATTAGTTGCATTGTCTGGTGTTATTGTAGCGGTTAATTTTTCACTTTCTCCTTCTTTAAGTTTTGATACGTTTTCATTTATTTTAATATCTGTTACTTCTATTGTGGTTGGTGCCGTAGACGTTGTCTTTGTACTTGATGCTGCTGAACTTGAAGTCTCGCTTTTACTGGTTGGCGAACTAGATGAATATGGACAAATGCCATTAGGATGTAAATGAGCTGGGTGTCCTCCACAATGATAGTGATAGTAGCCTAATCCACTTTTATTGTTTTTATCTTTATGTCCTCCATTAGCATCGGTTTTTCCTTGATGTGCATATACCCCTGCACTTATTGAACATATAATAAAAATGTTTAATAGAATTGATATTATTTTTTTCTTACTTTTTTTCATATATTTGCTCCTTTAGTTCCATTTATATTTTTTCTACCATATATGATATCACTTTCTTATTGCAAAGTTTGTCGAAACTTGTCGAGCTATGTTTTTTTATGATTTTTTATAACCTAATTACAGTTTTATTAGTTATTTTGAGTTTTGATTATACTCTCAAATTAACCTAATTAACAAATTTCTTTTAAATGTCATACCCACGAATTTTTCCCCACATTTTCCTTAAGTGAAACACAAAACCAAGCCACTTATTAAAGTAGCTTGCCCTATATTAAATATTTATTTTTCTTTCTCCTGTTTTTTCTCCAATATAATTTTGCTTTTATTTTTTTATCCATAAATACATTCCTGTTATTTTCTCTGGTTTATATTTGAATCCTGCTTTTTTGTAAAATTCTTCTCTTCCAGCAGTTGGCGTCAATTCTATTTGCATCTTCTGTCCTTCTTGTACATTTTCTTCAACTAATCTTTTTAGCTCACTAACAATTTTATGACCTATTCCTCTATTTTGAAATTCTGGTTTTACACATATATCTGTTAGCATGCATACTATACTTCCATCACCAACAACTCTTCCTATTCCTGCGATTTGTTCATCTACCGTTGCCTTCACCATAAACATAGTGTTGTCTAATGCTTTTTTTACCTGCTTTTTCGAGTAAGTATTCCAGCCAACAGATTCAACCATTTCTAAGAATTCCTCAATAGAGATTGTATATTCTAATTTTATTTTTTGATTATCCATATTTAAATTTCCTTATTTTATATATTATTTAATAGTATATTTCCAATTTCATCTGCATGTTCATATAAATATCTACAAGACTTTATTCTAAAAAGTGTAAATCTTACCTATTTTTTATTTTGATAAAATCTAAATTTGATTTTTCGACTCCCATTCTTCTCTCCTTAAACTTTATTTTTCCTTGCTATCACTTCAATTATATGCCAATGTTTCTTTTTGCCAATTCCTGTCAATCCGTCTTTTTCAATTTCATTAAATTGTATTATTTCAAAACCATTGAAAAGTTCCTTTACTTCTTCTTTTGATAAAAAAGTCATCTCTGGCTTTGTTTTCTTCCATTCATCATTTTCTCCCAAAAAGTTTCCTACAAAATATCCGATTTGGTAGTATGCTGTCTATTATTTTTTGCCAGAATTCTTTGAAATTATTTTTATTGCAGAATGGAATGCAGTAATTTGCAACTAGAAAGTTGCTTTCTTCTAACTGTATTGTTTCAAAATTTTGTTGCTGAAATCTAAATTTTTTCAGCTCTTCATTGTTTAATCTTTTTTCTATTCTTTTTGAAACGTCTTCTCTATCTATCGCAAGAACATTCCAGCCATTTTTTATTAGATACACCGTATCATTTCCAGCTCCACAACCAAGTTCTATAGCTTTTTCAGGATTGCATTTTATTTTTTCTATAAAATATTTTACATTTTTTCTTGGTTTTTCCACTTCTGTATTATCATAATATCTTTGAATATCGTTCATTTTCTTCACCCTTAATCTTCATTTATTAGATGCACTGGGTATTCTCCACTCTTTATAACATTTATAATCTTTTGAGGTTTAAGTGGATATTTTTCTAATTCGTCCATTTTAATCCATTCATAGTGAATGTCGCTTTCAATTCCGTCTTCCATATTTTTCATTGTGTATTCTATTTTTTTATCTTCTTCATTGCAAAACTCTGCTTTGTATATGAACATAATCTCATGATATTTTATTCCTTTTAATTCAAAGAAGTTTTCTATTGTTGATATATATCCCGTTATTTCTATTTCTTTGCCTAGTTCTTCTTGCATTTCACGTTTTACTGTGTCTTGTGAGTTTTCTCCTATTCTCACATGTCCACCCAACAAAGCATAATGGTTTGCTGTTTCTCCTTTGTGTAATAATATTTTTCCATTGTGTATTATTACTCCTGCTGCTCTTATATTTAATTTGTAGCCATCTATTTTTATAGCTAGATCTCCTGGTTCGTATGCCATTTTATCCCCTCCTTTTTATTTTATTACTTCTATTTTTATTCCCACTACCCCATATTCTTTTTCTTGCTCTGGAGTGTAGAATCTATGCATTGTTTCGGCTTTTTCCTTTATTGTTTTTTCATCTTCTCCAACAAATACTTTTTTAAATAATTTTTCAAAAGATTCTTCTCTATATAAATCTATTACTTTTACTAGTAATTTTTCTTGTAATTCTGGCAATTTTGAAAATTCGATTTCATCGCCAATTTGTATGCTTTGTCTTTTTTCATCATACAGTCTAAATTCTACTGTTTTTGTTCCATTTTTTATTCTTTCAAATGGATCTTCTTGTAATTTCATTTTATGTAACATTTTTTCCTCCGTCCCCGGATTGTACCAGATTGTACAGAATTGAGTCATAAATCTAGGACAAGCCGAATATAATATTTCTAATCTCTCCAAATATCTCCATTTATAAATTCAGTTAGTGCCATTATAAATGCTTCTCTTGTTAAATCATATCTTGTAATAACGTCTTTCGTAAGATGAGCTATGCCACCTTTTTCATTTTTTAGCCCATTTCCATTAAATTTTTTGTCCATTACAATTCCTAGATCTGTATCTATGATTTCCTTTACATATTTATCTGGTACTGGAAAGGCTGGACCTGTACCAAAGCTCTCATATCCATTTTTGTCTTTGATTACAGCAATTTGAATAATGCACCATTTTCCAAGTTTATTTGTAATTCCAGATTCAACTCCTATAAAGAAATCCGCTTCTACATTGTTATTCTCTGCATATTTGATCAAATTGTTTACTCTGTTGCTTGCACCTTGATATATTTCATCATTCACAGGTTCATCGCTGACACCTGAATCCACAGATACTCCTATTACTTCTACATTCTCATAAAATTTTTCAAATGCTTGTCTTGCACCTTCAACTTTTCCTTTATTGTTTGTTCCTATTAAAACTTTCATAGTCAGCTGACTCCTTTCCTTGCTATAATTCAAATTTATATATTTTTTCTTTGTCACTTATTTTCTTCACAAATATTGCTCCGAATTTTTCATAATAATTGT
>CAKPRA010000027.1 GCA_934180065.1 uncultured Clostridia bacterium | reverse complement strand
TAAAACGAGGGCACTACCATTCTCATACAACTTCGTATGGGCGACCAGCAAGTCACGAATTTTAATATATATATCCACATATCCGGCTCATTAAAAGACATTACATTCAAAAAACTAACGTGCAGCTTGGGAGCTTTTAGAAAACTTTTTAATATCACAAACTAAAACGAGGGCACTACCATTCTCATACAACTTCGTATGGGCGACCAGCAAGTCACGAATTTTAATATATATATCCATATATCCGGCCCCAAAGATAGATAATATAGTAACAAAAATTTAGAAAGGCAATTTATATGAATAACTTTTTTAATTATATGAAAAAGCTTCTTGGATATAAACCAAACGAAGACTATAACTTCACAATCTCTGGTGAAACCACAAATTCAGAAAACCAATCAACAAATTCAAATGACTTCTCTAATAACGAATTAGAAAAAATAGAGCCAAAAAAGATATTTACCGAATTATCAAAAAATATTGAATTTCTAAAATATAAATATAATGCATTAATTTCCAAAGATATTATAATTAGAGAGTTCTCTATATTAGCACACAATATAGAATATAAAGCATTTATAATGTGTATTGATGGAATGGTAGATTCAGAATTACTAAATAATTCCATAATATCTCCTTTAATGCTTAGAAATAGAGCAAATATTTTTGATGAAAAACAAAAAAAGTTTATTTCCGAAAAAGAAATTGATAAAGTAAAAATTAAGCAATACAAAACCGAAAAAGATTTCAATTTAGAAAATTATATTTATAATAGTCTAATTCCTCAAAATTCAGTTGAAAAAATCGATAAATTTTCTGATGTATATTCATCAATTAATATGGGAAATTGTGTACTTTTTATTGATTCATTAAATAGCGCCTTTGACCTAGATATAAAAGGATTTAAACAAAGAAGCATTGATACTCCGAACAATGAGGTAGTCATAAGAGGATCACAAGAATCTTTTGTTGAAAATCTAAGAACAAATACTTCCATTATAAGAAGATTAGTAAATAATGAAAATCTAATTATGGAAAGTACCTCTGTTGGTAAATTATCAAAAACCAATGTATCTATAGGTTATATAAATGGAATTGCAAATAAAAATTTAGTAGCTGAAATCCGATATAGAATAAACAATCTAGATATAGACTATCTTACTTCATCTGGACAATTAGAGCAATTTATTCAAGATAATCCAAAAAGTATTTTTCCACAAATTATAGCAACAGAAAGACCTGACAGAGTAGCTAATTACCTTTTAGAAGGTCGTGTTTGCATTATAGTAAATGGTAATCCTTATGTCTTGGTTGCACCTGGAGTTTTCGTGGACTTTTTATCTTCACCTGAAGATTTAAATTTAAAATTTCAATTTGCAAACCTTGAAAAAATAGTCCGTCTACTTTCAATATTTTTATCACTTTTACTACCAGGAATCTATATAGCAATAACAAATTATCATCAAGAGCTGTTACCTACAGAGCTATTATTTACAATTGCAGCTTCAAGGGAATCCGTCCCGTTTCCTATTTTTTTAGAAATACTTATAATGGAAATCTCCTTTGAATTAATAAGAGAAGCTGGACTTAGAGTTCCCACTCCACTGGGGTCTACTATAGGAATTGTAGGCGCACTTATTTTAGGTGATGCCGCTGTTTCAGCCTCTTTAGTTAGCCCTATTTTAATTATAGTTGTAGCAATAACTGGAATCTGCTCTTTCAGTATACCTGATTTTTCATTAAATTTCACATTTAGAATATATAGATTTATATATATAATTTTGGGATATCTAGCAGGATTTTTAGGTATTGGTGTAGGAATTTTTATTCAATTGTCCATAATGTGTAACTTAAAGTCATTTGGTTCACCATACTTAACACCATATGCTATGAATAAAAATAAAAGAAGTATATCTAATTTCTTTGTAAAACCAATTTGGAAAAGAGAGCGAAACTCAGAATTTATTCATCCAAAGAAAAAATATGCTCAAGGAAAAATTAGTATGATTTGGAGGGAAAAATAACATGAAAATTTTAAAATTAGAAAATATTGAAGCAATAGCCATTTTATCAATAATTGTAGCTAATAAAATCATATTAAATTTACCTAAATCAATAATATCTACAACTGGATCTTCTGCTTGGCTAAACACTATTTATGTAATAATTATTGCTTTTATATTTATACTATTCATGGCAAAACTATTTAAAAAATTTCCTGGAAAAGACATTATAGATGTAAGTGAATTTGTTGGTGGAAAAAACTTAAAAAATATTGTTGGAATTTTATATATTTTATTTATAATATCAATGCTTTCTATAGTAATTAGAAATTTTTCTGAAACTCTAAAAATGATTTATTTTAATCAATCGCCTATCATATTTATTATGTTATTCTTAATAGCAGGGGCATGTTTAGCCAATAAATTTGGAATAAAAGTTATCGCAAAAGCAACTTTATTTATTGCTCCAATAATATTTTTAAGCCTATTGATAATATTGCTATCACCTGCAAGAGATTTTGTTATACAAAGGCTTTTTCCAATTCTAGGTTATGGATTTAATGAAACATTTTTACTTGGAATTTCAAATATATATGCACTAGTTGGACTTGGTTTTATTTTTTTACTACCACCATTATTAAAAAATAATAAAGATTTTAAAAAGATTACTTTAATATCACTATCAATATCAGCATTTTACCTATTACTAAGTATTTCATGCTTACTTCTAATATTTTCTTTTGTTGTTGACAAAAATGAAAGTATGTCACCATATTTATTAACACTTCTTATAAATTACGATAATTTCATACAAGGTGCAAACACTTTATTTGTACTTTTTTGGATATTATCAGTTATAGCTTATATAAGTATAGATTTATTTTTTATATTATATATAATAAAAAAATTAAGTGCATTTGAAGATATCAATTCTGTTAATTACAGTATGTCATCAATTCTTCTTGGAATTTCTATGATTGCTCAGAATTATTCTCAATCGATAAGTACTGTTGAAAATGTTCTGAAATATGCTTTAATAATTTTTATTTTTATGTTTAATCCACTAATATTAATTATTGGAAATATAAAAAACAGGTCTATACTACAAGAAAATAATACTACTTAATAGGTTTTGAAAGGGAAAAATATGAAAAGAATTTTTAAAACATTTACCATTTTATTAATGTTAGTAACAATTTTAATGAATTTCACAGGATGTTATGATGCAAAAGGAATTGAGGAATTAGCCTATGTTGTCGCAATTGGTTTAGATATTTCTGAAAATGATGAACTAGAACTCACATTCCAATTTGCTTCATCAGGATTAAAAGGCTCTTCAAAAGGAGAATCAGCTGGAGCATCATCTCAATCAAAAGAAACTACAAATACAACCGTAAAATGTAGCTCTATAAATTCTGGAATATCTTTAATTAATAATCATATTAGTAAAAAAGCTAATTTATCGCATTGTCAAGTAATTCTTATTTCAGAAAAATTAGCTTATAATGGTATTTCTAAATATTTAGATACATTTTTAGATAATACAGAGCTTAAATCAAATTGCAATATGATAATAACTAAATGCAGAGCTAAAGATTATATTGCAAATGTTAATCCAGCACTTGAAAGCTTAACTGCCAGATATTATGAATCATCCTTAAAAGCTTCTAATTATACAAGCTATATTGTTTATGTTACATTATCTGAATTCTATTCAAGAATGAAAGATACCTATTCACAAGCATATGCTCTTTTAGGTGATATTACTCCATCAAGTACAAATAATAGTAGTGTTAAAATAAATGCCAATTATACAGCTGGAGAAAATCCAATAGAAGATACTGACTTAATAGATAATTTAGGTATAGCGGTTTTCCATGGAGATAAATTTGTTGGAGAGCTCACTGGACTTGATACAATATGTCATTCAATTGTTAACAATGACTTAAAAGAATGTAGATTATCTATACCAAGTCCCTTTAAAAGTGGTAATTATTTAGATTTACTTTTAACATCAGAAAAGAGCCCAAAGATATCTGTTTCATTGATAAACTCATCACCATTAATTAATGTTGAAACCTCTTTGGTTGCTTATGGATTATCTTTAGACGAAAATACATCATATAGCTCTGAAGAAGCATTATCTTTAATTCAAAAATATGCTGAAAAATATATATCAGATAAAATTTCAACATATTTATATAAAACTGCAAAAGAATATAATTCTGATATATGTGGATTTGGAAAATATGTTGTAACCAACTATGTAACTCTTAATGAATGGTATGATTCAAATTGGTTAGAAAAATATAAAAATTCGTTTTTTAATGTAAATGTCAATGTTATTGTGAAATCTGGAAATACATTTACCAAATCATAAATAAGGAGATTATAATGAAAGTTTTTGTTTGTATTTTAACAATATATATTTTTATATATTCTATTAGTTATTCAATATATGAATTTAAAAACAATAAAAACAAACAAGGAGGCATAACTTCTTGCCTCCTTGGTATATTTCAATTATTATTTACAAATTATTCTTTATTTTTCTTAAAATAACTACATTTTTTAATTTAAAAATTGATCTAATCCATTAACTATTCCTGCAACAATTTTGTTTTGATATTCATCAGAAGCAAGTAATTTGTCTTCTTCGGTATTACTTAAAAATCCCATTTCAACAATTGTTGTTGGAACTGTGCACCAATTAATTCCGCTCATATCGTCAGTTCTTGTAACACCTTTATTCTGAGCTCCTGTTGTTTTAACTATACCGTCAAGAACTGATTTAGATAATTTATAACTTGTATCAGCTAAATTTCCATTATATTTATTGTTTTGTGTTTGGCACATTGTTAAAACACCCTTTGCAGTACTAGATTCAGCTGAATTTGCATGAATTCTAATAAATGCTGCAGCATTAGCATTATTTGCAATTTTTGCTCTCTCACTATTGCTTATGTCTACATCATTTGTAGTTCTTGTCATAATGACTTTATAGCCTTTAGATTCAAGCTCTTTTTTCAATTTTAAACTTACTACCAGGTTCAAGTTATACTCTGTTTGACCAGTTGCCACTCCTGTAGCTCCACCGGTAACCTTTGCTTTTGTTTCAGATGCTCCTGGGCCAATAGGCTCTTTTGCGGAATTTCCTTTTGTTTGATGACCTGGATCTATTACAATAACTTTATTATTGCTAGTTGTTGTTATTTCTGTATTATTTTCTTTATTTACATTATTATCATTATTGTTGCTGTTATCTTTTTGCTCTGTTTTCTCTGATTCATTTTTCCATTTTTTACTTGATTTATCATATTTATAGTTTAAATCAGCATTTTTATAACTTGAATTACTTTTATATTCAACTTTCTGATTATTAAAAAGTTTCTTTCCATATTCTTCAGCCGGATCAACATAAAATTCAAATCCACCTCTTTGGAAATAATTTACTATATTATTATAAAATTCATTTTTATTACCATTAGTAGTATACTCATTAATTTCCATTGAAAGCTCTTCATCGATATTTATAAGCATACATATAAATTTAGCTTTATTATTATCATTATTTTTGTATTTCTCAATTTTAGTCTTAGCAATTTCAATTGCATTCCATAATTTTTCAGTATCATCAGAAAAATAATTATTAGCTATTCTAATATATGCTAAATTATTTTCATCTATTTTGTATAAATTAAAATAATCAACATTTCCTGCTTCAGTCAAAAGTATATCTCTTTCAACATTAATATCATTTGTTGAAGTAAATACATAAATATTTTCATTATATATTGGGTCTAATTTTTTTTCATACTGACCATCATATATATTTGAGTTATTTTTATATCTATTATAAATAGCTATATTATTATAATAACTGTACATAGGTATTTTAATTACATCATCATCTTTATAAATATATGCACATCTAGGCGAAAAACTAAATACAAACTCTCCTCCATTGTTGTAAAAAGCTAAATACTTAAACACTGTACTTTCAACATTTTTTATCATTTCTTCTCTTTCAGGAGTTATGTCTTCTCTTATGTATTCAGACATTTCTGGATTATCTGTAACTTCATCAAGCTCTTCTTGATATCCTTCTGTCAAGTCTAAAATTAATGAATCTGATACAGACTTATTTAAGATGTTTTTCATTGGAGCTGTATTTGTAAATAAGTCATTAAATTTAATTTCTTCACCATTATTTAAATTTATATTAAATGTCTTATGCTCCATTTTATCATCTTGATATTTAGTAGATATTATGGAAATAACATTACCAAAATTTGCTGTACAATTTGTTATTATTTCTTGTTTTTTTGTAGAATCATACCATGATGTAATTTCATCTTTAATTTTATTGTTTATTTTGCTTTCAATTTCCTCATTAGCTAAACCATCAATTTGAATATAGTTACAACCAAACTCTCTGTATTCAGAATTATCATTTGGCTTTTTAATATATACTTTGCTTATTTTAATAGGATTTTCTTTGTATGTTTCATATCTAGAAGATAATCCTAATCCATCACTTGTAATATTATTTTTTACCTCAGTTTTAGCTATATTAACATCATTTTTTGAATCTTTTACATTATTATTTTTTATTATCAAAAAAACTGTAATTCCAACACATATAAGTGCAAATATAATAAGAAAAATTACCAAATTTCTTGTAAAATGGTCCTTTTTTGAATTATTTTTCTTGTCATTTTGATTAACATTTTTATTTAGATTATTATCCATATTTTTATTCTCAATATTTTCTTGACTCATAAAATACCTCTCATTATTTTACTGGAACATATCCAGCATCTTTAGCAACATTTTGTCCTCTTGCAGATAACATTGCTTTAACTAGTTCACGAGTTTTGCTTCCTTCTGGCTCATTTTTATTTATTACAATATAATAAGCAGTTTGAATTGGATATGAACCATCTTTTATAGTATCATATGATGGTTTTACACCATTTACTCCTAATAATTTTATTCTATCCTGAGAATTTTCATCTGTTAAATCATACATAGCAGTTGCATAATAATAATATGAATATCCCATTGCTCCTTTTCCATTAGCATAATTTGCAACAGTTTTTATAATGCCTTCCATTGTTTCAATTACATTATTTAAAGGATTCATTAATTTTTTATTTTTCATTACTAATGATAGTATACCTGTTTGACTTCCTGAATTTACTGGTCTTTGATATGGTATAATTTCTTCATTATCTCCTCCAACTTCAGACCAATTTTTAATCTCTCCAGCATAAATACTTTCAATTTGGTCTAAAGTTAAACTATCAACTTTATTATTTCCATTTACATAAAAAACAAATCCTTCTTTAACAACTGGAATTACTTCTAATTCGACCCCTTTTTCTTTTGCTAATTTAAGCTCTTCTTCAGAAGGTTCAGTAACAACAATTAAATCAGCTTCTCCATTTATTAATTTTACATATCCTGGATGTGTATTAGTATAATTTAAATCACTTTCTGTCATTTGGCCAGCAGTAAAGTTTTTAACCATTGCTGAAACCAATGGTTGAGTTGCTAGTGAAGCATCAACTCTTGGCATATCTGCCTTTGAAAAAATTGCTTCTGTTGAAATTTGCTCTTCGCCACTTTTGTTATCTTTTTTGCCAAATTTAAAATACGCAAAAATGCAACCTCCAACTATAATTAGCATTACCAAAATAGTAATAACAATTTTTAAACTTTTTTTCATAAAATTATCCCCCTCGTAAAAAAATTAATAATTAAATAATTATTGTTGTAATTTTATCAAAACTATCAGCACAATTCAACCAAATTATGCTCTATTTTTTTTAGGTTATCATATATATTTTTACAAATTTTAGTTCTCCAAAATCCAAACTCTAATAAATCCGTTAATTCACTATTATTTATATATTCTTCATATCCATATGAACTTGTAGCCAATTTAAATACATATATATAGGGCATAAATTTCAAATCATACTTATTAAGCTCAATATACTCCATCATAATCTTAACATAATCACATAGATTTCCAATATCCACATTCCCGTCAGAGCATTTCATATCCATGTGTGTATATGCTCTTATTATTTCCCATGATATAGGCATATATTTTGCTCTTTCAAAATCAATAATAGCCTTTATTTTTTCATTATCATAAATAAACTGCATAATACTGAAATCTCCATGACAATTTTTTAATGTCATGTATTGCATATCTTCTAGATTAAATTTATCTAATTCATTTAATAAATTAAGTTTATATTGAAGATCAGCTTTTATTTTTTGTTCAAGTGCTGAAGAGCCCAGCCTTTCAATTAATTCGTTATATTTATTTCTAGCCTTTATAATACATGATTTACTATACCATTTTTTTATATCTACGATTTCTAATTTTTCATAACTTTCTAGAGCTTTTGTAACTTTTCCATGCAAATTAGCGCACTCCATAATTTGCTGATATGTACCAGTATTTGGATTTTTAGTATATCCATATATATATTTCATTAAAATAATTATTCTGTCTTTACACTTAAAATAAAACTTTCCATCTACAGTTTTAATATATTCAGGAACACAAAATCCTTTTTCTTTCAGAAAATATATTATTTCAGCTTCCTGAGAAATCTTCTCTTCTGTACATCTAGATTCAAATTCCTTAAAAACATATTTATTATTTTCTACATCTGTTACATAAAAAATATTGGCACTTCCCCTATCTTCGTGTTCAACAAGATTTATTACTATATTGTAATTCTTCAAAACTTGACTTTTTATTTCGTCTATTGAAAAAACCGTATTCTCTATCATTATTATTCTCCTAAAAAAAACAGAGCTAAAATAAGTTATAATAATTTTTATGTTATTATTTACAGCCATATTTTTTTAACCGGACATATGAATATATATATTAAAATTCGTTCCTTGCTGGTCGCCCATACAAAATAGTATGAGAAAGGTAGAGCCTTTATTTTAGTTTTGAGATGTTAAGATATTTTCTAAAAGCTCCCAAACTGCGCGTCACTTCTTTTTAATATATATATTCACATGTCCTACTCTACTAAATTAATATTTGGCTGTGAATTGTAACATTTTTAGAATTATTCTAATTTATTTTTGCTCTGTCACAAAATTTATTTTATTGGTTTGTACGTATGTTTACACATATAATTGTTATATTAAAAGCAAATCTGTAAGCCGGGTTCTGTCGTGAATAGTCATTTATCTAGTACATATATTACTATATGTCTCAAGCCACCAGATTAAGAAGATGACGAGCAGTCTTAACCTTCTAGTCCCGGTGTTGCTCCAGATGGGGTTTACACAGACCCAATATGTCACCATATTGGCGGTGAGCTCTTACCTCGCCTTTTCATCCTTACCTAGTAAACTAGGCGGTTATTTTCTGTTGCACTTTCCTTAAGGTTTCCCTCACAGGACGTTATCCTGCATCATTGCTCTATGGAGCCCGGACTTTCCTCGTACGCTGTCTTTCGACCTTGCTATACGCGACTATTTAATTTGCTCTATGCAATATTTTATGACATTTTGGCGTTATTGTCAAGCAGTCAAAAAAATCGTATATCTTATTTTATCAAATTTAAAGTTTCTCTAGCTATTACAAGCTCTTCGTTTGTTGGTACTACATAAACTTTAATTTTTGAATCTGGTGTAGAAATTTCTACTTCTTCACCTTTTATTTTATTTTTTTCGGTATCTAATTTTACACCCAAAAATTCAAGTTTTTCACATATACTTGCTCTTCTATTAAATTGATTTTCACCAACACCAGCTGTGAATACAATTGTATCAGCTCCTCCCATTGAAACCATATATTTTGCAATAAATTGAGCTATATTCAAATCATATGCTTTTAAAGCTAAAATAGCTTTTTCATTCCCTTCAGCAGCTGCTGCTTCAACATCTCTAACATCAGAAGAAACTTCAGAAATTCCTAAAAGACCTGATTCTTTATTTAATATTTTATCCATATTTTCAGGAGTAATATTCTCTTTTTTCATTAAATATGTAACTACTGATGGATCTAAATCTCCACTTCTTGCACACATCATAATTCCACCAAGAGGAGTTAATCCCATACTTGTATCTACAGATTTACCTCCATCTACAGCACATAAACTAGCACCTTGCCCAATATGGCAAACAATAGTCTTTAAGCTTTCAACTGGTTTTCCCATAATTTCTGCAACTCTTTGTGATACATAATAATGAGATGTACCATGAAATCCATATTTACGAATTTTATAATCTCTATAATAATGATATGGTATTGGATATAAAAATCTTTCTTCAGGAATTGTTTTATGAAATCCATTATCAAATACAACAACATTAGGTTTATCTGGCATTAAATTTCTACAAGCTTCAATTCCCATTGCTGCAGCCATATTGTGAACAGGTGCTAAGTCAGCAACTTCTTTTATTCCTGCAACAACACTATCATCAACAAGCATTGGATCTGCATATTTTTCAGCACCTTGAACTACTCTATGTCCTACTGCATTTATTTCATCTAAACTTTTTACAACAGCATATTCTGTTTCTGTTAATTGTTTAATAATAAATTCCAAAGCTTCTTTATGTGTAGGAGCTTGATTTTCAATTCTATATTTTTCACCATTTACTTTATGTGTAACAAAAGCTTTTGGATCACCTATTCTTTCGTAATTTCCTTTCGCTATAACGCTTTCATTTTCCATATCAATTAATTGATATTTTAAAGATGAGCTTCCACAATTTAAAACTAATATTTTCATAATTTTCTTCCTTTCAACATATATTACACCCATAATATCGGATATTACTGTACTTGTTATACTAAAACATAAATTAACTTAAATATCAAGATTATTTTATAATTATATTAACTTTTTTGTTTCTCTTGCTATTAATAGCTCTTCATTTGTTGGTACTACATAAACTTTAACCTTTGAATCTTCTGAAGATATCTCAACTTCTTGATTTCTTATTTGATTTTTTTCATAATCTATTTGTACACCCAAAAACTTTAAATAATCACATATTTGTCTTCTAGATAAAGGACCTTTTTCACCTACTCCTGCTGTAAATGTTAATACATCTATTCCTCCCATAGAAACAGCATATTTAGCAACAAATTGAGCTACATTATATGCAAAATTTTCTAATGCCATCTTTGCATTTCTATCTCCTTCATTTGCTTCTGCTTCAATATCTCTAAAATCTACAGAAATTTCTGAAATTCCATAAACACCAGATTTTTTATTTAATATTTCGTCCATTTCCTCTGGAGTATGGTTTCTATATTTTGCAATATATGTTACTACTGATGGATCCAAATCCCCAGATCTAGTTCCCATTGGAATTCCACCAAGAGGTGTAAATCCCATACTTGTATCAATTGATTTGCCATCTTTTATAGCACATACACTTGCCCCCTGTCCTAAATGACAATTAACAATTTTCAAATCTTTTATATCTTTGCCCATAATTTCTGCAACTCTTTCAGATACATATTGATGTGATGTGCCATGAAAACCATATTTACGAATTTTGTACTTTTCGTAATACTTATAAGGTATTGGATATATATAACTTTCTTCTGGAATTGTTTGATGAAAAGCTGTATCAAAAACAACAACATTTTTCTTTCCAGGCATAACTTTCATACAAGCATTTATTCCAAGTATAGCTGCTGGATTATGTAATGGTGCAAGTTCAATGCTTTCTTCCAATCCTTTCATTACTTCGTCATCAACAATTGCTGGTTTTGTAAATCTTTCACCTCCATGAACTATTCTATGTCCAATTGCCATAATTTCATCAGGTGATTTAATAACACCATATACCTTGCTTTGTAACTTATTTAAAACAAATCTTATTGCTTTTTCATGATTTGATACTGGTTTTTCAAATTTATGTTTTTCATCACCAACTTTATGCGTTAAAAACGAATTGTATTGTCCTATTCTCTCAAAATTTCCTTTTGCTAATACTTCTTCTGTATCCATATCAATTAACTGATATTTTAGAGAAGAGCTTCCACTATTTAGTACTAGTATTTTCATATATAATCTCCTTTTTATTTTGTATATTTATTTTTGATCTTGTGCTTGCACAGCTGTTATTGCTATAACTCCAACTATATCATCAGAGCTACAACCTCTTGATAAGTCATTTACTGGTTTTGCAATACCTTGACATAAAGGTCCATATGCTTCAGCTTTTGCTAGTCTTTGAACTAATTTATATCCAATATTTCCAGCATCCAAATCTGGGAAGATCAATGTATTGGCTTTTCCAGCCACAGGACTTCCTGGTGCTTTCGATTCTGCAATTTCTGGTACAATAGCTGCATCTAATTGAAGTTCACCATCACATATTAAATCAGGCTCTTTTTCTTTTAATAATTTTGTAGCTTCAATCACTTTTTCTGTCAATGGAGATTTTGCACTTCCATATGTTGAATAAGATAACATTGCCACTTTTGGCTCTGCTCCAACTAATTGTTTAAAACTTTTACTTGAAGAAATAGCTATTTCAGCCAAACTATCTGCATCTGGATATTCATTAAGTCCACTATCTGAAAAAATAAATGTTCCATTTTCTCCATACTCACAATCTGGTACAACCATAACAAAAAATGCAGAAACAAGTTTAGTTCCGGGTGCTGTTTTTAAAATTTGTAGTGCGGGTCTTAATGTGTTTGATGTTGAATGACAAGCCCCTGAAACCAAACCATCAGCAAGTCCTTCTTTTACCATCATCATTCCATAATATGTTTCATCTTTCAAAATTTCTTTTGCTTTTTCTATAGTCATTCCTTTTGCTTTTCTTAATTCATAAAAATCATTCACTAATTTATCATAATTAGAATCATTAATCGGATTAATTATTTTTACCCCATCAATATTTATACTTTCTTTTTTTGCTAATTCTAATATTTCATTTTTATTTCCAAGAACTATAACATCAGCAAATTTCTCATTCAAAACTTTTTCTACAGCTTTAATTGTTCTAATATCATTTCCCTCTGGCAATACAATAGTTTTGATATTTTTCTTTGCCCTTAATTTCATATTCTCTATAAAAGACATATAAATCGCTCTCCTTTCTTGTACGCATTTATTATATAGGTATTTTCTAAAAATAGCAATATAATTTTTGATACATGGCAAAATATTGTAATATCCTTGCGTTCCCTGTAATGTTACTGTTCCTGTCCATCGTTTTCTTTTTTATAATCATTTATGTTTTTCTTTTATTTTATATTTTTTGGATGGTTCTTTTTTAGCACAAAAATAGAGCAAATTAAAATGCACCATTAAATACATTTTTTTGCTCTATATATTTATTATGTTATTATATAGAAAATCATAACTGCTAAATACTGCACTCTATAGCCATAAAGGTTACGGATATTTGTTGTTTTTGTTTGCACATTTTTATCCTTTTGTTTTATCTCTTATAGTAGATTCTTGATTTCTTCTTTTGTTAATCCTGTCAATTCAGTTATTAAATCAATATCCATTTTCTTTTCTAGCATTTTTTTCACAAGTTCGTTTCTTTCTTCGACTCTTCCCTTGATTCTTCCCTGAGATAATCCCTCAGCTCTTCCAGCTTCTAGTCCTTTTTGTTCCATTTCAGCCATTGCACTATTGTAGTCATATCGTGCCCAATCTTCGGCATCTGCTAATTGTTGTACTTCTTCGTCTGCATTTAATAGTCGTAATTGTCTTACTGCTTCTTCTAATTCTGCTCTTGTTCTGGCCATATCTTGTACCTCCTTTCCATATGGATTTATAAAAAATTCTAACCAGGGGTCTATTTCTCCTGTTTGCTTTCTATGTCTTTTGTATTTTTCTAGCTCTAATATATGTATTTCTGTATTTTTAGTTAATATTTTTTCTTTGTGATTTTCTTCTCTATAATGCCACACTGTGTGATACTTTTGTATGTTTTCTAAATTTGGAAAATCTTCCTCCATTAACACTACTAATACTGTTCTTTTTAACTTTTTATAATCTTCTTTTACTTTTATATCTGCTACATATGTTTTTGACAGATATGCTATAAATCTGTCTGGCAAGTAATCATATGCTTTTCTTTGCATTTCTACTATGTATTTTTGAAGATATTTATCTTTTGCAATTAAATCGGCTACCATTTGCTTATCTTTTGGTCGTTCCTTTAGTAATTCCAATTTGAAGTTTGTTGATACTTCTTCAATTTCTTCTCCTGTTATATGCTCTAAAAAGCTCTTTGTTATTCTTTCGTTTCCTGGATTTCCTAATAAACATTTGAATATTACATCATTTGTTGGTAGGTATTTGGGTCTTTGGGTGTTTGTTAAATTTTTTGTCATAGTTTTTCCTTTCTTCTATTTTAACATATTAGTTAAATTTTACGCAATGGTTTAAATAAACTTTTCTTACGATATCGTTAGAATTATGAATTATAATCTATAACTTTAGAAGTTTACGTAATTGTAATATTGGATTTGACTTAGAATGAAACTATTGTGTCTGATATATTTCCTTTTTATTTTTTTAAATATAAATTTAGAATTATTTTTAAATGCTATATGAAAAAAATATTTTGAAAATTGTAAATTTGTAGTGAGAATACAATTTTTTGATACATTATTTATTATATATTGTTCTAATTTTTTATTTATTATTTACTTAAACTATTGCCATGCTTATGATTTTTTAGAATTTTTAAGAATTTAAATTCATGAATAAACTTTGTGAGCTTTAAACTAGCTCTGAATTAAATTTTTGAAAAATATTTCACATTAAGCTTTTAACTTGATTGTATTTTATAATGAATTGGTTTGTTTTGCAAGGAAAATAGATAGACAAATTTCGAGCTTTTTCATAACAAATCTTTATTTTTGTAATGTTTATTATTTTATAAAAAGTCGGATAAGTAAAGTATATATTCACTTATCCGGCTTTGAAGAAATAAATAGATTATACATGTTAAGTAATTTCTCATTGAATGTGTCCCTTTTTCCCAAATCTGGGAAAAGAGAACCGTCCCCTTTTCCCTTTTCCTTTTCCCTTTTTTAAATTTCACTTAATACTTTTGCTAAATATTTACTTGCTCCTGTAGCTTCTTCTAACGTATTTCCTGTAGCTCCAAATTCAACAATTACCGCTTCTGAGCTTAAATTCTGATTATATCTTGCGTTTCTTAATATAATCGGTTTAAATAGCCCAGGATATAATTCATTACCCTTTTGTTGTACTTTTATAGCAAATTCTAAGTTTTGTTTCCAATTATCATGCTTCAAACCGCTTCCATCTGTACCAATTACAAACATTATTTGAGAAACATATTCATCTCCAATTTTAACCTTTGGTGCATATGTTTCATCATTCATAGCATCTCTATGTAAATCAATAATTATATTTGCTTTATTTTTTGAAAGAATATCACTTACTGTTTTAAGTGATCTACCATATGAACCATTGTATGCAGGATAATCATGATATGTCTTATTATGAATTACATTAAAACCATAATTGGTCAAATATTTTCCAAGTTCATCACCAACCTTTGAAACACTATATTCTAGGTTAGTAGTTCTATAATTTCCACTTTCCTCATATCTACAATTTTCGGTTTGTGTATAGCTTTCACATGTATGTGTATGAAATATTATTACATTTTTATTATCTGTATTTACATTATCTGTAGATAATTGTAATTCATCTAAATTAAAATTTGTTTCATTTTTTATTTTCACGCCATTCACACTATAATTATATGTTTCTTTGTAAGTTGATTTAATAACTTCTGTTTGTACACCAGTATTAACTTCTTTTATTTCTCCTAAATTTTCGCTATTCACATTTTCAGTTGATTGATTAAGTGACTCATTTTCATTAACAATATTAGCTTTAGAATTTTCCTCTTCATCATAATTTGATAGTTCTAAAGAATCCATATTTCTTGAAGTTATTGCCTTTGATGCTCTAAACTCAGAATCCAAAATAATTTCAGGATTTAAACTTAATTTATTATCTAGCTCTAAATTTCCCATTACGGTTATTTCATCTGTTATATAAGACAAATATTTATTTGTATCTATACTTGTTTTCTCAAAGTTTCTTTTTGAATATCTTATTATTCCAATTATGACCACTAAAATCACAATAAATAAGACAATTTTTATAATTAATTTAAAGATTTCTTTTGTAGAAACAACAGACACTCTTATCATAAACTTCTCCTTTGTAAATTAATAATTACTATTATCAATTATATGTTTCAAAAAGAAATTTATGATTTAAACTACTTTATTTTTTTAACTGTTTCATCAGGCATATAATATTTAGTTCCAACCATTACATCTGGCAAATATTGTTGCTCTACGTAGTGTCCTGGATAATCATGTGGATATTTATATCCTTCATGATATCCAAATTGCTCCATTCCTTTAGCCACTGCATTTCTTATATGCATAGGCACTTCCCCTGTATCTTTTGTTTGAACATCTTCTAAAGCCTTATTAATTGCATTATATGATGCATTTGATTTTGGAGATTCTGCAATATAAACGGCTGCTTCTGCTAATATAATTCTTGCCTCAGGCATACCAACCATATGTACAGCTTGCATAGCTGAATTAGCCAATACTAAAGCATTTGGATTTGCCATTCCAACATCCTCAGCTGCAGAAATTACAATTCTTCTTGCTAAAAACATCGGGTCTTCCCCCCCATTTAAAGCTCTAGCTAAATAAAAAACTGATGCATCAGGGTCTGAACCTCTTAATGATTTTATAAATGCACTTATATTATCATAATGACTATCTCCATTCTTATCAAAAATTGCCTTTCTATTTTGAACACTATTGGCAGCAACCTCATTTGTTATATGTATATATCCATCAGAATCCATATTTGTTGTTAATACAGCTACTTCTAATCCATTCAAAGCATTTCTAACATCGCCATTTGCAGTATCCGCAATTTTCAATAATGTATCATCATCAACTCTAATTTTATAATTACCTAATCCTTCAGGCTTAACAAGAGCACTTTTTAATACTTTAAAAATATCTTCTTTTGTTAAAGGATTTAATTTAAAAATCATTGATCTTGAAATTAAAGCCTTATTAACTTCAAAATATGGATTTTCTGTTGTTGCTCCAATTAAAATAACAGTACCATCCTCAACATACGGAAGTAGAGCGTCTTGTTGCAATTTATTAAATCTATGAATCTCATCAATAAATAAAATACATTTTCCAGATGGATTAAGTAAAATATTCTTAGCTTCTTCAATTGCACCTTTTATATCTCCAACACCGGCAGAAACAGCATTAATCTTTTTAAATTTGTATTTAGTTGTATTACTAATAACTTTAGCAAGTGATGTTTTTCCACAGCCAGGAGGACCCCATAAAATAATACTTGATAATCTATCTGCTTTAATTGTTCTATATAAAATTTTGTCTTGTCCTAAAATATGCTCTTGTCCAACATAATCTTCTAATGTCTTAGGTTTCATTCTAAATGCTAGTGGTTCATTATAATTCATTTCATTCCTCCATATTTAATTAATTACTATTTACAGTTCCTATTTTCTTAAAACTAGTCCAATCGGACAGTGATCACTTCCCATTACATCATTATATATTTTAACATCTTCAACATCTTTAATTAAATCTTTTGATACTATAAAATAATCGATTCTCCAGCCAATATCTTTTTCTCTAGCTTTTCCCATATAACTCCACCAAGTATAGATTTGTTTATCAGGATTAAAATATCTATATGTATCTATAAATCCAGAATTTAAAAGCTCTGTAAATTTTGCTCTTTCTTCATCTGTAAACCCAGCATTTCCACGGTTAGATTTATAATTTTTTAAATCGATTTCCTCATGAGCAACATTAAAATCACCACAAACAACAACAGGTTTAATTTTTTCCAAATCTTTTAAATAAGCTCTAAAATCATCTTCCCATATCATTCTATAATCTAGTCTAGTAAGCTCCCTTTTAACATTTGGAACATATACATTTACCAAAAATATATTTTCAAATTCTAAGGTAATAACTCTCCCCTCATGATCATGTTCATCAATTCCAATTCCATAAGTCACACTTAATGGTTTTATCTTAGAATAAACAAGAGTACCTGAATATCCCTTCTTTTCTGCAGGATTCAAATATCTATAATATCCTTCAGGCATATAATCAAATTGCTCTTCAGTTACTTTAGACTCCTGCAAACAAAACACATCAGCATCCACTGTATTAAAAAACACATCAAAACCTTTCTTTAAACAAGCTCTAAAACCAGCAACATTCCATGATACTAACTTCATATTTTATTATCTCCTTTTCATTTACAACATATGGCTATATATTAATATATACAATCATATGAATAATAACAATAATTACAATTCATTACAAACTATTAATTTAGTAGAGTAGGAAATGTGAATATATATATTAAAAGAAGTGACGCGCAGCTTGGGAGCATTTAGATAAAATCTTAATACCGCAAAATCTAAACAAAAGCACTACAATCCTCACACAACTTTGCACGGGCGGACCAGCAAGGAACGTATTTTTAATATATATATTCACATTTCCGGCTTCAAAAAAACATTACATTCAAATAACTTACGTGCAGCTTGGGAGCATTTAGATAAAATCTTAATACCGCAAAATCTAAACAAAAGCACTACAATCCTCACACAACTTTGCACGGGCGACCAGCAAGGAACGTATTTTAATATATATATTCACATTTCCGGCTTAACCAAAAAACATTACATTCAAATAACAATTAACAGAATGTACTAACTAACAATAAAAGATAAGTTTAAAAACACATTAAACTTACCCTTTACATTTATATTAATTTTTTATGCTCTTGGATGAGCTTTTTTATAAATATTTCTTATACCTTCATCTTGAAATTGCATATATACTTGTGTTGATGATATATCAGAATGACCAAGCATTGTTTGAATTGCCTTTAAATCCGCACCATTTTGCAATAAATGTGTTGCAAAAGAATGTCTTAAAACACCAGGTGTTATGTCCTTTTCTATATGTGCTTGATCTTTATAAAATTTAACAATTTTCCAGAATCCTTGTCTTGTTAATCTCTTACCATTAATATTTACAAATAATGATTCAACATCATCACTTTTAATTAAAAATGGTCTTGATTCATTTATATAATTCTTCAAAGCTTTTATTGACATTTCTCCCAAAGGAATTGTTCTTTGTTTTGTTCCTGTTTTACATATTACATAACCTTCTTTTACATTAACATCTTTTAAATTTAAAGAGATTATTTCAGTTACTCTCATTCCTGTTGCATATGCAAATTCTAGCATTGCTTTATCTCTAATCCCCTTTAAATCAGTGTCAACCGGTTGCTCTAATAATAATTCAACTTCTTTAGCAGATAGTACATTTGGTATTCTTTTTTCTATTTTTGGTGATTGTACATTTTCTGTTGGATCTTCTTTCACATCTTTTGCTCTTACAGCATATTGGTAAAAAGATCTAATTGATGCTAAATTTCTTGATACTGTTGATGTCTTTTTTCCATTTTGTTGTAGGTAGTTTAAATAATCTTTAATTGTATCTTCACTTGCATTCTCAAAATTTATATTATTTTTATCTATATAATTTTCATATTGACTTATATCTCTTTTATATGATTGTAACGTGTTATCTGTTAATTTCTTGTCTTTTTGAAGAAATTCTAAAAAATTGTTAATTTGTTTTTCCATCTTAGCTCTCCTTACTTATATTTTTAAAATTTACATAAACCATATATGTTATATCAAATTACTCGTGAAAAGTAAATAGTTTTTTTACATAAAATTTATTATTATATCACAAAAAAATACTGTTGTAAAAAAATATTCTAGAAAAGATGAGATTATTAATCCAATTGTCATAATAAGTGAAAATAATGTGTGTCTACAAATTTCTGCTTTAATATTTTCTTTATTTCTTTCCTTCATTACATTTTTATACATTTTAATAGAACTCACGGTTAAAGCTAATATACATGGTATTGCAACTATATTTTGTAATAGCAAAGTGCTTATTGAGAAAATTATTCCTTTAGACTTTCCTAATGTTGCTATAATTGCAGAAACTGTATAGCCCACACAAACGCCTTTATACCCTACACTTGCATATATTATTGGAATTCCAATAATTGTTGAACCTGCAACCCAAATTATAACAGCTAATTTCAAGTTAGATACTATTGACTTTATCAATAATTTATTTCCATCTATTGAATATTCCTTATTTTTAATAGCTCCTATAAATTCATTTATATATCCTGTAATATTTTCTTTATTTTCTGCTGTTGAACTATTTACTAATACTACACCTATTATAATTCCTATGAAAAATATTAATAATGATATTGCATATTCTTTTATGTTTTGATTTATATGATTTTCTAATATTGAAAAGATTTCGCTCTTTTTTTTATATAATCGTCTTTTGTTTTTCATTGCTCCTCCGATTAAAAAGTTTTATACATAATTAATATTCAGTATATCTTTTTAATATTACAAAAGAGCCCTTTAAAAACTGATATTTTCAATAATTCATAAATATCTTTTTACTGGTGCCTATACATGTATTTTCAATTTATGTTAATATTTATAAATTATTTTTTGGTGAAACAGTTACTTTTCCGTAAACACCTCCACCACCTGATTGTATGTTAACTTTTCCTTCTCTTGCATTCACTATCATATTTGCCATTTTACTTCCAACAACACCTTCTATATCGTCTTCTGATAATTTGTGAAGAATATTCATTTCTGTTCCGAAATTTGAAAGTAATTTTTCTATTGTTTTTCCACCTACTCCTGGAATAAATGTTAAAGGCACTTGATATATATAAGGTGGTCTTATTGCTGGACTTTTTGTTTCTTTTTTATCTCTAATAACTTCAATTCTATCATAAACCCCCATTGTTATATTAGTTCCATTACATTTGTTACATTTAAAAACAGGAGCTTCTCCTTCAATTGGCATTCCACAATCTTCACAAAAAGTTCTATGATATTTACCAAGTTTTGGATCTAATCCATAATTAGCTATAATCTTTCTTCCATCTTCATTTTTTATTGCTTTTAATAGCTCTTTAAAACTAATGCCATCCATTAATATTTTATTATATTCCCTTGCAATCTTTGGTAATGAATGGGCATCTGAGTTTGTTAAAAATGTTTTATTTTCTAGCTCTGAAATTGTATCTGCTAAAAATGTATCAGAGCTTAGTCCTAGCTCAATTGCAGGGATTCTATCATACTTTTCTTTAAAAATCTTTCTTAAACTATCAGTACAATTTCCATAAAAACTTTTATGTGGTGTAAAACAATGAGCAGGAATTAAAACTCCATTGTATTTTTCTACAATATCAATCAAATCATATGCAGAAATATCAGCTCTTTGAGAGCTTAAAGTAATATTACTTATATGTGTGCTCATTTCTTTTGAAAAAGCCTTTATATCTGATAAAGTTGGAAAATAACATAAATTATGAGCACTTCCTGTTTTACCATTATCATTTTTTTCGGCAGTTTCAATTTCACTACCTAAAATAATGCAAACTTTATCTTTGTAAATAATTCCTCCATCAGCAATTTCATATGCTTCCCCAGTCTTTAAAAATTCTTCAATATCTTCTATTACATACGGTGATGCACAATCAATTATTCCAACTACGCTTATCCCCTTTCTTTCAGCACATTCTTTTGCAATATTTGCAAAATTTAAAGATCTTGCTGCAGTTATTTTTATTGGTTTTCCCTTTTCACTTCTTCCTATATGCACATGTAAATCTGCAAAAATTTCATTCATTTTAAGTTCCTCTTTTCTATTTATTACTTTTTCTTTTAGTATTTTAATATGTTTCCGTGTGGGCTTTTATATAAAACCGTATGCAAATAATATACATTATCTCAAATATTATAATATTATAATATTATCATGTTTTTTGTATAGTCCAAATTTGCTAAACCTTCATTTTTACACGCCATTGTATATATATCTGTTGCTAAAATATCAATATCTAATAATCTATTATATACTTTATTTGTATTTGAGTCTTTAAATTTTTTTACTGATGTAATTATAGGGGCTTTTGGATTTATTTTTTTTATTCTTGAAATTAATTCTTTACCTTTATTATTAAAACCAAGAGCTCTTATATATGGTACTGTTCTCTTAGCCATAGCAACATCTTTTTTTGTTATTCCAAGTAATGCACATATCAATATTCTCTGTATTCTAGACTGAGTATATCTTTTTGATTTTACCACATTTATAAAACTCGCTAAATCATTCGTAAAATTTGCTGCATTTTTTAAGCTATTTTCCAAACCTTCATTTACATCTGGCAAGTTGGCAATTTCTTCAATTGTCATATTCCTTAGAACATATATAATTTGTTTTTCATAACATGATAAATCTAATACGATATTTCCAAGTTCAAATTCTCTATATAGCATTTCATATGTAGTTTTTGGAACAACTTTTCTGATATCACCAAACTGTTTATTTGAAATTAGTTTTCTTATAGCTGTCGCACTTGCAAACTCATCCACTATAGTATTATCATTATAATATACCTTTTCTCTTTTAACAGGAATTGGTTGTATAGTTGATTTGATTTTTTTTAGTGATTTCAGATACTCTATTGCTAAAATATTATTTGGTGCATTTAATATGTTATTATATCTTTCATTATTGTCAAAATATAACATTAAGGCATTTTCTCTTGCCTTAGGAAATGATAATCCCTTTTTAAGCTCTTTATTTAATAAATCTTTGTATAACTTTGGTTCATCACAAATTACATTTGAAATATTATTTAATACTGCATAATCCTCTGTTTCTGTACCAAAAGATACTGCATCTACTATGTTTAAGCTCTTTAATATTTTCATTGCACCAAAAGAAAAACCTTCAGCACTTGATATACTGTATATTGTTGGAAGTTCAATTACTAAGTCAATTCCATTTTGTAATGCCATTTCTGCCTTTTTCCATTTATTTAGGATTGAACTATTTCCTCTTTGGACAAAATTTCCACTCATTACACATATACTATATTGTGCTCCTGATTTTTCTTTGGCTTTACTTAAATGGTACATATGACCATTATGAAAAGGATTATATTCTGCAACAATGCCCACTACTCTGTTCATTTTCATTTTGCATCCCCCTTTTTTCATAAAAATAACTACTTAAACAATAGGTTTAGTAGTACTTTTATAATTGACTTCATTAGTTACAATTCACTACTACTATAGTAATCCGGATATGTGAATATATATATTAAAAATTCGTTCCTTGCTGGTCGCCCTTACAAAATGGTGTGAAAGCGGTAGTGCCCTCGTTTTAGTTTGTAATATTAGAATATTTTCTAAAAGCTCCCAAGCTGCACGTACCTTTTTATATATAAAACTACTATAGTAAGCCGGACATGTGAATATATATATTAAAAATTCGTTCCTTGCTGGTCGCCCTTACAAAGTGGTGTGAGAACGGTAGTGCCCTCATTTTAGTTTGGGTTATTATAAAATGCTTTCTAAAAGCTCCCAAGCTGCGCGTCACTTCTTTTAATATATATATTCACATATCCTACTCTACTGGTTAAAACTGATAGTTATCGGTGAATAGTAACTAAAATAATGCTTTTTTTGGTTTAATATATTGTTGTATTAAAAATTTACTGTTATAATATCATAAAATCTGAAATATAACAATACTAAAATAGAAAGGATTGATAAAAAATGGATGAAGTTACTATATATACGGATGGAGCTTGCTCAGGTAATCCAGGACCTGGTGGTTGGGGAAGTGTTTTAATATATAAAGAAATAAAAAAAGAGATTTCTGGAGGAGCTAAAAATACAACAAATAATATTATGGAAATTACTGCAGTTTTAGAAGCTTTAAAACTTTTAAAACATCCTTGCAAAGTAAATATTTATAGTGACAGCGCATATGTAGTAAATTGCTTCAAACAAGGATGGATATATAATTGGATGAAAAAGGGTTGGAAAACAGCAAATAATGAACCTGTAAAAAATAAAGAGCTTTGGCAAGAGCTTTATAATTTAGTAAAAATACATGATGTCACTTTTAATAAAGTAAAAGGTCATAGTACTGTAGAGCTTAACAATAGATGTGATGAATTGGCAAGAAACGCTATACCTGTTTAGTTCTTGTTACTATTATTCTTTCTGCTATTTGCTTAATACTCCTGTGTTAATATATATTAACGCAGGGGTATTAATTACTAATTAATATATTAACAAAATTTTTAAATTTACTGTACAATCAAAAATGCCATATATGCAATATATCCTCCGAAAAATAATATTCCATTTGCTCTAGTCATTTCATTTTTCTTTCCAATAAATGGGAATAATCCCAATAAAACCGTTGCTATTATCAAAATAACCATATCTTTATTATAACTTGTAGAATAATTGATTGGACTAATTAATGCTGAGGTACCAATAATCAATAAAATATTAAAAATACAAGATCCTATTATATTTCCAATTGCTAAGTCTATCTCCCCTCTTTTGGCAGCAATCATTGATGTTATAAGCTCTGGTAAACTTGTTGCAATTGATATAATAGTTAAACTAATTAGTTTTTCGCTCATTCCTAATATTCTAGCAATTTTGGTAGAGCTATTAACAACAAAATCTCCCCCAAATTTTAAAAATATAATTCCAATTATAATAAACAAAATTGCCTTTATCACAAATCTTGAAGAGCTCATTTTAGTATCTATAAAAACCAAGTCTTTACTAATCCCATCAAATTCTTCTCCTTTTTTCGACATAATTATATTATAAATTATGAAAATAATGCATAAACTAAGTAATATGAAACCTTCTGCTCTTGTAATCATATTAGGTTGTCCCATCAAATTATTATTTGCCAATACAAAAAGCAATATTGTAACAATAATAGCAAAAGGACTCTCAAAATACTTTGTTTCATTCTTAAATTTTAAATTTCTAATAATAGAGCATAAGCCCAAGATTAGCAATAAATTTGATATATTACTTCCTATAACATTTCCAATAGATAAATCAGAATGCCCTTCCAAAGCTGCTGTAACACTTACCATTAGCTCTGGCAAAGATGTCCCAATTGAAACAATTGTAAGACCTATTACGAGTTCAGGTATATGAAATTTTTTGGCAATATCACTACCACCTTTTACCAGAAAATCCGCGCCTTTAACCAATAATAAAAAACCTAATAACATTATAATTAATTGTAAAAACATTTCATAGTCATGACATATCAAATATTTTACATATGTCATATACTCCTTTCCCAATTATTTAATTAAACGTTAATACTTATATTTTCCTATTATTAAAAAAATAAACCCAAATTGTCAAATTTTATTTAACAATTTAGGTTTATTTGTATGGGCAACCGGCAAAGAACGCTTTTTATATAAACTCATTACACAGGTGTTGTATTTGAGTCAGAGGAAACTCACGACGAACCCCCTCAATAAACAAAGAGTACGGAGTGGAAAACTAAAAGAGGATTTACCACCGAATGTATGGATTAGTTTGTACTGATTGACAATTTAAGTTAATCTAAGTTGTATTAGATTGAAATTATCTAAACTGTTACTACCGATTGCAAAAAAAATTAAACGAACGAGGGGCAATATTTAAGAATCTATTTGAATGTAGATTTATTGAATAGAACATTGCATTAAAGATTAATTTTGCATAATGTTAAAGTGACTACGGAAAGTTTGTTATGGATTGACAAAAGTTAGTTAAAGAAATAGAATTTGATTAAAGAAAAAGTATTAAAGTTTTAATAAAGTATTTAATAAAATGACAATGAGATAATGAAGATGTATAAAATTAAGGAAATAGCAACAGATTTTGGTATTACGCCTCAAGCAATTTATAACAGAAAAGAAAATTTAATAAAACAAGGTTATATGAAGAAAAATACAAAGAATGACTGGAAAATTACCAACGACGGATATGAATTTTTAAAAGAGAAAAAAAAGAAGAGAGTTAAACAAAAACAATCAAGTTTAATACAAGGAGAAAATCTGCAGGTGATTATAAAAAATTATGAAGATAGAATTGAAGAATTAAAAGAGCAAATTCAGTATTTAAAAAACTTTATGAAGATGAAAGGGTTGAAAAATAAAAACTACTAGACCAATTAATAAGAGAGCATCGAAAAGTTTGTGTAAACTTTAAACTTCTTATGATATAAAACATAAATATGAAAAAATTTATTTATGTTTTTTAACTAAAATTAATATAAATGACAAATTAAAATTTGTCAAGGTATGATTTTTAAGCCTGCTGAAATTTAAGTTTTAGCAGGCTTAAAATCGGCCTTTTTCAATTAG
>CAKPRA010000026.1 GCA_934180065.1 uncultured Clostridia bacterium | reverse complement strand
TACGGTGGTGTGAGAGGGAAGAAATTCATTAAGAATTATCCTCTACTCAATTAATAGGAAAGTTCAATATATAAGTATGATTTTACTTATGAGTAATATTGAAATTATATACTATATAAAAAATAGATAATTCCTATTATATAAAAAGAACTACACCAAAACATTGCATACAAATTACTGCGTAATTTTGGCGCGTGAACAAAGACGCTGACTTTAAAATGTTTTAAACAGAGCAAATGTTATTAGTGTCCGCTTTTGTTCTATATTGAACAGAAAATTTACTAAAATAAATCTTTGATTTTTTTAGATTTGTTCTTAATATTATATTGAATTTAAATTTACATATGATAAAATATAGAAAAATTCAAAGGAGGAAAATATGTTTGCATATATAAAAGGTTTATATGAGTCAAGGATGTTGGATTATATAATTCTTGATGTGAATGGGCTTGGATATAAAGTATTTATGTCTGAAAATTCAATGAAGAAAATAGGAGATTTAGGAACTATAATAAAAGTACATACATATGTAAAAGTTAGAGAAGATGATATTAGTATTTATGGCTTTGCATCAGCTGAAGAGCTAAGAATGTTTGAATTATTAATATCTGTAAGTGGAATAGGTGCAAAATCAGCAATTACAATTTTATCAAATATTGAGCCATCATCATTTGCTCTTGCGGTTGTATCTGATGATGTGAGTGTACTAAAAAAATTACCAGGAATAGGTGCAAAATCAGCACAAAGAATTATATTGGAGTTAAAAGATAAATTAAAATCAATCAATATAGAAAATGTAGATATTAATGAAAATATAACTATAACAAATGATAATGAAAATATGGAAGATATGATTTCGGCATTACAGGTTTTGGGATATACAAGAAAAGATATTGAAAAAATTATACCAAAATTAGATAAAAAGGATGAGAATTTAGAAAATTTAATAAAAAATGCTTTAAACTTGTTATCAAAGTAATAAAATATATTGAAAAACTCTTTAATTTTTTTACAATTTATAATATAATTTTATTATGATTTGGCAAAACAATTATGCTGGAAAAGGAGTAGATATATGGAAAAAAATTCAAAAAAGAAATCTACAGGTTCAGTAGGTAGTAAAGTAACAAAAAGAACCACTGACGGTAGAAAAGATAAAAAGTTAAAAAAAGAAGGCAAAAAGAAACACACAAAATTGAAAAGAGCTATATTGATTTTATTCTTATTAGGAGTTTTAGCTGTTTTGGTTTGTGTTGGAATTTTTTGTGGAATTTTCTTTAGTGATAAATTTGCTTTATCACAAGAAGATTTATCATTATCAAATGCTAATACTGTAATATATGATAAAAATGGTAAAGTAATAGCAGAGCTATCAGGAAAAGAGAATAGAGAGATAATTAGTTATGATGAAATGACTGAAAACTTACCAAATGCTTTTATATCAATTGAAGATGAAAGATTTTATAATCATAAAGGGGTAGACATAAAAAGAACATTAGCTGCAACAGTAACATATGTACTTAAAGGAGATTCTTCTTTTGGTGGAAGTACAATTACACAGCAATTGGTAAAAAACATCACAAACGAGAGAGAAAATTCTGGATCAGCAGGTGTTGAGAGAAAAATAAAAGAAATGTCTAGAGCTTATCAAGTTGAAAAAATGATATCAAAAAAGCAAATATTAGAGCTTTATTTAAATTATATTCCACTAGGGGCTGATGGTGGAGATATATGTGGTGTTGAAATGGCATCAATTTATTACTTTAATAAATCAGCAAGTGACTTATCAGTTGAAGAATGTGCATTTATAGCAGGAATAAATCATGCACCAAATGCTTATAATCCATTTAAAAATAGCGAAGACGCAGAAAAACAAAGTCAAGTAATGAATAAAATAAAAAATAGAACAGAAACAGTTTTAAAGAAAATGAAAGAGCTTGGATATATATCAGATGAACAATATAAGACAGCATATGATAATACTGAAAAAGGGCTTGCTTTTACAAAAGGACAATTGCCATCATCAAGTATTAAAGATTATTTTATAAAAGCAGCTGTTGATCAAGTTGTAAAAGATTTAGTTGAAGAAAAAAAGATGTCACAAGAATTTGCAAAAAATCGTGTATTTGGTGGAGGATATAGAATATATACAACTGAAGATTCTGATATTCAAAATAAATTAAAAGCTGTTTATACAAGTGGAAATTATATTTTAACATCATCTGAATCACCAACACATTCACAATCTGCTATGGTTATCATAGATCATACAACAGGTCAAGTAGTCGGATGTATGGGAGGTCTAGGTAGTGATGTTGATGCAATAGGTCTTGATAGGGCTACAGTTCTTACAAGACAAACAGGTTCATCAATAAAACCAATAGTTACATATGGATATGGAATAGAAAGCAAAACAATTACTGCTGGAACAGTTTATAATGACGAGAAAATACACTTTGGAGATTGGTACCCTAAGAATGATAGTGGTGGATTTTCAGGATATATAACTGTAAGAAATGCGATAGAAAGATCAGTAAATATAGTTGCATGTAAGATAATGGCAGAGCTTGGTCCTGATAATGCAATAGATTTTGCTAGAAAATGTGGTATAACATCATTAGTAAAAGCAAGTGAAGATGCAAAAACGAATGATTCAAATATACCAGCTATGGCTTTGGGAGGTCAAACATTTGGTGTAACTCCATTACAAATGGCCGGAGCATATGCAATGATTGCAAATAATGGTGTATATATTTCACCTACATTTTATACAAAAGTTGAGGATTCTTCTGGAAATGTTATTATAGAAGCAAATCAGAAGACAGAGCGTGTAATGACAGAGCAGCATGCTTATATAATGAAAACGCTTTTAAAACAACCAGTTGAAGGTGGCAATGGAACTGCAAAAGTTTGTAGAATGAGTAATTTTGATGTTGGAGCTAAAACAGGTACAACAAATGGAAAAGTTGATAACTGGTTATGTGGAATGACTCAATATTATACAGGTGCAACTTGGTATGGATATGATAAATATAAAGGTAATTTAATTCGTATAAATGGTAGTGGTAACAATGCTGCAAAAATTTGGGCTGAGGTTATGAAAGATGTTCATAAAGATTTGCCAGCAGCAACATTTACAGAGCCTAGTGGAATAATTAAACTTACAATTTGTAAGAAATCAGGGCTAAAAGCTACAAGTAGTTGTTCAGAAACATATTCAGAGTATTTCGTCCAAGGTGAAGAGCCTGGAGATTGTGAAGGTCATTCATTAAAAATATGTTCAGAATCTGGAAAAATTGCTACAGAATATTGTCCAAATACATATTTCTATAGTTTTATTCCGGAAAAAGAAAGAAATCCAAAATGGAAAACAGAGGGAACAACCTCTTCTGCACCATCTGAAACCTGTACAATTCATGTTTCTAAAGTTACAGAGATAATAACTGATAAACCTAATACTGGTGTTGAAGTAACAAATTCTGATGATGTTTTTGTCCCTAATGTTGTTGGAATGACAGAAGCAGAAGCAAGAAAGAAACTTGCTGGACTTAGTATTAAAGTAGAATATAAATCTGATTCATCTAAGGCAGATGGTACTGTTCTAAGTCAAGATTTAAAGTCTGGTTTGGTGGTAGAAAAGAATAAGAGAATAACAATTACAGTAAATAAAATAGAAAAAAAGCCAGAAAAGAATAATAACAATATTGTTGAAAATAATACTACAAATACAGTAAAAAACGAAATAGAAAATCCAAATGAAAATAAAATACCATAATTTAAAATAAGCACTGGGTTATATATTTTTCCCAGTGCTATTGAGTAAAAATTCTTTTATAAATGAGGTGAATAATTGAAAAACAAAGATTTATTTATCAATAAAATGATAAAAAGTATAAAAAATTTTGATTATTATAAAGATATTTCAACTGAAAAAATTTCAAGTGGATTTAAATATTTTTCAGTTTTAATATTGATATATTCGATAATAGTAACTATTGGAATATGTCATAATTTTAATAAAAATTTGGAAAATGCAAGAAATTTTATACAATCAGAAATAACTAATATTGATTATGTAGATGGTTTTATGAGTATAAATAATGATGAGTATATTTCATATTATAATGATTATATAATTATAGATACATCAAGTGAAAATGTTGAGAATTATAATGCTGATATAGCCATTGGAAAAAGTAGTTTTTATATTAAAATAAATGGTTATAAATTTAATTTTAAATATTCTAATTTATTAAAAAATAATTTAAATAAAAATGATATAATTGATGTTTTAAGTTTTAGAAAATATTGTATTTTATTAATAGTAATGTCATTAATATTGGCATTTATAATATTGGGAATTTCAACATTATTTGATATTTTGATTATAGCATTAATTGGATTTATAACATCTAAAATTTTTGGAAAAAATAAAATAGGATTTAAAAATTGTTTTAATATTTCAATACATGCGATAACACTTTCTGTTGTATTGGCAATGATTTATTATTTGATAAATGTATTTACCGTTTTTAATATAAAATACTTCGCTACTATGTATACATCTATAGCAACAATATATGAAATTACAGCTGTTATACTTATAAATACCGATAAACAGTAAATTTAAAATTAATTATTACGATAGAAAAAATTATCCATTTTTTCAATCTTAACTTAGTTGAAGGGAGATAAATAATGAATTCAAATGAAAACAAAAAAGGCAATAATAAAAAATATTTAATTATAGCAATAGTTATAATATTAGCAATTGCCGGTATTATATTTGGAGTAGTAAAATATAACCAATTTTCAAAAGAAAAAGAGGAAAAAACACTTGCTTATACAGATTTAATAATTAAAATAAGAGAAAACTCTGTAGAAAAAGTAGAAATGAAAACAAAAAGCAATAATATAAAAGTTAAATTGAAAAACGAAGAAGAGGAAAGAGATGCTATAATTCCTGAAACAGAGGCTTTTATAGAATTTATACAAGATCAGATAAGAGAAGGTAAAGACATTAAATTAGAGCAAAAAGAGAACAATGTTTTTCTTACAATTGGTGAAAAGTTAATTGCATTCTTACCAACAATTCTACTTATTGTTTTCCTAATTGTAATTATACAAATGCAAGGGTTGGGTGAAAAAGGAAAAGTTTATGATTCTACAACCCAGAAAACAAAAACAACATTCAAAGATATTGCTGGATTAGATGAAGAAAAACAAGAAATGATTGAAATAGTAGATTTCTTAAAAAAACCAAAAAAATTTCAAGAAATGGGAGCTAAAGTTCCAAGAGGTGTTTTACTTTGTGGAAATCCGGGAACAGGTAAAACTTTAATAGCAAAAGCTATTGCTGGTGAAGCAAATGTTCCTTTTATTTCTATGAGTGGATCAGAATTTATAGAAATGTTTGCAGGATTAGGTGCTTCTAGAGTTAGAAAATTATTTGAAAAGGCAAGAAAAATTGCTCCATGTATAGTTTTTATAGATGAAATTGATGCCATAGGTTCAAGAAGAACTTCTTCAAGTGGTGCTGAAAGCGAGAATAACCAAACTTTAAATCAATTGTTGGTTGAAATGGATGGTTTTGATACAGATGAGGCAATAATTGTTTTAGCTGCAACAAATAGACCTGAAATGCTTGATAAAGCTTTATTAAGACCAGGTAGATTTGATAGACAAATTATGATTGGTTTACCAGATTTAAATGGAAGAGAAGCAATATTAAAAATTCATGCTAAAAACAAAAAGATTGATCCAACAGTGGATTTAAGAAGTATTGCTGAAGATACAGCTGGATTTACAGGTGCAGAGCTTGCAAACATCTTGAATGAAGCTGCTATAATTGCTACAATAAAAAGACACAGCTCTATTACAAATAAAGACATAGAAGATGCTGTAAAAAAAGTTACTGTAGGATTAGAAAAACATAGTAGAGTGGTATCTGAAAAAGATAAAAAATTAACAGCTTTCCATGAAGCAGGACACGCTATTGTTAGTAGATATTTGGAAACTCAAAAAGATATTAAGGAGGTTTCAATTATACCTAGAGGTGTTGCTGGTGGATATACAATGTATAAGACAAACGAGGACAAGTTTTTTGTTTCAAAACAAGAAATGCTTGAAAAATTAATTGCTTTACTTGGAGGAAGAGCTGCAGAAAAGATAGCCTTAAATGATATATCAACAGGTGCAAGTAATGATATTGAGGTTGCAACAAAAATTGCAACAGATATGGTAACTGTTTATGGTATGAGTGATACAGTTGGTCCAATATCAATAAATCTTGAAAAGGATCCATATCAAATTGAATTATTGGGTGATAAATTTGAAGACTCAATTGGAACTGAAATAAAATCATTAGTAGATAATGCATATTATCAGGCTCAAAGATTAGTTTCTGAGCATATGGATAAATTGGAACTTGTTGCAAATGCATTAATGGAAAAAGAAATAATTTCTGCAGAAGAATTTGAAAGTTTTTTCCAGGAATAAATTTGAAGTTTAGCTAAAAAACAGTGACTGTAAATAGTCACTGTTTTTGCTCTAAAAGCTCCCAAACAGCACGTATTTTTTATATATAAAACAACTATAATAGAGCCCCGGATATGTGGATATATATAAAATAACTATAATAGAGCCGGATATGTGGATATATATATTAAAAATGAGTGCCTTGCTGGTCGCCCATACAAAGTAGTGTGAGAATGGTAGTGCCCTCGTTTTGATTTTGATTAATGATAGATTTAGGAAAAAGCTCCCAAACTGCGCGGCACTTCTTTTTAATATATATATCCACATATCCTACTTTGCTAATTTTATTGGTATTTGGAAATGAATAGTAACTCATTTTTTTATGATATTTTGTAAAAAAATGTTGTATAAATGTATAAAAAGTTGTAAAATGTTTTATAGGATTAATAGTTTTAGAGGGGATTTTTAAAATGAATGGTATAAAGGAAAAAGAAGAGGTTAAAGATTCTTCAATTGAATTTGATTATAAGAATCTTAATATTCCGAAAAAAAACAAGAAAATTCCTATAATTATTGGAATTTTAATTTTTTTTATAGTTGTTATTGCTACGATATTAATAAATCAATTTGCTAGTGCTCCAATTGTTAAGATAAATGGTGAGAAAAATATTGAAATTGAATATGGTACTAATTATACTGATAAAGGGATAATGGCATTCACAAAGTTAAGAAATATAAGCAATGAAGTAATTATTGAGAATAATGTTAATACATCAAAAATTGGTACATATACAGTAACATATAAGGTTCCATATTTAAGTAGGTATAATATCTATACTAGAAGTGTTACAGTTAAAGATACGATATCTCCAGAGATAACATTAAATGGTGATGAGAATTTGAATTTGGAGTTTGGAAAAAAATATGAAGAGCCTGGGTATACTGCCATTGATGGTTATGATGGTGATATTACAAAAAATGTGACAGTTTCAGAGGTAAAGGGTGATAATGGAAATTATGATTTGCATTACGAAATTTTAGATTCTTCAGGAAATAAAGCTGAGAAAGTAAGGCATATTAATATAACAGATACAACACCGCCTGAAATAAAGTTAAATGGAAATGCTTTTATCAGTATGGTAAAAGGTACAAAATATGAAGAGCAAGGAGCAACTGCAACTGATAATAAAGATGGTAATCTTTCTGATAAAATAAAAATTACTGGAAACAATTTTGATACATCTGTAGATGGTGATTACAAAATTACATATACTGTAGCAGATAGTAATGGAAATGTTGCAACATCAACAAGACGTGTTGTCATTGGAGATAATGTGGCAACAGGAGTTATATATTTGACATTTGATGATGGACCAAGTTCAACAATAACTCCTAAAATATTAGATGTTTTAAAGGAAAAGGGCGTTCATGCAACATTTTTTATATTAAATTATAATGAAGCAAATGAGCATTTAGTTAAAAGAGAGATAGATGAAGGTCATGCAATTGGTATACATGGATATTCTCACAAATACTCAGAAATTTACACATCTGTTGAAGCTTGTTATAATAATATAATCAAATTACAAGATAAAATATATAAATCAACAGGAATTAAAACTATGCTTGTTAGATTTCCGGGAGGAAGCTCTAATACTGTAAGTAAAAAATATTGTGTTGGAGTAATGTCTAAAGTATCTGAAAAAATATTGAGCGAAGGATTTAAATATTATGATTGGAATGTTTTATCTGGAGATTCAGGTGATGTTAAAACAAAAGAAGGGGTTTATAACAATGTAACAAAAGGGTTAAAACCAGGAAGAGATAATATTGTTTTAATGCATGACTTTAGCGGAAATAATAAAACATTAGAAGCTTTGCCGGGAATTATTGATTATGGATTGAGTAATGGATACAAATTTGAAGTAATAACAACTAATACTGAAATGGTAAGACAAAAGATACAAAATTAAAAAATATATAAAATAAAAGCGGATTTTATAAATTAAAGTATTAAAAATCTGCTTTTATTTTATATAATAGAAAAATGTTACTTCATGACATCTATAAAATATAAATTTGTGTAGAAAAAAGAGCTAATATTAATTATATTGTAGATTTGCGCTGTTAAATATACGAAAAAATTACCAAAACATATTTATTTTTGGGCTTTTTTGAAGTATAATATAAATATAGTCATTAAAATTTATAAAGCTAATAAATATATTATAATAAGGGGGTGGATTTTGTAAATGGAAAATAATGTAGTAAAGGGAAACTGTATAGAAATTGTGCAAGATCAAAATGTTGTAACAGAATTTGAGGAAAATAAATTACCAGTTATAGTTAATAAGGCCAATTTATTACCTGTAGTTATTATAGAAAAAGAATTAGCTTTAAAAGGAATAAAAGAAAAAAATAATATTAATAAAAGAAGTAATGTAGGTAATGTTATATGGAATTTTATAAAAAAAGCATTATTTTTATTTGCAAAATTAATAAGATTATGTGTAATAGCAATTGCTAAAACTGTTGGCTTCATTGTAATATCAGCAATAATTATTATATCTACAACTATAATAACTAAAAATATAATTAATTTTTATTGTAATAAAGATAAAACAACAACAGATCATTCATCATATTCTATATTTAATGTAAAAGATAAGTAATATACATAAAAATTGAAATATTATAAGAAACATATAAATGGTAAATGAATTAACGAAAGGTTTTATTATAAAACATGGAGAATATAAAAAATATTGCAAATAAAATAAATGAAAATGGTGGAAGGCTCTATTTAGTAGGTGGTGCTGTTAGGGATAAGCTATTTAATCTAGAGAAAAATGATGAAGATTATTGTGTTGTGGGTCTAGATTTTAGAAAGTTTGAAGAGCTGTTTCCAAATGCTATAAAGAGGGGAAAGTCATTTTTTGTATATGATATAGATGGAAGAGAATTTGCAATGGCAAGATCTGAATATAAAATAGGAAAAAAGCATACTGATTTTAAAATTACTTCAAATAGTAATATTACTATTGAGCAAGATTTAGTTAGAAGAGATATAACAATAAATTCTATAGCAGAAGATGTCTTAACAGGCGAAATAATAGATCCTTTTAATGGAATATCAGATTTTAAAAATGGTGTTATAAAAGCAACTTCTTCAAATTTTAAAGATGATCCATTAAGAGCATATAGAGCAGCTAGATTTGCAAGTAAATTTAATTTCGATGTTGATGAGAATACAATTAAAATGATTTCAGAATTAAAATCAGAATTAAAATATTTGTCACCTGAAAGAGTTTTTGAAGAATTTAGAAAAGCAATAAATTCAAATTATCCTGTAAGATTTTTTGAAGTATTAAAAAAAGCCAATATATTAGAGGTTCATTTTGAAGAGCTATATAAGTTAATTGGAGCAATTCAACCAATTGATCATCATCCAGAAGGGGATGCATACAATCATACAATGCTTGCATTTAAGATGGCATGTTCAATAACTAAGGACGAAAAAATCAGATTTTCAGCTTTAGTACATGATTTAGGAAAAGGTCTTACACCAAAAGAAGAGTATCCACATCACTATGGACATGACATTAAGGGTGTTGATGAAGTGAAAAAATTTGGAAAAAGATTAAGAATGCCAAAATCATGGATAAAAAGTGGTGTTACATCAGCTGCTGAACATATGAAAGGCGGAATTTTTTATAGAATGACACCAAATAAACAAATTGACTTTTTAGAAAGAATATCAAAGACAGATTTAGGACTCAAAGGACTTGAAATAGTTGTTGAGTCTGATAAAAATTGCAGAGGTTTAGAAAAAAGAAAAGTTGAATTTGCAGATTTAGGCGAAGATATAATAAATAAAATTGATGGAAAATATGTCATGAATTTATATCCAAATTTAAAACCTGGATTAAATTTGAAAGAGCGAATTCATGAAGAAAGAATCAAATACTTAAAAAGTTTAAATTTAGAGCGTGAAATAGAAAAATAATTAAAATGGAAAAAAATATAAAATAAAAAAAGACCAAAATTATTTAACTTTTTATATAATAATTTTGGTCTTTTTTTTATCAGATTTCGCTCTAAAAATTACTTGTAAAATATTAATCTAAGTTTTCTAATATTTTAGGAAGCATTTGTTTTTTTCTTGAAACTACGTTTTCTAATAATGCTGTATTATCATCTAAAGTAACTCCATAAGCTTTTTCAACAATTCCTGAGTCATTTCCAAGTGATATGATTTTTGAATTTGAATTTAATATATCTGTTGCAGCAAAAACATATAAATCTAAGTTATCTTTTTTAATTTCATTATTTATAGCTGTTTCAAAATATACTTTATTTTTAAATACACTATCAATATCAGCTGTGTTAATTTGAGCTATTTTGAATTTCTTTCCACCTTTTTCAAATAATTTACTATCAATATTAATTACTTGCTCTGGTGTATAGTCACTTAAATCAGTTCCAGCTTTTAATAAGTCAGTACCATATATTCCACAATCAACTTCTGCTATTTTTGCTAATTTTTCAGCTATCATTTTATCTTCTGGTGTACAAGTTGGTGATTTGAATAATAATGTGTCAGATATTATAGCACTTAACATCATTGTAGCAATATTTTTTGTTATAGCTACATCATATTCTTTATACATTTTATATAATACAGTTGCTGTACAACCAACTGGTTCAGCTCTATAATATAGTTGATATGGAGCTACGAAATTCATTGTGTGATGGTCAATAACTTTTTGAATATTAGCATTTGTTAAATTATCAGCACTTTGAGTTGCTTCATTATGATCTACTAATATAATATTTTGACCATCTTCAATATCTGATATAAATTCAGGTGCTTCAATTCCTAAATAATTAATTACATATTCAGTTTCTTTATTTATATTACCAAGACGAACTGCCTTAGCCTCATTTCCTAATTGATTTTCTAAATTTGCCATTACTAATGATGACATTATTGAGTCTGTGTCCGGATTTTTATGTCCAAATACTAAAGTTTTATTTATACTCATTTGTATTCCTCCTTTAATAATAATAACAAAATTAATTATACTATTTTTTCCCAGAAAAGTCAATAGTTTACATAAAAACGAAATTGTGCTTTCATGTTATAATTCAAAGATAAATATCATTTAGTAGAGTAGGACATGTGAATATATATATTAAAAGAAGTGACGCGCAGCTTGGGAGCTTTTAGAAAATGTCCTAATACCACAAAACCAAAACGAGGGCTCTACCATTCTCACACTACTTTGTACGGGCGACCAGCAAGGAACGAATTTTAATATATATATTCACATGTCCGGCTTCAAAAAAACATTACATAAAAAAAACTAACGTGCAGCTTGGGAGCTTTTAGAAAATGTCCTAATACCACAAAACCAAAACGAGGGCTCTACCATTCTCACACTACTTTGTACGGGCGACCAGCAAGGAACGAATTTTAATATATATATTCACATGTCCGGCTTCAAAAAAAACATTACATTCAAAAAACTATCAAGAAATTTTATAAAATTATTGTTGATTTTGTTATATACATAGAATATAATTAAAAAAGTTTTAAAATGAGAGAGGGGAAAAGTGATGAAATTTTTTAAAAAAATTAATATTGGTTTAGTACTTACAATAATTGTACTTTTAGCTGTTGTTATATACTCAATAAATGTTGAAAACAACAGAAAGAATTCTAAAGAAGATATAAAGAAGGCATGTGAAAATTTTATTGAGATTTCAAACAAATACAGTATTTTACCAACTGAATATCAAGTTATAGGAGAAGACGGAAAAAACGTAGATTTAAGTGCATATTATTCTGAAATAAAAAATGAACTAAATAAGATTACAACAAATGAATCTGCAACAAATATACAAAAAAATATTATATCAGATAATTTAGAAAGCCAATTACTAAATACATCTAGTTTTATAACAGAGTTTAATAAAAAAATAGTAAAAATAACATCATATAGTTTTGACGGTAATCAGGTTAGTGTAACATTCAATACAAAAACAACAGTAAAGCAAAAATATCAAGATATAAATTCAGAAACAGGAGAGCCAATTGAAAAAGTAAAAGAAAGCTCTTTTGATAATGAAGATGAAAGTATAACTTTAGAGCGAAAAGATGGAAATTGGAAAATAGTTTGTGGAAATTTAAGTTATAGTGCAGATAATTCATTAATGTACAATAGCGGATACATGTTTTAGGAGGTGAATGTTGTGTCAGAATCTATATTAAGTATAAAAAACGTAAGTAAATATTTTGGCAAAGTAAAAGTTGTTGATAATTTAAGTTTTGATGTTAAACAGGGGGAGATAGTTGGTTTTTTAGGACCTAATGGAGCAGGAAAAACAACAACAATTAAAATGATTTTAGGATTACTTTCTATTGATGAAGGTAGTATTTCTATAAACGGATATGATATAAAAAAGAATTTTGAAAAAGCAATGCAGTATATAGGTGGTATAGTAGAAAATCCAGATATGTATGGGTATATGTCTGCTGTAGATAATCTTAAATTATATGCCAAAATAAGAAATGTTGATTATAGTAAAGTATATAAAACATTAGAGCTAGTTGGATTACAAAAAAGTATGAAACAAAAAGTTTGTAAATATTCATTAGGAATGAAACAAAGAGCTGGTCTTGCATTATCTTTATTACATTCTCCTAAAGTATTGATCTTAGATGAACCTACAAATGGATTAGATCCCGTTGGAATAAAGGATTTAAGAGCTATATTAAAAAAATTAGCAAAAGAAGAAAATATTGCAGTATTAGTTTCTTCACATATATTAAGTGAAATGGAATTAATGTGTGATAGAGTAGTTGTTATCAATAATGGAAAATTTGTAAAAGCTGAGAGCTTGAACAAAAATGAAGAAAGCGAAGAATCAGTTGTAAAATATGAAATAAAAGTAAAGCAATTGGAAAAAGCAGAAAATGTGTTTAAAGAAAAAATAGGTAAAACAATTAAAATTGAAGATGAGAAGATTTATGTAAGCATAAAAAAATCAAAAATATCAAATATTGTAAAAACTTTAGTTTTAAATGATATAGATGTTGAATCTGCAAATGAATGCGAAAATACATTAGAAAATATGTTTTTTGATATGACAAAGGAGGATAAAAAAGATGAGTAAATTTTTTAGATTGTGTTCATGCGAATTTACAAAAATAATCAAAAAGAAATCAACTAAAGTAATGTTAATTATTTTAATAATATCATTATTTGCATCAGCTGGTTTTGCAATATTGACAAAAAAAATGTACAGTTTATCAGATGAAATATATGAAAATATTGACTATAAAAGTAATTTGCAATCAGAAATAGATTCTTTAAAATATGAGATAAATGAAAATAATGACTCATTAGATGAGTCCTCAAAAAATAGTATACAAGCAAAAATTGACATATATCAATTTGCAATTGATAATCAAATTAATATATATACAAAATATTGGAAAACAGATGTAATAACTTCAGATTTGCTTACTTCAAAAGAAAAAATATATAATTATAAAAGTTTAAAAGATGAAGAGTCTGAAAAAATAGAGCAAGAGAATTTTAACAAGATAAGTGAATTATTAATAAAAGATGATTTTATTGGATATATAAATAATAAAAAAGAAATGTTAAAAAAAGATTTTGATAAAGGGCAAATTAATCAAAATGAATATGATGATGAATTATATGTTTTAAATTTAGAGGAAAAATACGAGATTGGTAAAGTGTATAATCCAGATGATAAATGGAAAATTAATTTAATTAATGAAATAAGATTATTACAAAATAATGTCAGATCAGGAATTGATACAACAACCCAAAAAGCTTTAACAGAAGAAACATTAAAAAAGAATAAAAATAATATTAAAATAAATGAATATAGAATAGAGCACAATATGGCACCATATATGACAGGTGTTGGTGATAGTATTGGGTCTACAAGAAAATCATATGATTATATGGTAAGTAGTTTTTCTATGATGATAATTGCTGTAATGATTATAATTATGGCAGGTAGCAGTATTTCTGCAGAAATTTCAAAAGGAACCATAAAGTTCTGGAGTTTTACACCAAATAAAAGATGGAAAATATTACTTTCTAAGTTTATTGTTATAACATTTATATTAATTGTAACAACTGTACTAATGTCATTACTAAGCTCATTGGTTGGAAATATATTCTTTGGAAGTGCAAATGCTCAAGATTATATTTACGTTTCTAATGGTCAAGTTCATACTATAAATTATATAGCATTTTCTATTATTTATAATTTAGTTTGCGCAATTGATGTGTTTGTATTTTTGATATTTGCAATGATGTTGTCTACTGTGGCAAGAAATACTGCTGTAGCAGTTGGTATTAGTATAGCAGCATATTTAGGTGGCTCTACAATAATGCAAATATTAAATTTACTTATTAAAAAGGATTGGATGAGATTTATACCATTTAATAATTTAGAGCTTTCAAGCAGAATATTTACTAATGATATGTCATATTCAGCAACAACATTATTATCTAATATTACTGGTAATATATCTGTAAGCTTTTCGTTAGGAGTGCTAGGAGTTTGTGCAATTCTTATGATTATAACTATGTTTGATAGTTTTAGAAAAAGAGATATAGTTTAGTTATGGAAGAGAAGCTTCAAAAACTATTTAAAGAATGTAAAGAAGAATTATATAGTATTGGAATTGATTTGAATGATAATGCAATAGGGAATATTTCTATTAATATTGGAAAGAGAAATTGCAAAAGATATGGTTGTTGTAAGCAGGAAAATCCAGATGAAAAATCAAAATATGTTGAAACAATAGGCAGAAAAAGATATATAAAATATTCTAGATTTAAAAATCATAATATTGAAATAAGTAAATGGGTTATGGATTTAAATGATGAAATCATAAAAAATACAATTATGCATGAGATTATACATTGTTTTCCAAATTGTTCAAACCATGGAGTGGATTTTAAAAATTATGCTAATTATATAAATTATAAATTGGGATATACTATTTCTAGGTTAGGCGATAAAAGTCAGGATTTGAAAAATAGCAATATTCCTATTGTGCAAGATAAATTTAATTATAAAATACAATGCTCTAATTGTGGATATTCATTTTATAGAAAAAGATTGAATGTTAATTTTTCTAGGAAATATAGATGTGGTTTGTGTAGAGGTAAGTTTGTGGTATATGAGGGAATTTATTTGAATTAGTGTGAGGGCTGTAAAGCCCTCATTTGAATTTTTAGTTTTCCAACTAGTGAGAGGATTGTACGGCACTTTTGTTAAAATCTTCTGATTATGTAATAAGCAGGATATGTGAATATATATATTAAAATACGTGACTTGCTGGTCGCCCGTACAAAGTAGTGCGAGAATTGTATGGCTCTTATTAGAATCTTTTAATTATGTAATAAGCCGGATATGTGAATATATATATTAAAATTTTGTGACTTGCTGGTCGCCCGTACAAAGTAGTGTGAGAATGGTAGAACCCTCGTTTGAGTTTGATAATATTAAAAGATTTTTTAAAAGCTCCCAAGCTGCGCGTCACTTTATTTTAATATATATATTTACATATCCTACTCTATAATTTTTTTATATTAGGTTTTATTATTAAAAGTCTAGTGTAGTTTTATTTTTTCAGGTTAAAGTTAGGAAGAATTTCTTTGTGTTTTTAACCGGATATTTTGGAAGTTAACCTTGACAAACATTTTTTTTTATAATATAATGTTAGCCGGAGTTAACAAAAATATTTCTATTAATCATGAAATGATGACATCTTTACAAATAAAGTTATAAATTTAATATAAAAGGGGAAGATTATGATATCAAAGGCATTAGAAGAATATTTAAAAAATATGTATATTTTAAATAAACAAAATGGAAATATAAGAGTTACAGATATTGCAAATAAAATGAATTGTTCAAAAGCTAGTGTAAATAAAGCAATAAATAATTTAAAAGAAAATGGTTTAGTAAATTATGAATCATATGGAAAAATTGAGTTAACAATAGAAGGTGAGAATTTAGCTAAAAAGATTCTAGAAGCTTATGATATTGTATATGTGTTTTTGAAAGAAGTTCTTGATTTAGATGAAGAGCATTCAAAAAATGAGGCTGAGAAAATAAAGTTAGCTATATCTGATAATACAATAAATAAATTGGCCAAATATGTTCATAAACAGCTAGGACTAAACAGTTTGGATTGTGATTATGATATAAACAAAGAAAAATGCAGAGAATGTGCTAGAAGAGCATCTTCAAAAAATATTACAAATAATTAATTTAAAGGAGATTTTATAATGGAAAATTTATTAGAAATAAATGATTTACATGTTAATGCAGAAGAAAAAGAAATATTAAAAGGTATTAATTTAAATATAAAACCAGGTGAGATTCATGTAATTATGGGTCCAAATGGATCTGGAAAAACAACAACAGCAAATGCAATATTAAATAATCCTATATATAGTAAAGTTGAAGGAAATATCAAATTTGAAGGACAAGATATAACAGATTTAAAGACTGACGAAATTGCAAGAATGGGAATTTTTATGTCTTTTCAATTACCAGAGGAAATACCGGGAGTTTCTGTTACTAACTTTTTAAAATATGCTAAAAATAAAATGACTGGAAAACCTGTTAAGATTTTTCAATTTAAAGATGAATTAAAAAAATATATGGAAGAGCTTAATATGAATCCTAAAAATATGGAGAGAAGTTTGAATGTTGGTTTTTCTGGAGGAGAAAAAAAGAAAAATGAGATTCTTCAAATGTTAGTATTAGATCCAAAACTTGCAATCCTAGATGAAACAGATTCTGGATTAGATGTTGATGCAATTAAAACAGTATCTAAAGGTATTGAGATGTTTAAAAATGATAATAATGCTGTTTTAATTATTACTCATAATACTAAAATTTTGCATAGTTTAAAGGTTGATTATGTTCATATTTTAGTTGATGGAAAGATTGTGGCAACTGGAAGTCAAGAATTAGCTGGTGAAATTGAAGAAAACGGATATAGTAAATATAAAAAGTAAAACCTGATTAAATTGACTATTTTAGCTAAAATTAATTAGGAAAGGAAAGACAAAATGGCAAAAACAGAATTAGAAGAAATTAATAGAAATATTTATGATATAAAAAATAAAGATGAATATGATTTTAAGATTAAAAAAGGTTTGACTAAAGAAATTATAGAGGAAATTTCTAAACAAAAAAATGATCCTGAATGGATGAGGGATTTTAGACTTAAAGCTTTAGAAACATATAATAAATTGGAATTACCAACATGGGGTCCTGATATTTCTGAGCTTAATATGCAAGAAATTGCAACATATGTTAGACCTAAAACAAAATTAAATAATTCATGGGATGATGTTCCTGAAGATATAAAAAATACTTTTGATAAACTTGGAATTCCCGAAGCGGAAAAGACTTCTTTAGCTGGTGTTGGAGCACAATATGATTCAGAAGTTGTTTATCATAGCATGAAGGAAGACCTTATAAAACAAGGTGTTATATATACTGATATGGAAACTGCAGTAAGAGAATATCCTGATTTGGTTAAAGAGCATTTTATGAAATGTGTGCCTGTTTCAGATCATAAATTTGTTGCTCTTCATGGTGCTGTATGGTCTGGGGGGTCATTTGTATATGTTCCAAAAGGAGTAAAAGTTGATATACCACTTCAGTCTTATTTTAGATTAAATTCACCAGAATCAGGTCAATTTGAGCATACTTTAATTATTGTAGATGAAGGTGCAAGCTTACATTTTATTGAGGGATGTAGTGCTCCAAAATATAATAAAGTAAATTTACATGCTGGTTGTGTAGAGCTTTTTGTTAAGGATAATGCATATTTAAGATATTCTACAATTGAAAACTGGTCAAAAAATATGCTAAATTTAAATACTAAAAAAGCTTTAGTTGGTAAAAATGCCCAAGTAGACTGGGTTACAGGTTCTTTTGGATCTAAAATTTCTATGTTATATCCTATGAGTATATTAAATGGAGAAGGAGCAAAAACAGAATATACAGGAATTTCATTTGCTGGAAAGGGTCAGAATCTGGATAATGGTTTTAAAGTTGTTCATAATGCACCAAATACTTCAAGTGTTGTTAATGCAAAATCTATATCTAAAAATGGGGGTAAATGTACGTATAGATCATTGGTTAGAATTAATGAACAAGCTAAAAATTCTAAATCATCTGTATCATGTGAAAGCTTGATGTTAGATGATATGTCAATTTCAGATACAATACCCGTAAATGATATTAGAACTGATGAAGTTGAATTTTCACATGAGGCAAAAATTGGTAAAATATCTGATAAAACTATTTTTTATTTAATGAGTAGGGGATTATCAGAAGAGGACGCAAAATCAATGATTGTAAGAGGTTTTGCATATCCAATATCAAAAGAGCTACCTGTGGAATATGCTGTTGAAATGAACAATTTAATAAATTTAGAGCTTGAAGGAGCAATTGGATAATTATATAAAAAGTAAAGAAAGGAGAAATTCGTATAATAAATATATTTACATTATACGAGGATAATAAGATGAGTAGTTTAACACTAAATCAAACACCTGTGAGAACATCTAGAAATTTTAAAATTAATAATATTAAACTTGATAATATTGATATACCAAATAAATTAGATAAGTTTAATAATGTATCTATTTCTGATGTTGGAACAAAGATTAAAATAGATTCAAATATAGAAAATTATAGTTTGAAATATGGAATAGATGAAACTTTTACAAATCAGGTCTTAAATAATTCAAATTGTAAATTGAATATAAAAATTGAAAGTAAAACAGAAAAAAATGTAGAAATTGACTTTAAATTTGATGAATTTAATTCAAATTTAGCAGAAAATATACAGATTAATGCAATGGAAAATTCAAGCTCTACAATTATATTAAAATACTGTTCTGATAAAAATGTGCAGGCTTATCATAATTGTGTTATCAGGGCTTTTGCAAAAGAAAATTCAAAATTAAATATTATAATTGTAAATTTTCTAAATGAAAATACAAATAATTTTATAAGTGTTGAAAATTTATTAGAAAATAATTCTAAAATTAATTATTATATAATTGATTTGGGTGGTGAAAATAGTATTACCAATTATTATTCAAATATTATCGGAGAAAATGCTGATAATAAGCTTAATGCAATATATATTGGTAGAAATGAGCAATTATATGATTTAAATTATATTGCAGAGCTATATGGTAAAAAATCAAATATAGATATTGAAGTTCAAGGTGTTTTAAATGAACAGGCTAAAAAGCATTTTAAAGGAACAATAGATTTTAAGAAAGGCTGTAAAAAAGCAACTGGAAATGAGAATGAAAATTGTATGCTTTTATCAAAAGACGCTAAATCAATAGCATTACCAATGTTATTATGTTCAGAAGAGGACGTTGAAGGAAATCACTCAAGCTCAGCTGGAAAAATAGGGGAAAAAGAGCTATTTTATATTATGAGCAGAGGTTTTGAGCTAAAAGAGGCAATGAAATTAATGGTTAGAGCAAAATTTAATAAAATTCTTGAAAACATAAAAAATGATGAACTAAGAAATGAAATAATTGAAAAGATTAATGAGAAATTAGATTAAAATGGGGGATATAGAATGTTATCAGAAGAAATAAAAAAGGATTTTCCTTTATTAATAGACAGGAAAATTTCTTATTTAGATAGCGGGGCAACAACACAAAAGCCAATTCAAGTTATAAATGCAGTTAATGAGTTTTATAAAAAGTATAATGCGAATCCTCATAGAGGAGCATATACATTAAGTATGGAGGCAACTGAGCAATATGAACAAACTAGATTAAAAATTGCTAAATTTATAAATGCAAAGCATTCAGAGGAAATTATTTTTTCTAAAAATGCTACAGAAAGCTTGAATTTAATTGCATATTCATATGGGATGGAAAATCTAAAAAAAGATGATGAAGTTGTAATCTCTATAATGGAACATCATTCAAATTTAGTACCATGGCAAAAAGTAGTAAAATCAACAGGAAGCAAATTAAAGTATATGTATATAAATGATAATTATGAAATTCCTGATGAAGAAATTGAACAAAAAATTACAGATAGTACGAAAATTGTTGGAATTACACATGTATCAAATGTTTTAGGAACTATAAATAACATAAAGAAAGTAATAAAATATGCTCATAAAAAAGGTGCTATTGTTATTGTTGATGCATCACAAAGTATTCCTCATATGAGAATTGATGTTCAAGAATTAGATGCAGACTTTTTAGTGTTTTCAGGTCATAAAATGCTTGCACCTCTTGGAATTGGGGTTTTATATGGAAAAAGAGAGCTATTGAATAATATGACACCATTTTTGATGGGTGGAGATATGATTGAATATGTGTATGAACAAGATACAACATATGCTCCTCTTCCTAATAAATTTGAAGCTGGAACACAAAATGTTGAAGGTGTTATTGGTTTAGGTGCTGCTATTGATTATATAGAAAATATAGGATATGATAATATTCAAAAAATAGAAAAAGATTTAGTTAAATATGCAAGATCTGAGTTATCAAAATTAGAATTTCTTGATATATATATGACTCCAAATGAAGAAAAACATTCTGCTGTTATATCTTTTAATATAAAAGGAGTACATCCACACGATGTAGCAAGTATTTTGGATTCTGAAGGTGTTTGTGTAAGATCAGGAAATCATTGTGCCCAACCATTATTAAGGTATTTAGGCTTTGACTCTACATGCAGAGCTAGTTTTTATATTTATAATACGAAAGCTGATGTAGACAATTTGGTAAATGCATTAAATAAAGCATATGGAATGTTTAAAAAATATGTCAATGGGGACGGTTCTCTTTGACAACCTTAGAGATTTTTGAACAAGAAAATCTATTATACACAGTGTTTGAAGTTGGGGCGAAACGTTTGAAAAATATATATGCAATAGCTAAAAATGAATGTTATAAATATAATATTGTATACTAGATGTTTAGAAGGGGTTTAATATGGAAGATTTAACAGATATATATAATGAATTAATAATGGAACATAGTATGAATTCATATAATAAAAAAGAGCTTAAAGATGCAGATTATTGTGAGATGGGTCACAATCCAAATTGCGGAGATGAAATAAAATTAGAGCTTAAAATGAATGGGAATGTCATAGAAGATATGGCTTTTTCAGGTCATGGTTGTGCGATTTCTCAAGCTTCTACATCTATAATGATTGATACTTTAAAAGGAAAAACAATAGAAGAAGCTAAAGAAATAATAGAAACTTTTATTGGTATGATTAAAAGAGAAATTACAGATGATTCAGAGCTTCAAAAATTGGAGGATGCTATAGCTTTTAAAAATGTATCACATATGCCAGCAAGAGTAAAATGTGCCCTTTTAGCATGGCATACAATTGAAAATATATTAAATAACAAAGATGGACATCAATAAAATAAAGGTGAGTTTTATGGATAATATAAAAAATGAAGAAAAAAAGGTTTTGTTAGGAATGAGCGGAGGAGTTGATAGCTCTGTATCTGCCTTATTATTAAAAAATGAAGGATTTGAAGTAGTTGGAGTAACAATGGAGCTTTTTGCCGGAAGCAGCTGTTGCAATATTAATACATATTTAGATGCAAAGAATGTATGTAAATCAATAGGAATACCACACTTTACAATTGATTATAAAAATGAGTTTAAAAAATATGTTATTGATGATTTTATAAATTGTTATAAAAATTGTAAAACTCCGAATCCGTGCATAGAATGTAATAAGTTTATGAAATTTGGATTAATGTATGAAAAAGCAAAAGAGCTTGGCTGTAATTATATTGCAACAGGACATTATGCTAAAACTGAATATAGTGAGAAATATGGTCGTTGGGTATTAAAAAAATCTAATGCAGGAAAAAAGGATCAAAGCTATGTTTTATGGAATATTCCTAAAGATTTAATAGAGCATGTTCTATTTCCATTAGCAGATTTTGAAACAAAGGATGAGATAAGAGCAATTGCAAGAGAAAATAACTTAAAAGTTGCTAATAAACCGGATAGTGAAGATATCTGTTTTGTACCTGATGGAAATTATAAAAAATTCTTAGAAAATAACTCAGATATTAAACCTAAAAATGGGAATATAGTTAATTCAAAAGGAGAAGTTTTAGGAATACATTCTGGACTATATAATTATACAATTGGTCAAAGAAAGGGATTAGGAATTTCATATAAAGTTCCGCTTTTTGTAATTGGTTTTAATCCATCTAAAAATGAAGTTATTGTTGGAGAAGAGCGTGAATTATTTACTAAACAAGCATATGTTAAAGATATAAATTTATTATTATTTGACAGAATAGAAGAAGAGCTTGAGGTTGATGTAAAAACAAGGTATTCTTCAAAAATGGCAAAAGCAACAATAATTCAAGAAGATGATATAATTAAAATTAATTTTAAAGAGCCACAAAGGGCTGTAACTCCAGGGCAGTCTGCGGTATTTTATATTGATGATATTGTTGTTGGCGGAGGAAAAATATATTGAAACAATAAGGATTATATTATATAATTCAAACATAATTTATGATTGTAGGAGGAGAATACTATGGAAATTAAGTTTTATAACACATTAACAAAGAAAAAAGAAGAGTTTAAATCAATTGATAAGGGAAAAGTGCGTATGTATTCTTGTGGACCTACAGTATACTATTTTGCACATATTGGAAATTTAAGAGCTTATTTATTTATGGATAATTTGCGTAGAGTATTAAAATATAATGGATATGAATTAAAACACGTAATGAACATAACAGATGTAGGCCATTTGGTTTCAGATGCTGATGATGGTGAAGATAAGATGATGAAAGCTGCAAGGCTAGAGCATAAAGATCCTTTTGCAATAGCTGAATTTTATACAAAAGCATTTTTGAATGATTTAGGTAAATTAAATGTTGATATACCAGAAATTATTGCAAAGGCAACTGAACACATTCCATGTATGGAAGAATATGTTAAACAAATAATTGCAAATGGATATACATATGAAACTGAGGATACAATTTATTTTGATACATCAAAGCTTGATAAATATGGAGTTTTATCAAATAAAGATGTTAAGGAAGAAAATCTAGAAGCTAGAATAGATGTCGATCCAAATAAAAAACATCCAAATGATTTTGCTGTATGGTTTAAAGCACCAGAAAATCATTTAATGAAATGGGATACTTTTTGGGGAAAATGCTATCCTGGTTGGCATTTAGAATGCTCTGCTATGGGTCATAAATATTTGGGTGAAGAATTTGATATACATACAGGCGGTGTTGATCATATTACAGTCCATCATGAAAATGAAATTGCACAAGCTAAAGGTTATTGTGGAAAAATACCAGCTCATTACTGGATGCATGTAGAATTTTTGCAAGTAAATGGTGGTAAAATGTCTAAAAGCCTTGGTAACTTATATACATTAAAAGATTTGTCTGAAAAAGGATATGAACCAGCGGTTTATAGAATGTTTAATCTAGGTGCACATTATAGAACAAAAATTAATTTTACTTTTGAAGCAATGGATTCTGCTAAAACAGCATTATCTCGTTTAAGAGATGGATATTTAAAACATTTATCTGGAGAAGAGGATATTGATGATGAATTATTGAATGATTATAAAAAGAGATTTTTAGAAGCGGTAAATGATGATTTAAATATGCCTGTTGCAATGAGTGTTGTTTGGGAAGTTATAAAAAATCAAAAGAAATCAAAGAAATTAGCAGATTTAATATTAGATTTTGACAGAGTTTTAGGTTTTGATTTAGATCACTATAAACCCGAAGAGGTTATAATTCCTGAAGAAATTAAGATGTTAGTAAATGAAAGAAATGAAGCTAGAGCAAATAAAAATTGGACAGAATCAGATAGATTAAGAGATGAACTTATTTCAAAAGGATATTCTGTAAAAGATAGTAAAGAGGGAACTGTTGTAGAAAAAATTTAAATTTTAAGAAGCTCTTTGAATAAAAATTTCATATTAAGAAAGAATAAAATTAGCAGATTTATAATTTGCTAATTTTATTTTTGAAAGGATGAAGTAAAATGGATAAACAAAAAATAAATTGTACAGTTGGAAGCTGTAAATATAATAACTGTAATGCTCAGGAATGTGTATTAAAGCAAATTACAGTAACTCCAATACAAAATTGTAATACTATGAAACCAGATGAATCAATGTGTAGTAATTATGAGAATACTAAAAACTAGTTAATATGAAATAATTAGTATTAACTGTAATAAATATTTTTTTTTGAATAAACCGGATATGTGGATAGTAATAAAATTTTAAATAATGTCTAATGTTGTAAAAAAATGTTGAAAAAAGAGCGATATGCATATATAATAGTATCAATATAAAACTCAATGTTTTGTATCAATAATTTTGAAAGGGGTGCTCTTATGATTGGAAAAAGACGGCACACATATGCCAGTATCCAATCACTACAAGAAGGCGTAACAGGATCTAGAACATTAGTTGTTATAACCTTTGCAAATAAAGAGTCTGTAATGTTCCTTGTAGATTGTGGCATGTATCAAGGTTCTGTAGAAGAATATGAAAAAAATGGAAGATTGGATTTTAAGCCAAAAAATCTGGATTTTGTAATTCTTACTCATGCACATATTGATCACTGTGGTCAAATTCCGGTTCTGTTTTCTGATGGTGATAGTATGCCTGTTTATATGACAGAAGATACCATGAAGATTGCAGAACATCTTCTTGATAACACAGCTAAGATTGTAAAAGATAATCCGCATCCGATATTTAATTATCAGGATTTGGAAAGGGCAAAAAGTGAATTTCGTGCGGTGGATGAGTGTGTATGGGAAAAAGTTAATCTTCAAGGGATTCCCGGAGAGATTAGAATGATGTTCATACGAAATGAACATATTCCCGGCGCAGCATCAGTATGCATCGAAGTAGCTCCAGAAAATGAACAGAGTTTTAGGTTGTTCTTTTCAGGTGATTACAACATATCAAATGCCTTTTCTTCAAAAACTACGCAAATACCTTGTGAAATCTTAGATAAGCCTATTTCGTTCTTCCTTATGGAATCAACATATGGCAAGACATCAAAAAAGCAAATAGAAAATGGTAAATTTGCAGCCGATGTAGAAAAAGCAATTGTTGAAGGGAAAAGCATATTTGCAACTGCTTTTGCATATGGTAGAATGCAGAATATACTTTTAGTATTAAAACAGATGCAAGAAAGAGGAACTTTGTCCAAGGAAATTCCAATCTATCTTGATGGGGGATTAGGAATAAGTTTAACCATGCTTTTTCCAAGCCTGAAAACAGTTGATGTGAAGGACTTTCTTCCGGATAATTTAACTTTTGTTACTGATAGGAAGATTCTTCTTTCTGAGAAGTCCGAAAATGAGCAAAAGATTATTGTGGCAACATCAGGAATGGGAAATTACGGCCCAGCACATGATTATATACCAGCTTTTATTGAAAAAGAAAACTGGTTAATATATATCACTGGTTTTGCTGCAGAAGGTTCAAATGCCCGGAAAATTGCGGAGGCTGAAAAGCTGGAAGAGGTTTTTGTTTCTGGAATAGTGAGAATAAAAAAGGCTGAAGTATGCTCTACATCAGAATTTTCAAGTCATGCAAAAAAAGAAGAATTGATTGATTTTGTTAAAGGTTTTAAAAAAATCGAATTTTTAGCATGGAATCATGGATCAAAAGAATCAAAGGAAATTATGGCAAAACAGTCATATATGCTGGAAAATGTAAAAAATGTCGGCATTATTGATGGGATGACGATGTATCGTGTGAACAAAGACGGATACGTTAAGGAGTTTCCTATATGCTCTTGTACAACAATTAATAAGTAACCCAAAAAAGGCAGCCATATGGTTGCCTTTTGTCAATGGGGACGGTTCTTTTTGACAACCAATTGCAAACTTTTTGATTGAGAAATAATAAAAACTTTATTTTGATTTAAAATATATTCCTTGATATAAATTTTGCTCTTTCATAATTTTATCAACACCATTTAAAACAAGCTTTTTATGACTATTCCACTCTGGAGCTATTAACAGCTCTTTTGGCGCATCACCACTGATTCTATGAACAACTATTTTAGGAGAGATATGAGTTAATACATATATGACACTGTTTAAATATTCTTCTAAAGTTAATGGGTTGTAAGATCCATTATAATACATCTGAGCCAATTTTGTATTTTTTATTATATATGTTGAGTGTATTTTTATTCCTTGAATATTGTGATTGTTGATAAAATTAATAGTATTTATTAAATCAGTGTTATTTTCTTCTGGAAGTCCAACCATTACATGTGTTACAACATCAATATTATATTTATTTAAAATTGCGACTGCATCTGAAAATTGTTTACTATTATATCCTCGATTTATTAAAGCTCCAGTTTTATCATTAGAAGTCTGAAGTCCTAGTTCAACCCAAACATAGTATTTTGAACTATAGGATTTTAATAATTTGGCAATATCTTCGTTAATGCAATCTGGTCGAGTTGCAATTGCTAGAGCAACAATTCTATCATCTATTAGTGCCGAGTCATATTTTATTTTCAAATTTTCTAGTGTATCATAAGTATTTGTAAAGTTCTGAAAATAGGCTATAAATTTATTTGCTCTTTTACTTTTGTAACTAGAAAAGTATGATTCTACTTGAGTTTTTATGCTATGAGCGGAATTTAAATGATCACCTGAGCCTTTTTCACTGCAAAAAATACATCCTCCAAATCCTGCTGAGCCGTCTCGGTTAGGACAGGTAAATCCGCCATCAATACATATTTTTAATGTACGCTCTCCAAATTTTTCTTTTAAATATTCAGTTAAACGATTATATCTTTTTAAATTTTCCATAAAATAAATATAACAAAAATTCTTGGAAAAAGTCAATAGGGACGGTTCTTTTTGACAACCACTTGCAACTTTTTTGGCTAAAAAATTAAAAGGTTGTCAAAAAGAACCGTCCCCATTGACAGAACCGTCCCCATTGACAACCCTTCCTCCATTGACAACCACTGACACCTCGCTGATATGATTTTTTTATCTT